>NZ_JBJGZP010000022.1:0-67489 GCF_054050555.1 Blastococcus sp. SYSU D00695 | reverse complement strand
CGGTCGACCCCCCGGCGACGCTCCAACGGGCCGTTGGGGCCGCGGGGGGAGGGGCCCACTGGCGCGGGGGCCCCCGGCGGGGCGCGGGCCCCCCCGCCCGGGGCTCAGCGAGGGGCGCGCGTCGCCGGCGGGACGGCGGGCTTGCGGCGGGTCTCGAGGCGGAGCACGGGCTGGGTCAGCGCCAGCAGTTCGGTGCCGCAGGAGACGCAGTAGGCACCACGCTGGTCGTGGGTGCCGCAGGTGGGGCAGGACACGGGCTCTCCTCCGTCCGGGAGTCGCTGAGGACTCGGCGGGCAGACGATGCCACCGGCGGCGCGGGGCGGTGAGGAGCGTGGGGCGGGTGAGGCGAGTCGTTCGGCAACCGACACGAAGGCGTTCCGGGCGCGGTGCGGCGGTGCGGTAGGCCCCGCGCTCAGCCGAGGAGGGCCACCAGCCGGTCGAGGAACGGCACCTGGCCGCGCACCAGCTTCTCCCGCGCCTCGGGCAGGCCGAACCAGGCGGCCCGGTCGATCTCCGGGAACTCCTGCACGCGCCCGGACCGGGGCGGCCACTCGAGCTCGAAGGTGCTGCTGGTGCAGGCCGCGGCGTCCAGGTCGCCCTCGACCGCCCACACCGTGAGCACCTTGCCCGAGGCGCGCAGCTCCCCCAGCGGCACCAGATCGCCGGCGGGCACGGGGCTGCCCAGCTCCTCGGCGAACTCGCGGCGCGCGGCGGCCTCCGGGGCCTCGTCGTCGCCGTGCTCGCCCTTCGGGATCGACCAGGCGCCGGCGTCCTTGCGCGCCCAGAACGGGCCGCCCATGTGGCCGAGCAGCACCTCGACCCCGGCCGGGCCGCGCCGGTGCAGCAGCACCCCCGCACTCCGCCTCGGCACGTCCCCACCCTGGCACGGGTGGGGCGCGGGTCAGCGCGCGGCGGTCCGTCCGGGGCGGGTCCAGCTGGAGCGGACCCGCACGATCGTGGTGGCGCGGGCCCGGGTGCAGGCGTCGCAGCGGCGGCGAGGGGTGCAGGACGAGCAGGGCATCGCGGGCCTCCGGGGAGTCGGGTGGCGCCGACCGTGGCAGCGGCCCGGCGCGCGCGGGAGACGCGGCGCGCCGGTGCGCCCAGACGTCACCTGCCCGTTCCACCCCGGTCACGCGGACGGGCGCTCGGGACCCGCGCGGATCGGCAGCCCCCCGCGCGCACGGCACCGCCCCGGGTCAACGGGACGCATCTCACCGCCACGGCCGTGCCCGCCCGTCACACCCGCCCCAGACGCCGCCGCGCCCTGACCGGACCGGTCCGTCCGGACCGGTAGACAGGACCCATGAGCACCACTCCGGTCCGCCCGGCACCCGCTGCCGGCAGCGCGCGGCCCGCCGTGGCGATCTCCGCGACGAGCACGCCGGTGCTGTCCCACGCGCTCGCGCACAACGGCGTGCCGGTGGTGTCGCGGCTGGCGCTCACCAACCACGGCGGCCCCGCGCGGGCGGCCACGCTGCGGGTGCAGGTCCTCGACGCCGACGGCCCGATCGGCGGCGCCGTCGAGCGGCTGGTCGACCTCGACGCCGGCCGGACGACCGTGCTCGCCGACGTCGGCCTGGTCATGGACCCGGCGGTGATGCTGCAGATCGAGGAGCAGCGGCCGGGGTCGATCGAGGTCGACGTGCTGGTCGACGGCGCGGACGTCGGCGGGACCGCGCTCCCGGTGCAGGTGCTGGCCGCCGGGCAGTGGCTGGCCGCCCCGGCGCCGCTGGCGCTGGAGATGCTCGCCGCGCACGTGCTCCCCCACCACCCGGCGGTCGGCGCCCTGCTGGAGGAGGCCTCGGCCCTGCTCGCCGAGCGCACCGGCGACGGCGGTGTCCGGGCCGCCGGGGCCGCGCCGGACCGGGTCGACGCGGTGGTCACCGCGCTCGGTGACGCCCTGGCCGCCCGCGGCGTCCGCCTGGGCGAGCCGTCGGCGCCCTGGGCCGACATGGCCCACCGCGTCCGCACGCCCGGCGACGTGCTCGACGGCCGCGTCGGCACCTGCCTGGACGTCGTCGTCGTGCTCGCCGCGGCGCTGGAGCGGGCCGGGATCCGGCCGCTGCTGTGGGTGGCCGACCGGCACGCGTTCCTCGGCTACTGGCGCGAGGAGCGCGCCGCGGAGAGCGCGGCCACCACCGACGTCGCGCCGCTGGCGAACCTGGTCGACCTCGGCTACGTCCGGCTCGTCGAGACGACGCTGCTCACCGACCGGGGCGAGGACGCGCCGCTGCCCGACGCCGAGGAGCGGCACGCGGCGGCGGCCGGCACCTGGCTGGCCGGCGGGCCGGCGCAGGAACCGGGCCTGGACCGGCTGGTCGGCGTCACCGACGTGCACCGGGCCCGGCGCGACGGCATCGTGCCGGTGCCCGCCCGCGTCCGCGGCGCGGACGGCGCCGTCCAGGTCGTGGAGTACCTGCCCGGAGAGCACACCCCGGCGCGGGCGGTGCCCGCACCGGTGGCCGACCCCGGCCCGGCCGCGGCCAGCCGGCACGGCCGCCCGGAGGCCCCCGCCCGGGTGCAGCAGTGGAAGAACGCGCTGCTGGACCTGTCGCTGCGCAACCGGCTGCTCAACTACACCGAGCGGGCGGGCCTGCCGCTGGTCGTCCCCGCCGCGGCGCTCGGCCCGCTGGAGGACCTGCTGGCCGGCGGCACCGCCGTCTCCCTGCTGCCCTCGGACCGGCTGGGCGCCGTGCAGCGCGAGCGGGGCGTCACCGGCGCCCGCGAGCTGCCCGAGCAGCTGCTGACCGAGACCCTCACCGAGCGCCGCAGCGTGCACGCCGACGTCACCGAGGGCGGCTACCTGCCCCGGCTGCGCGGGCTGGCGTACAAGGCCAAGACCGTCCGCGAGGAGACCGGCGCCAACAACCTGTACCTCGCGCTGGGCAGCCTGGTGTGGGAGCTGGACGGCCGGCCGCTGCGCTCGCCGCTCGTGCTGGTCCCCGTCGTGCTCACCCCCGCCGCGCGCGGCGGCGGCTACCGGCTGACCCTCGACGACACCGGCACGAGCACGCCCAACTACTGCCTGCTGGAGAAGCTGCGCCAGGTGCACGGCCTGGTCGTGCCCGGGCTGGCCGAGCCCGACGGCGACGGCGCCGGGATCGCGCTGGACCGCGCGCTGCAGGCGATGCGGCTGGCCCTGGCCGAGGCGGGGCTCCCGCACCGGGTGGAGCCCACCGCCGACCTGGCCGTGCTCCAGTTCGCCAAGTACCGGCTGTGGCGCGACCTCGACGAGCACTGGGCCGACTTCGCGGAGAACCCGCTGGTGGCCCACCTGCTGCACGAGCCGACCGAGGCGTTCGCCGACCCGGCCCCCGACACCGCCGGCGGCACCGACCTCGACGAGCTGGCCGCCCGGTGCCCCGTCCCCGCCGACGCCTCCCAGCTGCGCGCGATCGCCGAGGCCGCCGCGGGCCGCACGTTCGTGCTGGAGGGGCCGCCCGGCACCGGCAAGTCGCAGACGATCACCAACCTGCTGACCCGGGCGGTGGCCGACGGCAAGCGGGTGCTGTTCGTCGCCGAGAAGCGGGCGGCGCTGGACGTCGTCGCCCGCCGGCTGGACGCCGTGGGCATGGGGCCGTTCGCGCTCGACCTGCACGACAAGGGCAGCAAGGCCGCCGCCGTCCGGGCGCAGGTCAAGGCCGCCCTCGAGCACGCCGTCGCCGTCGACGAGCGGGGCCTGGCCGCCGACGAGGAGAACCTGCGCGCCGCCCGCCGCACGCTGGCCCGCTACGCCGAGCGGCTGCACGCCCCCAACGCCGCCGGGCTGTCCTGCTACTCCGCCCGCACCGCGCTGCTGGCCACCGGCGACGACGCCCCGGTGCTGCCGGTGCCCGCCCCCGTCGTCGCCGCGGCGGCCCCCGAGGACCTGACGGCGGTGCGCCGCGCGCTGGCGCTGCTGCCCGACGTCGCCGACCTGGCCCGGCCCTCGCCGCGGCACGCGTGGGCGTTCGTCGACACCCCGCAGGTGGACCTGCTCGCCGCGCAGCAGGCCGCCGCGGCCGTCGACGCCGCGATGCGCGCGCTGCCCACCGAGGAGCACCTGGCCCGCGCGCTGCGCGAGGTCCGCACCCCCGCCGACCTGGACGGGCTGGCGCACCTGCTGGCCGGCCCGGCGACCACCCTCGACGTGCTCGACGAGGTGCCCACCGACCGCTGGGCCACCGCCACGACCCAGGTGCTCGGCGAGGTCGCCGCCTTCGCCACCGGAGTGCACCCGGGGCTGGACGTCGCCATTCCCGAGGCGCTGGACCTGCCGCTGGCCGACCTGTACGTGGACGCCCAGACGGCGCAGGCCGCGACCTGGCTCGCCCGTCGGCGGGGCCTGGCCGAGGTCCGCGAGCGGCTCGCCCCGGTGCTGCGCCCCGACGTCAAGCTGCGCCTGGGCGACGTCCCGGAGCTGACCGCCGCCCTGTGGCGGCTGCAGCAGGCCGCGGCCGCGCTCGGCGCGCGGGCCGCGGTCATCCCGGGCCTGTCGGTGCCGGCCGGCTGGAACCCGATCCTGGAGCCGGACCTGCTCGCCGAGCAGGTGGCGTGGCTGCGCCGGTCGGGCGCGCTGGCCGACAGCGCCAGCGACTTCGCGGTGCAGCTGCGCCGGTACGTCGTCGCCGGGCCCGGCCCCGACCCGGCCGCCGCCGCGGCCGTCGCCCGGCTGCGCGACACCCTGGAGAGCCTGCTGTCGGTGTGCGGCAGCGACCCGCGCCGGCTGGCCGCCTGGTGCGCGGACGACGGTCTGGTGTTCCGCTGGACCATGACCCGCCCCGAGCGCGGGGTCGAGCACACCGGCCTGATGTCGCTGCGCCGCTGGGTGTCGTTCCTGGACACCCTGGAGCCGCTGCGGGCGGCCGGCCTGCTGGAGGGGCGGACGGCGCTGGTGCGCGGCGAGCTGCCCGCGGAGGACGCGCTGCGGGCGTTCGAGCACGGCGTCGCCCTCGCCTCGGTCGACGAGCGCCGCGACGCCTCCGGGCTGGACGCGTTCGACGCCGAGGCGCACGAGAAGGCCATCCGCCGGTTCGCCGCCGCCTCGCGGGCGGTCCGCCGGCACCTGACCGCGGCGCTGCCGGCCGGGCTGCTGGCCGCGCGGCCCTTCGACACCGCCACCGGCGACGGGCGCGTCGGCGCCCTGCAGCGCGAGCTGTCCCGCTCCCGCCGCGGCCTGGGCGTGCGTGCCCTGCTCGAGCAGTACGCCGACCTGGTCACGGCCGTGACCCCGTGCGTGCTGGTCAGCCCCGACTCCGTGGCCCGTTTCTTCCCGGCCCGCGCCGGCCTGTTCGACCTCGTGGTGTTCGACGAGGCCTCCCAGATCCGGGTCGCCGACGCGGTCGGCGCGCTGGGTCGCGCCCGCGCCGCCGTCGTCGTCGGCGACAGCCGGCAGATGCCGCCCACCTCGTTCGCCGAGCCCGCCACCGGGGGCGAGGACGACCCGGCCGACCTGCTGGGCACCACGGTGGAGGACGAGGAGTCGATCCTCTCCGAGTGCGTCGCCGCGCGGGTGCCGCGGCAGTGGCTGTCCTGGCACTACCGCAGCCAGGACGAGTCGCTGATCGCCTTCAGCAACGCCAACTACTACGGCAACCGGCTGTCGTCGTTCCCCGCGCCCACGCACGGGCGGCCCTCCGCCGGCCCGGACGGCTCCGGCGTCTCGCTGGTGCGGGTCAACGGCACCTTCCACCGCTCGGGGATGGGCCGGCTGCTGCGGACCAACCCGATGGAGGCCAAGGCCGTCGTCGCCGAGATCCGCCGCCGGTTCGACGCCTGGGCGGCCGGGGAGGCCGGGGACCGCACGCCCTCCATCGGCGTGGTCACCTTCAACGCCCAGCAGCGGTCCTACATCGAGACGCTGCTGCGCGACTCCGGCGACGACCGGCTGCTGGAGGCGCTGGACCGCACCGACGGCGAGGGCCTGTTCGTCAAGAACCTGGAGAACGTGCAGGGCGACGAGCGCGACGTCGTGTTGTTCTCCACCGCCTTCAGCCCGGACGACCGCGGGGTGCTGCCGCTGAACTTCGGCCCGCTCAACCGGGTGGGCGGCGAGCGGCGGCTCAACGTCGCCGTCACCCGGGCGCGGCGCCAGGTCGTCGTCTTCACCTCGTTCGACCCCGCGCAGCTGCGCGCCGAGCAGACCGCGTCGGTGGGCGTGAAGCACCTGCGCGCCTACCTGGACCTGGCGGCGCTGGGCACCGACGCCCTGCCGCGCGACGCGCGCCCGGCCGGCACCCTGGACCGGCACCGGGAGGAGATCGCCGAGGGCCTGCGCGGTCGCGGACTGTCCGTCGCCACGGACGTCGGCCTGTCGGAGTTCCGGCTCGACCTGTCGGTGGCTCCCGCGGACGCGCCGGAGACCCCGGTCCTGGCCGTGCTGCTGGACGGGCCGGCGTGGGCCCGGCGGCGCACGGTCGGCGACCGCGACGGCCTGCCGGTGGAGGTCCTCTCGGGGATGCTGCGGTGGCCCGCGGTGGAGCGGGTGTGGCTGCCGTCCTGGCTGCGCGACCGGGAGGCGGTGCTCGACTCGCTGGCGGCCGCCGCCCACGCCGCCGCGCGCGCCGCCGCCCTCGCGGCCCCCCCCCCGACCCCGGCACCTGAGCCCGCACCCGCCCCCGCCCCGGCGGCGGCGGCCGCCCCGGCACCGGAGCCCACCCCGGCCCCCGAGCCCACCCCCGCCCCGGCCGCGCCCCCGGTGCGGCCGGTGCTGGCCGTCGTCGACGACGCGCCGGCCGGGCCCGCCGCCCCGCCGGCCGAGGTGCCCGCTTCCCCGGCCGAGCCCGCCCCGGCGGCCGGCGCCCTGGCGGTGCTGCGGGCGGTCGACCCGGCCGCGCTCGCGCCGCAGGCCCGGCCCGAGCCGGCCGCGCGCCCCGGGCTGACCGTCGTCCCCTCTCCCGCCGCCGTGCCCGCCCCGGTGGCGGACCGGGTCGTGCCGGCCGCCGCGGAGCCCGGGCCGCCGGACGACCCCCGGCCGGCGACGCCGCCGGCACGGCGGGCCCCCTCCCGCCGCGCCGCCGCGGCCTCCTCGGACGGCGAGCGGCCCTTCGCCGCCTGGACGCCCCGGCCGGCCGGTGAGCGCAAGGTCCTGGACCAGCTGGCCGACGCCGCGACCGCCCGCGCCGTGCGGCGGCTGCTGCTGGCCGGCGTCCGCGCGGAGGGGCCGGTGCACCGCGACCGGCTGACCCGGCTCGCCGCCGGCGCCTACGGGCTGACCCGCGTCACCGAGGCCCGCCGCGACGCGCTGTTGGCGCTGCTGCCCGCCGGCCTCGTGGACGGCGACTTCGTCTGGCCGGCCGGCCTGGACCGCGCCGCCTGGACGGCGTTCCGGCGCCAGGTGGTCAGCACGGACCGGCCGCTGGAGCACGTCGCCCCGGAGGAGGTCGGCAACGCCATGGCGGCGCTGTGCCCGGCCGCCGGCACCACCGCCGACGAGCTCCTCCCGCGCACCGCCGAGGTGTTCGGCTACCGCCGCCGGACCCCGTCGCTGACCCCGCTGCTGGAGCGGGCGCTGGAGCAGGCCGTCGCGGCCGGCCGGCTCACCCGCACCGGCGACGGGACGCTGCTCCCGCCGGGTCCGGCCGCCTGACGCGCCGGGAGGCATGTCACCCCGCCCGGTGACCGGCGCCGGCGCCGCGCTCGGCGAGGATGAGCCGGTGAGCTTCTCCGCCGAGGTCGAGGACGCCGTCCGGCGGCTGGCCGGTGTCGCGACCCGGACGCCCCTGCAGCGCAACGCCCGCCTCTCCGCCGCGACCGGCGCCGACGTCTGGCTCAAGCGCGAGGACCTGCAGGTCGGCCGCTCCTACAAGGTGCGCGGCGCCTACACGACCATCAGCCGGCTGGACGGCGCCGCCCGCGCCGCCGGGGTCGTGTGCGCCAGCGCCGGCAACCACGGGCAGGGCGTCGCGCACGCGTGCGCGGTCCTCGGGGTCCGCGGCTACGTCTTCGTCCCCGGCACCACCCCGCGGCAGAAGCGCCAGCGGATCGTCGCGCTCGGCGAGGGCATGGTGGAGCTGGTCCTGTCCGGCGACACGTACGACGACGCGGCCGCGGCCGCCGCCCGGCACGCCGACGCCACCGGCGCGACGCTCGTGCCCGCCTTCGACGCGCCGGGCACGATCGCCGGGCAGGCCACGGTCGCGGTCGAGCTGCTGGAGCAGCTGCCCGGCCCGCCGGACGTCGTCGTCCTCCCGGTCGGCGGCGGCGGGCTGCTGGCCGGCGCCGGCACCTGGCTGGCCGAGCGCAGTCCCGGCACCCGGCTGGTCGGGGTCGAGCCCGCCGGGGCGGCGAACATGACCGCGGCCCTGGCGGCCGGGCACCCGGTGGAGCTCGCCGAGATCGACACGTTCGTCGACGGCGCCGCCGTCCGCCGGGCCGGGGACCTGACCCTGCCGATGGTGCGCGCCAGCGGGGCGGAGGTCGTCACCGTGCCCGAGGGCCAGATCTGCACCGAGATGCTGGACCTGTACCAGGTGGACGGCGTCATCGCCGAGCCCGCGGGGGCGATGGCGACCGCCGCGCTCACCGGCGGCCAGGTCGCCGTCGCGCCGGGGCAGACCGTGGTGTGCCTGCTGTCGGGCGGCAACAACGACGTCAGCCGGTACGCCGAGGTGGTCGAGCGCTCGCTGGTGCACCGCGGGCTCAAGCACTACTTCCTGGTCGAGTTCCCGCAGGAGCCGGGCGCGCTGCGCCGCTTCCTCGACGAGGTGCTGGGCCCCGACGACGACATCGTGCTGTTCGAGTACGTCAAGCGGGACAACCGGGAGACCGGCGCGGCGCTGACCGGCATCGAGCTGGGCAGCGCCGCCGACCTCCCCGGCCTGCTGGCCCGCATCGAGGCCAGCCCGCTGCGCATCCAGCACCTGGCGCCGGGCACGACCGCCTACCGCTTCCTGGTCTGAGCGACCCCGGTCAGAGCGCCCGGCCGAGGCCCAGCAGGGTGACGTCGTCGGTGCCCGGCGGGTCCAGGGCCGCGAGGACGCCGTCCAGCAGCGCCGAGACGTCGGCCCCGCCGGCGGACGCCGCGACCCGCAGCGCCTCCAGCCCGGCGGTCACCGGCTCCCCGCGCCGCTCGACGAGGCCGTCGCTGAACAGCAGCAGCCGCTCGTCGCCGGCGAGCCGCAGCCGCGTCTGCTCGTACCCGGCGTCGTCGAGGATGCCCAGCGCCGGGCCGCGGCCGGCCGTGACGTACCCGGTGGCGGTCGACAGCACCGGCAGGTGACCGGCGCTGGCCACCGCGACCTCGCCGGTGGCGGGATCGAGCTCGGCGACGACGGCGGTCGCCATCTCCCCGGGCAGCAGCGCGGTGAGCAGCCGGTTGAGCTCCGCCAGCGCGGCGCCGGGGCCGGCGTCGCGCAGCAGGGCCGCGCGCAGGGCGTGGCGCACCTGCGCGGTGACGGCGGCCGCGGACAGGCCGTGCCCGGCGACGTCGCCGAGCACCAGCGACACCCGTCCGCTCGGCAGCGGCACGAGGTCGAACCAGTCGCCGCCGACGACGTCGTCGGCGCTGGGCAGGTAGCGGGCGGCGAGGTCCACGCCGGGCACCGTGGGCAGTTCGTCGAGCAGCAGGGTGCGCTGCAGCGCGGCAGCCATCCGGTTCTCCTGGTCGGCGCGCGCCCGCCCGGCGACGGCGACCTGCTCGCCCAGCGCCCGGGCGGCGGCGACCTCGTGCTCGCGCCAGGGGCGGGCGGTGCCGCGGACGGTCTCGGTCCACGCCTCGAACGAGCGGCGCGGGGACAGCCGCCCGCTCCCGGTCACCTCGGTCTTGTGCGGGTTGCCGCCCCAGGTGACCTCGCGCGGGGTCTCCGGCCGGAACCAGGCGAGGAAGTCCCCGCCGTCCAGGCCGACGGCGAGCACGCCGCTGGCCGGCCCGGCGAGGTCGGCGGCCTCCGGCAGGGTGCGGGGCAGGGAGTCGGTGACGGGCGTGCCGGCCGCCAGCAACGCCTCCACCAGCGGGCCCACGCGCTCGGCGGGCGGTGTGTCCGCGAGCAGCCGCAGGCGCCCGCCGACCCGGACGGCCGCCCCGGCGGCGGGCAGCAGGTCGAGCACGGTGGGGCGGCCGGTGCCGTCGTCCTCGGTGAGCGCGGGCAGCGCGCTGCGCCCGGCGCGGCCGACGGCGGCGACGAGGTCGGCCGAGCGCTGCGCCACCCCGACGACGTCGCCCTGCTCGGCGGCACCGGCCGCGGTGTGCAGCAGGAGCGAGGCGGTGCGGCCGAGGAACTCCGCGGCGACCCGGTCGGCGTACGACGGGCGGCGCGGGCCGGCGTAGTGGTGGCAGGCGACGAGCCCCCAGAGCCGGCCGCGGTCGAGCAGGGAGATCGACATCGAGGCGCGGACACCCATGTTGGCCAGGTACTCCAGGTGCACCGGCGAGACGCTGCGCAGCATGGCGCCGGAGAGGTCCAGCGGGCGGCCGGTGCCCGGCACGAGCGGCGGCTCCAGCGGCACCGGGGCGTACCGGGCGTCGGGGATCAGCCGCAGCCAGTTGGTCGCGTACAGCGCCCGGGCCTGCGCCGGGATGTCGGCAGCGGGGAACCAGAGGCCGAGGAACGGCGCGAGGTCCGCCCGGCGGGCCTCGGCGACGACCTCGCCGTTCCAGTCCCGGTCGAAGCGGTAGACCAGCACCCGGTCGAAGCCGGTCAGGTCGCGCACGTCGCGGGCCAGCACGTCGGTCAGCTGCTCGAGGGTGGCGGTGGCCGACAGCCGCTGCAGCACGGCGGGCAGCCGCCGGTGCCAGGTGGCACCGGATTCGGCGGCGCCGGCCAGCGGCTCCCACTCGGTGACCAGCAGCCCGCCGCTGCGGTGCACGACGACGTCGGCCGGGCCCCCGGGCAGCTCCACCCGCAGCGGGTCGGCGGCGGAGGGGTCGCCGGCCGCCCCGGAGCGCAGCCGCTCCAGGTCGGCGGGGCCGAGCAGGTCGGCCAGCGTGCGGCCGGCGACCTCGCGGCCGAGCACCGCGGCCGCGTCGGCCGAGGCGACGACCACGGCCAGGTCCGGCTCGGTGACCGCCAGCAGCGCGCCGTGCGGCTGGACGGCGCCGGGGACGGCGATCGGCTCGTCCGCGCACCGCAGCAGCGCCTCGGTCAGGGCGCTCTCGGCGGTGCTGCCGGCGGGGGTCACCTGCCGACCCTACGAGCCGAAGCCCCCGCCCGCCCGGCTCGCCTTCTCCACGATCGGCACCGCCAGGTGCAGTTCCAGCAGGTCCAGCACGAGGCGGACGGGGCGGTTGTCGGCGGGGCACACCACCTGCAGCTCGACGCCGAGGTCCCGGCAGTGCCGGGCGGTGCGGGTCAGCTGCCGCGCGCCGGAGGAGTCCAGGAACGTGGTCGGGCCGAGGTCGACCACCAGGGACGTCGCCCCGTCCTGGAGCACGTCGGCGACCGCGGCGCCCAGCTGGGGGGACGTCGCGATGTCGAGCTCACCGCGGACCTCCAGCGCCGGGCGTCCTCGGACACTCGTGCGCTGGACCTCGAACAGCACCGACTCGTCGCCTCTCACCCGCCACCGCGCCGCGCGTCCCCTCGACGGCGCTCGTCTACCGGCTCCACCGTAGGCGCCGCCAGCCGCGGTGTCGCGGCAGGTCACCCGCCCGGGAGCGCCCCGGCCCGGAGTCGTGCCCGCCGCCCGGACCTGTCAGGCTGTGCCCGGTCGGCCGGCGGGAGGGGTGGGTGTGGACATCGCGTTCACCGTGACCCTGCCCGTGGACACCGGCAGCGTCCCGTTCGTCCGGGGGCTCACCCGGCAGGCGCTGGAGCACCTCGGCATCGCCCGGCCCGTCGTCGACGAGGTCACCCTGGCGCTCACCGAGGCGTGCGCGAACGTCGTCCAGCACAGCGGCGAGCACGCCCACTACGAGGTCGGCGTCGAGATCGACGACCGGCTGTGCCGGATCACCGTGTGGGACGACGGCCGGGGCCTCGACCCGCTGGCGGCGCCGAACACCCGGGACGGGCGGGACCGCGCCGAGGGCGGCACCGGGCTGCTGCTGATGCAGGCGCTGGTGGACTCGCTGGACTTCCGGCACGACCCGGACGGCCGGCACCGGGTGACGCTGGAGAAGGAGCTGGCCAGCCCGCGCCCCTCGCTGCGCCTGCTGGACTGATCCCCCGGCCGCCGCTCAGCCGGCGAGCACGGCCCAGCCGCCGGCGGGCAGCTCGACCCGGTCGCCGGCCGGCCGCGCCTGCCCCGCGAGGACGGCGCGGGCCCCGGGCGCGGGCAGCGTCACCGGCCGGCCGGCGGTGGAGAGGGCGAGGAGCAGCCGGCCGCCGTCCCCCGCCGAGGCGAGCACCAGCGTCTCGTCGGTGACGTCGACGACCTCGGTGCGGGCCCGGTGCAGCCACGGGTGGCGCCGGCGCAGGCCGAGCAGCTCCTGGTGCAGCGCGAACGTGGGCCGGCCCAGCGGGGAGAGCTCGGCGGGGGTGGCGGGGAACGGCGGGCGGACGGCGTCGTCCCCGCCGGCGCGGTCCTCCTTGATGCCGTGGAAGGCGTGCTCGTCGCCGGCGTACACCGCCGGGGTGCCGGCGACGGTGGCGAGCACGGCGACGGCGTGCGGGAGGTGCGCGGGGTCGGTGAGCCGGCTGGCGATGCGGGTGACGTCGTGGTTGCCGAGGAACGTGTAGGGCGCGAAGGACCGCGCGAACCGGTCGTGGCGGCCGAGTGCGTGCGCGAGCTCGTGCAGGTTGGTGTCGTTGAGCGAGCTCCAGACGGCCTTCCACAGCTCGTACTGGGTCACCGAGTGCAGGCCGCTGTCGGCGACGAAGCGCGGGTAGTCGCCGTGGATCACCTCGCCCATGAGGTAGGCGCCGGGATGCCGCTCCAGCACCCGCCGGGAGACCTCCGCCCAGAACGACGTCGGCACCGCGTAGGCGGCGTCCAGCCGCCAGCCCGACGCCCCGCGGTCGAGCCAGGTGCACATGACCTCGACGACGTGGTCGACCACGGCCGGCTCGGTGTGGTCCAGCGCCACCAGGGCGGAGTGGCCCTCGAAGTCGTCGTACCCGGGCTCCACGCCGGGCCGCCAGGCCCCGGGGCCGCCGGGCCAGCGCAGCCGGAACCACGACGCCGTCGGCGCCGACGGGCCCTGCTCGAGCACCGCCCGGAACGCGGGGTGGTCGCGGCCGACGTGGTGGAAGACGCCGTCGAGCAGCACCCGGATCCCGCGATCGGCCGCCGCGGCGAACAGGGCGTCGAGGTCGGCGTCGTCGCCCAGGCGCGGGTCGACGCGCAGGTGGTCGGTGGTGTCGTAGCCGTGCGTCGAGGACTCGAAGACCGGGCCGAGGGCCAGGCCGTTCGCGCCGAGCCCGGTGAGGTGGTCCAGCCAGGCGGTCAGGTGCCCGAGCCGGTGGACGACGGGGGCGGCGGGGTCGCGCTCCCGCTCGGCGCCGACGAAGCCCAGCGGGTAGACGTGCCACCAGATGACGTGTTCGACCCACTCCGGTTCGGTGCCCACACCGCCCACCCTCACATCCGGGCGCAGTTCCTGTCGGACGTCCGCGGGAGGGTGGCCCGGTGCCCCACCTCGACCTGCGCATCCCGGCGCACGCCTACTTCTTCGGCTTCGCGCAGACGGACGGCTGCCTCTACGCCGGGGTCGGTCAGAAGGGACGCTTCTCGATCGAGTTGTCCGTGCGGGACGAGGCGGTGCTCCACGCGTTCGCCGGGTTGTTCGACGTCTACTCGCGGGTGTCCTACCGCGAGCGGACGACGAACTTCGGGCCCCATCGTTCGGCCGTGTGGACGGTGTCGGACCTCGCCTTCCGGCGCGAGCTGGTCGGTCTGGGCCTGCCGAGCGGGCGCAAGGCGGCGACGGTGGCGCCACCGGCGGGCCCGGTCAGCCTCCCCGACTACCTGCGCGGCCTCGTCGACGGAGACGGCAGCGTGGGTCTCACCCGTACCGGCCGGCCGTTCGTCAGCTTCGTCACCGCCAGCCGCCCGCTCGCCGAGTTCTTCTGCGCGCAGGCCCTGGCGGTGACCGGGGCCCACCGGGTCCCCCGCCGGAACACGCGCGACGGGGTCTTCAACCCGATGGTGGCCGGGGATCCGGCCGCTCCGTTCGCGGCCTGGCTCTATCCGGACGGGTGCCTCGCGCTCGACCGGAAGCGGGAGTCGGCCGCGCGCGTGGCCGCGTGGACGCGGCCGGTGGGCATGCGGGCGCGACCGGTCGCTGGAGCCCGCCGATGGACAGCTGCCGAGGACGCCGACGTGTTCACCGGCTCGATCCGGGAGGCCGCCCGCAGGCTCGGCCGCAGCGAGCGGTCCGTGACCATCCGCCGCGTCCGCCTGCGGAGGGCCGGTGTCGCGCACGAGTGCGCGGGCCGCACACCGGTGACCCCGTCGGCCCGGGAGCCCATGAGCCGGTGACACGACTCCTCGCCCTCCCCGGCTCCGGGACGACGCATCGGCCAGGGCAGGACCGGGCCCTCGTGTGCCCCTCCCCCGTTCCTCCGGCGGTGCCCGGTCCCGCTGGGCACTGCCGGAGGACGCGGCGAGGCGTGACGGCCGGGGTCAGGCCGCGTAGCGGGAGAGCCCGGCGAGGACGTCGTCGTGCCGGCCCTCGGCCTCGGCGAACCGCAGCGGCCGCACCCGCTCGACCAGGACCTCCTCGGCGTCGGGCCGATCGGTGAGGATCCCCATGACCTCGTCCAGGTACTCCTCCAGCGGCATCGCGTGCGCCGAGTCCCGCTGCCCCATGAGGTCGGTCCGCACCGCCGGCGGCACCAGCTCGGTCACCTGCACCGGGCGCCCGGCCAACTGCACCCGCAGCGCCTGCGTGTACGAGTGCACGGCCGCCTTGGTGGCGCTGTAGGTCGGCGTCAGCGGCATGGGCACGAAGGCGAGCCCGGAGGACACGGTCATCACCGTCGCCCTCGGCCGGCGCAGCAGCGCCGGCAGGAAGGCGTCGATGCTGCGGATGGTGCCCAGCAGATTGGTGTCGACCGTCCGCTGGGCCACGTCGAGGTGCGCGGGGTCGGTCAGGTCCTCGGGCAGCATGATCCCCGCGGTCGTCACGAGGGCGTCGAGTTCCGGGTATGCGGCGGTAACGGCCTCGGCCGCGGCCGCGATCGACGCCGGATCGGAGACGTCGAGCTCCTGGGTGCCGATGCCGGGAAGCTCCTCGGCGATGCGGGCCAGCCGGTCGGTGCGCCGTCCGCCGACGACGACGGTGCTGCCGGCGGCCATCAGGCGCTGCGCGAGGCCCAGACCGATGCCCGAGGTCCCGCCGGTGATGAAGACGGTGCTGTGTGCGATGTCCATGGCACCGAGCCTGCGGCGCCGGCCGGCGGCGCGGCAGAGAGCGCTCATCCAGGGACTCCCGCTCCCTGGATGGCCCCCCACGGGCCGGGCACGATGGCCGGCGTGGACCGAACGCAGCTGGCCGACTTCCTGCGCAGCCGGCGGGAGCGGCTGCAGCCGGCGGACGTCGGGCTGCCGCCGGGCCTGCGCCGGCGCACCGCGGGCCTGCGCCGCGAGGAGGTGGCCGCGCTGGCCACGATGTCCGCGGACTACTACACCCGCCTGGAGCAGCGGCGCGGCCCGCAACCGTCCGAGCAGATGCTCGCGGCCCTCGCCCGCGCGCTGCGGCTGACGGTCGACGAGCGCGACCGCCTGTTCCGCCTCGCCGGCCACCACGCCCCGCTGCGGGTGCGCGCCGCCGACCACGTCGCGCCCGCGCTGCAGCGGGTGTTCGACCGGCTGGCCGACACCCCGGCGCTGGTGCTCTCCGACCTCGCCGAGACGCTGCTGCAGAACCGGCTGGCCACCGCGCTGCTCGGTGACGAGACCCGGCACACCGGCCTGGCCCGCAGCGCCTACTACCGCTGGTTCACCGACCCGGCAGACCGGGCCCGCTACCCCCAGGCCGACCAGGCGCGGCAGAGCCGGCTGCAGGCCGCGGGGCTGCGGGCGGCGCTGACGGCCGGGGCCTCGACGGACCGGGCCGCGGAGATCGTGCGCCGGCTGCGCGCCGCCAGCCCGGAGTTCGTCGAGGTCTGGGAACGGCACGACGTCGGGAAGCGGTTTGAGGACGCGAAGACGCTCGTGCACCCCGAGCTCGGGCCGATCGACGTCGACTGCCAGGCGCTGTCCACCGAGAACCAGGGCCAGGTGCTGTTGGTGCTGACCGCCGCCCCGGGCACCGAGGCCGCCGAGAAGCTGCAGCTGCTGTCGGTCATCGGCGAGCAGCAGTTCACCGCCTGACCCGGCAGCCCCAGGGTGGCGCCGTGCCGGCCACCCACGCGCCTCATCCCCGCCGCCGCGCGAGCCGCCCGCGTCCCGGGCGGCGAGCCGGCGGCTGCTCGGCGAGGTCCGGAAGGCCGCCGGGGTCCGGCCGACCTAGGGTCCGCGTCAGTGTCAGGGTGCTGGCGCCGCACCGGTCGGTTGCGGTGGTTGGGATCCTGGCCGGTGATGGTCTGGCTCGTAGGGTCGCTGCCGCTCTTCGGGGCTGACGTTCATGCGTTGTGCCGATCATCGCTGGTCAGGGCCGACCGGCGTGACTTGATAGGAGCGTGGCCGCGCCCCCACTGAGGTGTGTCCGCCGGCCGGCCCAACCGTCCCTTCTCGGGTCAGAGAGGAGACCCCTTCATGGTGGTCACGGTTGGCATCGACGTCCACAAGCAGACCCACTGCGCGGTCGCCGTCGACGAGGCCGGACGGCAGGTGGGCAAGCCGCTGAGCGTGCGGGCCACCGACGCCGGGCACCGGCAGCTGCTGCGCTGGGCCGGCAGTCAGGTCGCCGAGGCCGTGCTGTTCGCGGTCGAGGACTGCCGGCACGTGTCGACCCGGCTGGAACGCAGCCTGCTGGATGCCGGCGCTGCGGTGGTGCGGGTGCCTCCGAAGCTGATGGCCCAGACCCGCACCAGCGCCCGCACCCGCGGCAAGTCCGACCCCATCGACGCGCTGGCCATCGCCCGGGCCGCGGTCCGGGAGCCGGACCTGCCGCGCGCGGAGCACACCCACGCCTCCCGCGAGCTGAAACTGCTGGTGGATCACCGCGAGGACCTGGTCGGCACCCGCACGCGGTTGCAGAACCGGCTGCGCTGGCGGCTGCACGAGCTCGACCCGGAGTTCGACCTGCCGGCCCGTGGCCTGGACCTGACCAAGCAGCTCAACCGAGCACAGGCCCGGCTCGAGGAACTGCCGGCGAGCACGCTGCGCCGGATCGCGCTCGAGGAACTGGCCGACATCCGATCGCTGACCGGCCGGATCGACGAACTCGAACGAGAACTCACCGACCTGGTCCGCGCCCAGGCCCCGCAACTGCTCGCGCTGCCCGGCTGCGGACCGCTGACCGCCGCCAAGTTGCTGGGCGAGACGGCCAATCCGGCCCGGTTCCGCTCCGAGGCATGCTTCGCCATGCACGCCGGCGCCGCGCCCATCCCGGCCTCCTCCGGCAAGACCACGCGGCACCGACTCGCTCGCGGCGGCAACCGGCAGCTCAACGCCGCCCTGCACCGCATCGCCGTCACCCAGATCCGACTCGACGGCCTCGGCCGGGCCTACTACCAGCGCCGACGCGCCAACGGCGACACCACGATGGAAGCCCTCCGTGCGCTCAAGCGACGCCTGGCACGCATCGTGTTCAACCTGCTTCGGCCCACCGACACCGCCGCGCCGGCTTGCCAGCCGGCCGCGGCTTGACATAGGAGCAACACATGGCGGAACGAGAGCTGCGGACGGTCCTGACCGGTGGTGGGTTCTTCGAGGGGCCGCGCTGGCGCGACGGCACCTGGTGGGTGTCGGACTTCTACCGGCACACGGTGAGCCGGGTGACGCCGGCCGGCGAGGAGACGGTGCTGTTCGAGGTGGAGAACCAGCCGTCGGGGCTGGGCTGGCTGGCCGACGGGTCGCTGGTCGTCGTGTCGATGAGGGACCGTCGCCTGCTGCGGTGGGCCGACGGCGAGCTGTCCACCTACGCCGACCTGTCCGAGCACTGCGGCGGGCACCTCAACGACCTGGTGGTCGACGAGCGGGGGCGGGTGTTCGCCGGCGACTTCGGGTTCGACCTGATGAGCGGGGACGCGCCCTCGGCCACGACCCTGAAGCGGGTGGACCCCGACGGCTCGGTGCACGTCGTCGCCGACGGGCTGGAGTTCCCCAACGGCATGGTGATCACCCCGGACGGCGGCACCCTCGTCGTCGGCGAGACCCTGGGCAACCGGTACACCGCCTTCGACCTCGCCGAGGACGGGACGCTGTCGAACCGGCGGGAGTGGGCGGCGCTGGGACCGGAGGCCACCGGAGGGGCGGCCATCGGACCGGACGGCTGCACGCTGGACGCCGAGGGCCACATCTGGACCGCGGACGCGGACGGCGGCCGGGTCGCGCGCCTGGCGCCGGGCGGGGCGATCGTCGAGTCGGTGCCCGCGCCCGACGGCATGGGCGTGTTCGCCTGCATGCTCGGCGGGGAGGACGGGACGACGCTGCTGGTGTGCTGCGCGCCCGACTACCTGGAGCACCACCGGGCGCCGGTGCGCGAGGCCGTGCTCGTCGCGACCGAGGTGGGTGTCGCCCGCGCCGGCCGTCCCTGAACCGGCGCACTCCCCCGCACACGCGACGGCCCCCGCCCGGCAGCAGCCGGGCGGGGGCCGTCGCGTAGATGGAGCGGATCAGTACCCGTGGCCGCGCCCCCGGCCGGCGCCGCCGCCGCGCTTCTTGTTCTGCTCGCCGAGCTTGGCGATCATCGCCTTGATCTTCTCCTGGTTCTGGGGCTTGCGGGCTTCCTGGACGAGCTTCGCAGCCACGCCCGAGGCCATCAGCTTCCGCAACATGCCGGCCATGCGGCCTCCTCCGGTCGGCGGGCGACCCGTCGTGGGACCGCCCGGGGGTTCGGTGGACGGTGGACGTCCGTCCCCCTCCCGATGCCCGGCACACCGGCGCGCCAATCACCGGTCACCATCCGGCCACATCATGACCACGGCCGGTGACCGTGCGTGAGACCGCCGCGGCGTGGCGACGATCCGTCGGAGAGCGCTGGCACTCGTCCGATCCGAGTGCCGGGCGCCGCGACGTCCGCCCAGGTCAGCCCGGCGGGATCGCTGTCGAGGGGAGGGGCCGACACGCCAGGGTCGGCGCCCGGTCCCCGTGGCGGGTCGGGATTCGACGCCCCGGGACGTGCTTCCTAACGTCGCTGCGGGCCGGACGCCCCCAGGTCTCCGGCAGCCGTTGCAACCGAGCACGAGGAGCACCCGTCGTCCATGACGACCACTCGCACGACCTCCGCACGTCGTACCTCCCGTACCGCCCGCGGCCTGGCCGTGGCAGCCCTCGCCGGCGCCGGACTGATGCTCAGCCCGCTGCCGAACGCGGCGGCCTCCGCCCCGGCAGGGGGAGCCGTCGCCGTCGCCCCGGCCCCCGCCGCGACCCCGGCCGCCCAGGTCGCCGTCGACACGGCGCTGGCGCAGCAGGGCAAGCCCTACCAGTGGGGCGCCGCCGGACCCGGCAGCTACGACTGCTCCGGGCTGGTCCAGAGCGCCTACCGCGCGGCCGGCATCGAGCTGCCGCACTCGTCCCGGATGCAGTCGACGATGGGCACGCCCGTCGGGGTCTGGGACCTGCAGCCGGGCGACCTGCTGTTCTTCTACAGCCCGGTCAGCCACGTCGGCATCTACATCGGCAACGGCCAGATGGTGCACGCCTCCACCGCCGGCGAGCCGGTCAAGGTGGTCGAGGCGGCGTCCATGCCGGACTACGCGGGCGCCCGGCGCATCGCCTGAGCCCGGTCACCCGGGGCCCTGCCCGGGGGCCCGACCGCCGGAGCCCCGGTCGCCACGCTGCGACCGGGGCTCCGCGGCGTCTCGGGGAGCCGGCGGAGGCTCAGCCGCACGCGCCGCCGGGCCGGTCGACCGGCGCGAGGGAGAACACCGCCTCCGGGTCGCGCGGCCAGGAGGCGAGGAAGAGGTAGCCGAACTGGGTGTTGAGGTGCCCCTCGGCGCCGGCCTCGGCCACCGCCCGGGCCAGCTCGGCGGGCGCGTGGTTGCGGTAGCGCAGCAGCTCGTCGCCGTCGGCGAGGGTGACGACGTCGTCCACCACGCCCATGACGAGCACCGGCCGCCACTGGGCGAGGGTGCCCGTGTGGCACAGCAGGATGGTGCTGCGGTGCGGCGTGTGCCCGGCGGTGCGCCGGGTGCACGCGCCGCCGGTGCGCACACCGCCGCTGGGCGACGGGTCGACGTGCTGGGACACGGTGTTCCTCCCGGAGGACGGCGCTGGACGGCAGGGTCCTCCCCCGGTCCGGGCGGGGCATGCCCCCCTCGGCCCGGAGTGCAGCAGCCCGGGTGACGCCGCTCGCCCGGGCGGGTGGCGAACGGCCCGCCGGCTCACTGAGCGCGAGCACCGGTGCACGCACGGCTCAGAGCGTGGTCCCGCACTCCGCCACGTGGCGAGCCGCCCACGGAGACAGGTGGACCTGCACGGGCACCTCGCCGACGTCGTCGCAGCCACCTCGAGGCTCCGCGCCGCGCGAGGACCGCAGCCGCGTCCCCGGTCAGGACGACGAGGATGCGCCGGCAGCCGGCGGTGGCGAGGCTGGTGAACTCCAGGTGACATCGAAAGCCGGACGCAGTAAGAACTTGAACTCAGTACAGGTTCAGGTCTAGCGTCCTCGGCCATGGAGATCGCGGGCAAGGCGCACACCGCCCGCTGTCCCGTGTCCGCCGTGCTGGGCCTGCGGGAGCGCAAGAAGCTCGCGGCCTGGCGCACGATCCGCGCGACCGCGCTGCGCCTGATCGGCGAGCGCGGCTTCGACGCCGTGAGCGTGGAGGACATCGCCGCCGCGGCCGGGGTCTCCCGGACGACGTTCTTCAGCTACTTCGCGAGCAAGGAAGCCGTCGTCTTCGACCTCGACCCCGACGAGGTGCGCCAGTGGCGGGACGTGCTCGAGGACTGTCGTACCGACAGGCCACTCTGGGACGCGCTGACCGACGTCGCGCTGAGCCTGGCGCGACTCCTGGCGGAGCGGCTGCCCCTGCAGAAGCGGCTGCTCCAGCAGTCGCCGGGGCTGTGCCGGTCGGCGCGCGGCGCCTGTGACAGCTTCGAGCCCGACCTGCGCGACTGGTTGAGCCGGCGCTGCGCCGGCACCGACGGGGTGAGGACGACCCTGGTCCTCAACACGGCGATCGCCGCGGTCGGCACCGCGGTGGACGCCTGGGACCCCGACGAGCCCTACGACCGGTTCCTGGAGCTCGTGAGCGACTGCCTGCGCTGGGCCGGCGCAGGACTCGCCCACGCTCCGGGCTGACCGCCCACACGTCTCGAAGCCCGGCACTGACCCGCCGGGCGCACCACCGCGGGAGACCGCGCTGCGACGCGCGCTCCCCGCCGCACCGAACCAACCACCGCAGCACCGCAGAACTGCGCCCGGCGCAGGAAGGACCCCACCGTCATGTCCACCGAACGTCTCGCCACCCCGTCGGAGAGCGATCTCCCCGACGATCCGTTCCCGCCCGGGCAGCACCGGGCACCCGAGGGGCTCGACCCGAAGCGCTGGCTGGCACTGGCCGTCATCGCGGTCGCCCAGCTGATGATCATCCTCGACGCGTCGATCGTGAACGTCGCGCTGCCGGTCCTGCAGACCGACCTGGACATCACCGACGCGAACCTGCAGTGGGTGGTCACCGCCTACACGCTGGCCTTCGGCGGGCTGCTGCTGCTCGGCGGCCGGATCGCGGACTTCCTGGGCCGCAAGCGGGTCTTCGTCGTCGCCCTGGTCGGCTTCGCCGTCGCCTCCGGCCTCGGCGGCATCGCCCCCAACGAGGGCCTGCTGTACACCGCCCGCGCGCTCCAGGGCGCGTTCGCCGCGCTGATGGCGCCGGCCGCGCTGTCGATCATGACCGTCACGTTCACCGACCCCAAGGAGCGGGCCCGGGCGTTCGGCGTCTTCGGCGCCATCTCCGGCGGTGGCGCCGCGATCGGCCTGATCCTCGGCGGTGTGCTCACCGAGTACGCCTCGTGGCGCTGGACGCTGGGCGTCAACGTGCCGATCGCGCTGGCCGCGGCCGCCGCGGCGATCCCGTTGGTGCGCGAGAGCCGCGCCGAGGGTGACCGGCACTTCGACATCCCGGGCGTGCTGCTGTCGGCGGTCGGGCTGGTCAGCCTCGTCTACGGCTTCACCAAGGCCGCCGAGGAGGGCGTGGGCTGGGGCGACCCGGTGACCATCACGCTGCTGGTCGTCGCCGTCGTCCTGCTGGCCGCCTTCGCGGTCTGGGAGACGCGCACGAGCCACCCGCTGCTGCCGACGCGCGTGATCCTCGACCGGGTCCGCGGTGGCTCCTACCTGCTGTTCCTGCTGGTCGGCGCCGGGCTGTTCGCGATGTTCCTGTTCCTGACGCTGTACTTCCAGCGGACCCTCGGCTACACCCCGCTCGAGGCCGGCTGGGCGTTCCTGCCCTTCAGCGGCGGCATCATCGTCGGCGCGGGCGTGGTGTCGCAGATCCTGCCGCGGGTCGGGCCGCGGCCGCTGATGCTCGTCGGCCTCGTCATGGCCGTCGTCGGGATGTTCTCGCTGACGCGGATCGAGGCGGGCGACGACAGCTCCTACGTCAGCCAGGTGCTGCCCGCGATGCTGCTGCTCAGCCTCGGTCTGGCGGCGGTGTTCGTGCCGACGGCCAGCACCGCGCTGGTCGGTGTCGAACCCCGTGACTCGGGCATCGCCTCGGCGGTGCTGAACACAGCGCAGCAGGTCGGCGGCTCGCTGGGCCTGGCGGTGCTGACGACGATCTTCGCCTCGTCGGTGAGCGGCTGGTTCGAGGACAACGGCGCGCGGCTGGCCTCCGACCCGGCGTTCGCCGCGACGGCCCAGGCCGAGGCATCGGTGACCGGCTACCACGTGGCCTTCACCGCGGCGGCCGGGATCCTCGCGCTCGCCCTGATCGTCGCGGTCGTGCTGGTCAACGCCAAGAAGGAGGACCTGCCGGCCGAGGGCGCCGTCGCCGCCTGACGGCAGGCCCGACGCGACGGCGCCGGTGGTCCGCACGGACCGCCGGCGCCGTTTCGTCCGCCCGGGTTCCCCTTTCCCGCTCACGGGGGTACACCGGCTGGGCGGGGGGACGTCGACGGAGGGGATTCCGATGACGACGACGGAGCTGCGCGGGCGGGAGCAGATCGAGGGCGCAGCGATCGCCTGGGTGATCGAGCGGGAGCAGGGCGAGGGCCGGCCGGCCCGGGACGTCCGCGGCGAGGGCGCGGGCGACGTGGTCAGCGGGGACCGGGTGATCGCCGTCCGGGCGTGCCCGACGTCCTCGCGCGGGCACGACATCCTGCTCGAGTGCTGGAGGTACGTGGCCGCGAAGGACGACCCGGACCGGTTCTGGCTGTATCTCGTGGAGAACGTGGCGCAGGGGGACCCGGCGCGGTTCGAGCTGATCCGCCTCGGCGGGGACCGGCTGCAGGAGCTGCTGGAGAGGGCGCGGGAGCAGCGTTACTGGACCGTGCCCGTGCCGGTGCGGGTCTACGACGCGGCCGCCCGGGAGGGCTGATCGGGCAGGCTGTCCCCCGTGACGGACGGCATCCCCGACTGGCCTCGCCGCGCCGGTGGCGGGCCGGTGGTCGCGCTCGGCAAGCTGGTCGCCGACCAGGTGCTGCAGCTGTCCGGGCCGCTGGTCGCCGGCGGGCAGCAGCGCGTCGTCCGCTCGGCGTCGGCGGGTGGGGCGGCGGCCAACGTGACCGCCGGGCTCGCGCGGCTGGGGGTGCCCGCGCGGATGACCGGCTGGGCCGGCGCCGACGCCCTGGCCGACGGGTTGCTGTCCGGGCTCGCCGGGCGAGGAGTGGACGTCGCCGTGGTGCGGCGTGGCCGGGCGCCGCTGACCACCGTGCTCGTGCACCCGGACGGCGAGCGCACGATGCTCACCGACCGCGGCGAGGGCGCGCTCGAGGTCACCGACGTCCGGCCGGCGTGGGTGGCCGGTGCCGCCGTCCTGCACGTCGACGGCTACGACCTGCTCCGCTCCCCCGCCGCCCTGGCCGCCGCCGCATCGCTGGCGCGCGAGGCGGGCGCGCCGGTGAGCGCGGACGTCGCGGCGGCCACCCGGATCGGGCTGCACGGGGTGGACGGGTACGTGGACCTGCTGGCCGCGCTGCGTGCCGACGTGCTGTTCTGCAACGCCGACGAGGCGGCGGTGCTCGGGCTGACCGGGACGGTGCCGGAGTGGGCGCCGCCCCTGGTGCTGGTGCACGCGGGGGCCGGGCCGACGCGGGTGGTCACGCGGACCGGGGCGGTGGCGGTGCCGGTGGCGCCGGTCGAGCGGGTCGTGGACACCACCGGCTGCGGGGACGCCTTCGCCGCGGGCGTGCTGGCCGGCTGGCGAGCGGGGTCCCCGCTGGTCGCCGCGGTCGAGGCCGGGCACACCGCGGCCGGCGAGGTCGCCGGTGTCGTGGGTGCGCAGCCGCCGTCCTGAGCCGCTCGGACCACGTCAGCCGCCGCGAGGACCGCGGCGATCCGGAGGCGTGCTCCTACCGCCCGCCGCCGTCAGGCGTCAGCGGGGACGAGCGGCCGGGCGGGGCTCGGGGCGGGGTTGGCGGGTGCCGAGGCCGGTGTCGAAGCGGCGCGTGGGCTCGAGGACGTCCTCGGGCTGGGCGTGCCGCCCGGCGCGGGGCATGGCGAACTCCGCCGTCTCGTCGAGCAGGTGCTTGGCCACGAAGCCGTCCTTCCGTAGTCGGTTGCGCACTGAGGGTACGGAGATCGGGGTTCGGACCCGGAGCGGCCGAGAGCGGTGGGAGCGCTGTGACTGCTGAGGGAGAACCGCTCAGTCAGATGCGTCACTCTCCGGGCGGGGCCGGCTGGGCGGGCCGGCCCCCGGCCCGCGGACGGCGCAGGTGGCATCGTTCCCGCGTGGCCTCGATGCACCGCTCCCACCGGGTCGCCGGCGCGTTCGTCGGCTCGGCCGTCGGCGACGCGCTGGGCGCGCCGTTCGAGTTCGGCCCGCCCGGGGCGTTCACCGCCCGCTTCCCCGCACCGGCCCGCGGCGCACGGACCGAGATGTGCGGCGGCGGGGCGCTCGGCTGGGCGCCGGGCGAGTTCACCGACGACACCCAGATGGCGCTGCTGCTCGCGCAGTCCCTGGTCGAGCGGGCCGGCCTGGACGAGGACGACGTCTTCACCCGGTTCCGCATTTGGGCGCAGGCGAACCCGCCCGACATCGGCACCCAGACCCGCGCCGTCCTCGGCTCCGGCCGCCCCTGGGACGCCGCCGCCGCCGAGCACTTCGCCGGCACCGGGCACGCGGCCGGCAACGGCTCGCTGATGCGCACCACACCCGCGGCCATCCACTTCGCCCGCGCGGGCACCGCCGCGACCATGGACGCCGCCCGGCGCATCTCCGCCCTCACCCACGGCGACCCCGCCGCCGGCGAGGGCTGCGCGGTCTTCCACGAGCTGCTGCGCGTGGCGCTCGACGGCGGCGACCCCCTGGCAGCGATCCCGGCGGCGCTGGAGTTGGTCGCCGAGGAGCACCGGGAGCGCTGGGCGACCGTGCTCGCCCCCGACTGG
Source organism: Blastococcus sp. SYSU D00695 (assembly GCF_054050555.1). Classification (NCBI taxonomy): domain Bacteria; kingdom Bacillati; phylum Actinomycetota; class Actinomycetes; order Geodermatophilales; family Geodermatophilaceae; genus Blastococcus; species Blastococcus sp. SYSU D00695. The sequence continues at coordinate 42,033 of NZ_JBJGZP010000022.1, read as the reverse complement.
ACCCCGGACCGGGCCACCGAGAGCAACGGCGCCGTCTGGCCCACCCTCGGCCAGGCCGTCTGGGCGCTGCGCACCGGCCGCGACTTCCCCGACGTCCTGCGGCTGGTCATCGATCTCGGCGGGGACACCGACACCGTCGCCTGCGTGGCCGGCGCACTCGCCGGCGCCGTCCACGGCATGGGCGCCATCCCCAGCCGCTGGGCGTCCCCGGTGCACGGCCGCGTCCCCGGCCACGGCGACCGCGTGTGGCGGCTGGCCGACCTCCAGCAGCTCGCCGCGGCCCTGGACTCCGGCGTCCAGCAGTCCTACGACCCCGGCGTCATCCCCCGCATCGGACCCGCCGAGGTCCTGCCCGGCATCTGGGCCGGCAACCTCGACGGCGCCCGCACCAGCGACCCCGACTTCGCCGTCATCTCCCTCTGCCGCCTCGGCGAGCCCTTCCCGCACCCCGTGCACCGCATGGCCTACATCGCCGACAACGAGTACAACGCCGACCTCGACGTCATGCTCGCCGACGTCCTCGACGACATGAAGGCCCTGCACGACGAGGGTCACCGCATCCTCGTCCACTGCCACGGCGGCGCCTCCCGCACCGGACTCGTCCTCCGCGGCTACCTCGTCCGCGAGCACGGCATGACCGTGCAGGACGCCACCGCGCACGTCGCCGAACGGTGGCCACATCTGGGACTGTGGAACGACAGTTTCACCGCCGCGCTGCACCGCCTCGCGGCGCTCGAGGACCGGCGCGCCCGGTGAGGGGCCGCCGGCGGGGTACGCCGCCGGCACCGATGCCGACCGCGAGGAGGGAACCCGCATGCGTGCAGTGCAGTACCGGACCATCGGCGGCGAACCGGAGGTCGTGGAGGTCCCGACGCCCGAACCGGGCCCGGGGCAGGTGCGGCTGCGGGTCACCGCCGCCGGGCTGTGCCACTCCGACTCGTTCATCATGGGCCTGCCGGAGGAGCAGTACGGCTACGGGCTGCCGCTGACGCTCGGGCACGAGGGCGCGGGGGTCGTCGACGCCCTCGGGGACGGCGTGACCGGCGTGGCCGTGGGGGACGCCGTCGCCGTCTACGGGCCGTGGGGCTGCGGGCTGTGCCACGCGTGCGCGCGGGGCGCGGAGAACTACTGCCCGCGCGCCGCCGAGCTGGGCATCCAGCCGCCGGGGCTCGGCGCGGCCGGCGCGCTCGCCGAGTACATGATCGTGGACGACGTCCGCCACCTGGTGCCGCTGGGCGACCTGGACCCGGTGGCCACCGTGTCGCTGACCGACGCCGGGCTGACGCCGTACCACGCGATCAAGGACAGCCTCGGGGCGCTGCCGGCCGGGAGCACCGCGGTGGTGATCGGCGCCGGCGGGCTGGGGCACGTCGGCATCCAGATCCTGCGGGCGATCACCGGCGCGGTGGTGGTCGCGCTGGACATCAGCGACGAGAAGCTGGAGCTGGCGTCGGAGGTCGGGGCGCACCACGTGCTGCGGTCGGACCCGTCGGCGGTCGCGGCGATCCGCTCGCTGACCGGCGGGGTGGGCGCGCAGGCGGTGTTCGACTTCGTCGGCGCCCCGCCGACCCTGGAGATCGCCCGGCAGACCGTCGCCGCGGACGGCGTGATCCAGATCGTCGGGATCGGTGGCGGCCTGCTGCCGACCGGGTTCTTCTCGACGCCGTTCGGTGCCTCGGTGCGCGCCCCGTACTGGGGGACGCGGCCGGAGCTGATGGAGGTGCTGGACCTCGCGCGGTCGGGGGCGGTCCACGTCGAGGTGGAGCGCTACTCACTCGACGAGGCGCCGGCGGCCTACCGCAAGCTGCACGACGGGACGGTCCGGGGCCGCGCCGTCGTCGTCCCCGGGGCCTGAGCGCCCTGCGCGCCGCCGGCCGCTAGCGGGACTCGGGGGCCGGCGGCGCGGGGCGGGGCCGGTCGCGGAAGCCGGGGTCGAAGCGCTGGGTGGCCTCGGGGGCCGGCACGTCGTCGCCGGGGGTCTCGTCGTCCTCGGCCGCGTGCCGCCCCGGCCGGGGCATCTTGAACTCGGCCGTCTCGTCGTTCAGGTGCCTCGCCACGATGGGTCCTCCCCTGGTCGTCTGCGCCCAGGGTACGTAGCCCGGCGCCGCGGCGCGGACCGGCAGCTGACACCCGGCCAGCCCTGCACACGACGAAGCCCCCCAGCCGTCGGCCGGGGGGCTTCGTGCGTCAGCGGATCAGCGCTTCTTGCGGACGATCAGGTAGGTGATGCCGAGGATGACGTCCACCGCGACCCACAGAAACACGATCATCGCGACGCCGATCCCGGCGCCGACGGCGGTGCCCGCCTGGCAGGCGTCGAGAGCGGTACCGACCTCTCCGTCGCAGTTGTCGGAGACGTTCCCCACGCCGCCGATGATCCAGATGAGGAACAGCGCCTGGATCGCCAGGAACACCCACCGGAAGATGTGCTTCTTCTTCTTGGCGGGCGGGGCCGTCTCGGTGTCCACGTAAGCCATGTCGTTCCTCCTCGTGTCGTCTGCACGCCCAGCCGTGAGGAGCCGGGTCGACGAGGACGCACGACGGTGAGACGCCTCGCCGCATCGGCATTCAGCGCCTGTCCCCCGTGGGCCCTGACGTCGCCGATGGCCACCTCAGTGCCTGCGCGCAGTTCGTCCTCTTCCGCCGGAGGGATCCGGGTGGCGGGACGTTCTGTCAGCGCGACCAGGATGAGACGCCGGCACGGACCAGCACGCGTGTGACGCGCCGGTACCGGAACCGTCTGGCCCCAACCGTCCGCAGGGTCGCCTCGTTTCCCAGCCGTTTCACAGGCTCTCTCGCCGACACAGCAGCGATCAGTCGTCCCGTGGCCATACGGGCGCGGCGGGACGGCGGACTGATCTGACGAGGCCCCTCCGCCCATCCGAGTCCAACGGCCTCGTGGTGTTGCGCGTGAGGATCGATGGAGCCGGAGCAGGTACGACCGGTCGATGGAACTGCCGCCGCGCGCCTTCGATCTCACGAAGGCAGCGGTGCGGCAGCCTGCGAGGGTGACCTACCGCCTCCCCGACTCGCTGTGCGGCGATGACGACTCTCGCGCCCTGCGTTCTCTGCGGACCTACTACGGGACCGGGGGCCGCGGCGCCTACACCGGCTCCTACTTCAACGCCTGGGGCAGAGAGCAGGACCCGGACCGGTTCAGCGCCGACGACCTGATCGCGGTCAGCTTCCTCTCGGTGTACATCCCGGCGATGGCTGCCCGCGCGATCCTGCAGACCGAGGCGGAGCACTTCGACGCGATGCTGCGAGCAGTGGGCCCCGACCGCGACCTCTCCCTGGAGAACGAGCCGGGAACGAGTGAGCACCCGGCCTGGCGCCTGGAGATGGAACTGCGGCGGTTGGACGGCGTCGGACGCACGAAGGCGAGCAAGCTCTGCGCCCGCAAGCGTCCGCGCCTCTTCCCGATCTACGACTCGGTCATCGGTGCGGTGACCGGCGTCGGACCAGCGGATCCGCAGTGGGAGCCGCTGCGGGCGGCACTCCGAGCCGACGAGGGCCGCCTCAGCCGGCGATTGGAACGGCTGCGGACCGAGGCCGGCATCGGCGACGACGTCTCGGTGTTGCGGGTGTACGACGTCATCTGCTGGATGGAGGGCAAGGACAAGGGATACGTGTCCCCAGCCCCGCCGATCCAGCCCGACGCAGATTCCGACGACGACTGACGGGACGGGCGGCGGCCGCGTCGTCGGCGGCGGCCTCTACAGCGCGAGCAGGCGATGCACGAACTGGATGGCGATCGAGCCCTCCCCCACCGCCGAGGCCACGCGCTTGACCGAGCCGTGGCGGACGTCGCCGACCGCGAGCACGCCCGGCAGGCTGGTCTCCAGCGGCATGGGCGGCCGGCCGAAGGCACGGCGGGCGTCGTCGCTGATGTCGGCGCCGGTGAGGACGAAGCCGCTCTCGTCCCGCTCGATGGTGGGCGGCAGCCACGCACTGTGCGGCTGGGCGCCGATCATCAGGAAGAGCCCGTAGGCGCTGACGGTCTCCCGCTCGCCGGTCGCGCGGTCGCGCAGGACCAGCTGCTCCAGCCACCGGTCGCCGGCGCCGTCCACGACCTCGGTGCCGGTGCGGACGTCGATGTTCGACGTCTCCTCGATCTGGTGGACCAGGTAGTGCGACATCGCGGCGGTGAGCGACGCGGCGCGCACCACGAGCGTGACCCGTTTCGCGTAGCGGGCCAGGTGGATCGCGGCCTGGCCGGCGGAGTTCGCGCCGCCGACGATGTAGACCTCCTCGCCGGACACGAGGGGCGCCTCGGACATGGCCGCGCCGTAGAAGACGCCGGCCCCCCGCAGCGCCTCGAGCGACTCGACGCCGAGCAGCCGGTAGCTGGCCCCCGTCGCGAGGACGACGGCGCCGGCCGACACCACTCCCCCGGTGTCCAGGGCCAGGACGACCCCGTCGCGCTCGCGGGTCAGGGAGGTGACCCGTTGCATGAAGGCGTACCGGGCGCCGAACACCCACGCCTGCTGGAACGCCCGACGGGCGAGGTCGGCTCCGCTCAGACCGCGGGGGAAGCCGAGGTAGTTGCGGATCGACGAGCTCGTCGAGGCCTGTCCGCCGATGGCTCCCTGATCGATGACGAGGGTGCGCAGCCCTTCGGAGGCGCCGTAGACACCGCCGGACAGGCCCGCCGGCCCGCATCCGACGATGACCAGGTCGAACCGCTCACCGGAGGGGTCGAGCGTCCGGCCGGTGCCATTGGCGATGTCGGCGTCGGTGGGGTCCTCCATGACCCGGCCGTCGGGCAGGACGAGCATCGGGAGCCTCCGGTCCGGGCCCGTGCCCGCGAGGATGGCCCTGCCCTCGTCGGAGCCGGCGAGGTGGAACCGGTGCGGGAGGACGCAGCGGCCGAGGACGTCGCGCAGCTCGTACGCCCGCCCGGACCACGTCTCGCCCACCACCTCGATCGTGTGGGGCGCCCGACGCTTCGCCTCGGCCCACAGCATCAGGAAGCCGGACACGGAGTGGTGGAACTCCTCGTCGGGCGGGGGCGCGGGGCGCACGAGGTACTGGTCGATGCGGCCGCGGGCGATCGCCTCGAAGATGACGTCCCCGGTCTCCGCGACGCCGAGACGGCTCCAGCTGATCAGCAGCGCGCGCTGGGCGTGCGGGAACAGCGGACGCACCGCCGCGAGCAGGTCCAGCCCCGACGACTCCTCGCTCGCCAGGACCAGGGCGACGTCGTCACCGGTACCGGCCAGGTCGGCGAGCGCGGCGAGCGCCTCGTCCGCCGTGGCGAAGCAGCGGACGCGGTAGTCGGCGGCGTAGCGGTTGCTCAGCTCCCGCTCGACGTCGGCCCGCAGCGCGGGGTCGTCGTCGACCGCCACGATCAGAGGTGCGCTCAGCGCAGTCATGTCCCGTGACCGTAGGAACGGCCGGGCCTCGCGCACCAGGTACGAAGGTCCCTGCTCGGGTGGCTAGTGCGCGAAGCGCTCGTAGGCGTCGAGGCAGGTCGTGCAGGTCATCCGTGAGTTGCTGAAGGCCTCCGGGGCGGCCGGACGGCGGCAGACGCGGCACCAGCGGAACGAGCGACGCCGGTGCGCGGCGATGGCCTCCGCGGCCTGGGCGACCTCCGCGGGGAACCAGCGGAGGTCCTCGCGGGTGAAGCGGCGGCCGTCGGGCGGGTACACGTCCTGCCGGGGCGCCCAGTTCGCCATCGGGCGGGCGAGCACGAACCCGGTGCCGTCGACCCCGATCGACAGCTGCGCCGGCTCCCCGCTCGCGAACCACTGCAGGCCGGTGTCCGGGCCGGCGTCCTCCCGCCGCCAGCCGGCGCCGAGTGCCCGGAGCACCTCGGGCCAGCCGGCGCGGAGCAGGTCGGCGAGGGCCTCCTCGTCGGCGGTCGGGTCGCCCTCGCGGCCCCAGGCGAGCCCGCAGGACCGGCACTCGAGCACCGGGTCGCCCTCGGGGTCGCGCACGCACCCGCCGAGCGCGACCAGGCCCTGCTCCGCCAGGTCGAAGGTGTCGCCCGCGGGCAGCCCCCAGACGATCGGGACCGACTCCTCGCGCCCGCACTGCGGGCAGATCCGCCCGGCCTGGATCCCCACCGACTGGCTCATGCCGCTCCCCGTGCTCCTCGCCGTCCCTGCGACGGCGGAGGCAGAGACTGGCAGCGGCCCCCGACAGGAACGGGCCCGGCTGCCGGTCGCCGTCACCCGCTCGGGCGACCGGGCACGCCTGGACCACGAACCCGCGACCATCCGGCCGCCGGAGCGGCCGGTTCACGAGTCAGTCGCCGATGGACAGCGGCGCGACCCAGTCGTTGGCGGCGAGATCGTCCCGGCTGTAGGTGATCTCGCCGCGCGAGCCGCCGGTGATGACGACGTGGCGGATGTGCGCCGGGACGTCCACCGTCATCGACCACGTACAGCCGTGGCCGCCGGCGTGCGCCCTGCCGGTCGACGGCAGGAACGTCGACGCGACCACCTCGCCCGTCTGATCGCGGACCGTGAACGGCATGCCGGGGTTGATGTCGCTGTAGCCGCCGTCGCCGCCCGCACAGGTGGAGTAGTTGTAGGACGACGTGTCGTAGAGGTCGAGCTCGATGGTCAGCTCTCGGTACTCGACGGGCGGAGCGGTCGCGGAGCCGTCGATCACCGTGGGACCCATCAGCGCGGAGAAGAGGCCGATCGCTCCGCCGACGACCAGTACCGCCACCAGACCGACGACGAGACCGAACCGGCGCGCACCCCCGCTGGGGGCAGGCTGCGCCGCGGGTGGACGCGCGTAGCCGAGCTGCTGCGGCGGCGGCGTTGCGACGTACTCGATGTCCATGGGTTCCTCGCGCCAGACATAGCGGGATGACGACGTTCCGAGACGCTAATGTCCGGACCGGTCGCTGATCCCTGCTCGTCGACCGCCGTCACCCGAGGAGATGAGACGCGCGATCGGAACGCGTGTGCGCCCGCCGCACCCCGCGGAGGTGACGCCCGTGAGGAGCACCAACGCCGGCGCCGGCCTCGTCGGGCATCCAGCTCACCCGACGACGGTCGCCATCTCGACGAGTCGACACAGCGCGTTGACCTGCCGCAGCTGCTCCGGCGTCCGCACTGCGGCGTCCAGCAGCTCCTCGCTCATCACCACGACCGCCAGCGCCTTGGCGCGTGAGACGGCGACGTTGAGCCGGTTCAGGTCGTAGAGGAACGAGACGCCGCGCGGGGCGTCCTCGGCGCTGGTCGAGGTCATCGAGTAGACGACGACCGGCGCCTCCTGCCCCTGGAACTTGTCCACGGTCCCGACCCGGGCACCGTCGGGCAGCAGCCCGCGGATGCGCGCCACCTGGTTGTTGTACGGCGCGACGACGAGCACGTCGTCCGGCCCGATCCGCGACGTCGCGCCTTCCGCGTCGACCCATCCGGTGCCCTGCAGCGAACGCCACAGCTCCGCGACGGCCTCGGCCTCGTCGTCCGACGCCGCCGCTGCCGGCCGCGTGTGCTCGACGAACCGGACGGCGAGACCACTCGCCCAGCCGTCGACGGCGATCCGCTCGCGACCGGCCGCCGACTCCAGCCGCCCCTCGTACGCCAGGTCGGAGACGAACGCGGTCAGCGCCGGGTGCATCCGGTAGGTGCGGTCGAGGAAGACCCCTCGCCCGGGCGGCACGGTCGGGTGCCCCTCCAGCAGGTGCTCCAGCGCCGACAGCCCCGACTGCCCCGGGTGCACGGCCTGCGTCGGCTGGGCCAGCTGCTGCGGGTCGCCGAGGAGCACGAGCGACGTCGCCGATCGCGCGACGGCGACGGCGTTGGCCAGCGAGAACTGCCCGGCCTCGTCGATGACCAGCACGTCGACGGCCTCGGCGAGGTCCGGCCGGCACCAGAACCACGACGTCCCGCCGACCAGCGTCGCCGAGCCGTCGAGCAGCCGGGACGCGACGTCCGCGGAGTCCTTCGACCACTCCACGCCCGGCGCCCCGCAGGCCTGGTGCTCGTCGCACTTCTGCAGCGCCGGCCGGCCGACGGCGCGCAGCACGTTGCCGATCACCGCGTGCGAGGTCGCCGTGACGCCGACCTTCTTGCCCGCGTCGAGCAGCTCGCGGATCAGCCGGGACGCCGCCCGCGTCTTGCCGCTGCCCGGCGGCCCCTGCACGGCGAGCACCTGCCCGTCGAGCGCCGCACCCAGCCGGACGACGGCGTCGCCCGCCTCCTCCCCCGGCAGCCGGCGGCAGTCGGCGGGGACGACCCGGTCGAGCAGGGCCTGCGGCAGGCACGGCCGGCCGGCGAGGACGTCGTCGGCGGTGGCGGCGATCGACTCGCGCATCGGCTTGTCGTCCAGCGGACCTTCGGGTCCGAGCCCGCGGGCGGACGGCTCCTTGGTGCTCTTGACGACCACCCGCCCGGCGACCGGGTTGATCTCGCGGACCTCGCCGACCCGCGCCCGGGTGTCGACGTCGAACGCCTTCGACCCGACCGAGAGTTTGGTGTCCTGCGCCGGAAAGGTCAGCGCGTAGAGCTTGCTGCGCTTCTCGGCGCCGATCTCGACGGCGGGGCTCAGCCCGCCGAGCGCCGTCCGGTCCTCGACGAGCTGCTCGTCCTCCAGCTCGCCGCGGCTGAGGAACTCCCACCAGCCGGGCCGGGCCTCGCGGCGGTGCCACTGCACGAGGTCGCCCAGCAGTGCGTGGCCGGCGGTCTGCAGCCGGTCGACCAGGGCGAGCTCGGCGACCTCGGCGTCCGACCGCGGGGCGGGGGCGTCGAGCTCGGACAGCATCGGGCGGGGCAGCTCGCCGTGCTCGGCCGCCAGCTCGGCGCGCTGGGTCTCCAGCCAGTCGTGCAGCTCGCGGGTGGAGTCGACGTCGTCCTTGTTGTAGTCCTCGATGGCCTGCAGCCGGGCCGGGTCGCGGTCGGCGAGCCACTTCTCGTACTCGACGACGCTGGACATCGCGTCGGCGACGTCGCCGGTGTGCTCGCGCCCGTAGAACGCCTCGACCTTCTTGATTGAGTAGGACTCCTTGCTGATCCGCATTCCCTGGCGGACGACGGGATAGAGGTCGACGAACCGCTCGGCGCGCAGCAGCTGGTCGAGCTCCGCCTCGCGGACGCCGTACCGGCCGGTGAGCCGCTTGAGCGCACTGACCTCGTAGGCGGCGTAGTGGTAGACGTGCATGCCGGGGTCTTCTCGCCAGGCCGCGATCACTCGGTCGACGAGGTCGGCCACCATCCGGCGTTCCTCGACAGCGTCGTGCGCCCACAGCGCGGTGAAGGCGCCCGTGCGGTCGCCGAGGCCGGCGAGGTACTCCAGGCCGGCGCCGTCGCCGGAGAGCGGGTCGCCCTCGAAGTCGAGGTAGAGGTCGCCGGGGCTGGGCGCAGGCAACCGGAGCAGGCCCTGCATGGGCGTCGGGTCGAGCAGGGTGCGGGTGGGGGCGCCGGCCTGGCGGCCGCGGAGCTGCTCGCGGGCCTGGTCGCGCAGCCGCTCGCGGGTCCCGCGGCTGATGCCGGTGGCCTTGAGGGTGTCGTCGTCGGCGTGCGCGAGCTGCTCCAGGGTGGCGACGCCGGCCTCGCGCAGGGCGGCGCGGTGGTCGCGGCGCATGCCGGCGACGAGGCTGAGGTCGTCGGCGGTGCGCAGCTCGTCGGCGCAGCGCGGCTGCCAGGAGCAGCGGTCGCAGTGCGCGATGGGGACGGGCCCGGTGGTGGACGGCGAGGCGACGAAGCCCTCGAGCCGGGCGCGGGCACGGCGGGCGTAGGCGGCGACATCGACCAGCCGCCAGGGACGGGACTCGCCGTCGCCGGTGATGACGCAGATCCGCTCGGCCTCGCGGCCCTGCAGGGTGGCGAGCCGGTCGGCGTAGGTGGCCATCTGCAGCAGCGCCGGCACCTTGATCCGGCGGGCGAGTTTTGCGTCGGCGACCTCGTAGGACCAGTCCCCGAGGTCGGACGGCGTGGGGGTCTTCAGGAGGAAGTCGGCCTGGCCGCCCCAGGTGCCGTCGAAGAGCGTTGCCTGGTGGACGACGTCCACGCCGGCCCGCATCGCCTCGAGCGTGGCGGCCTCGGTGCGCTGCCCCTGGAGGCGGACGACGTTCAGCCCCTGCTCCTCCAGCGACTCCAGGTAGCGCAGCTCGTGGGCGATGCCGAGGTCGGCGACGACCATCGTCTGGTCACCGGGGCCCGCGGCGAGCGGCTGCAGGTTCCCGCCGGCCACCGCGAGGTTGAGCGTCGTGAGGTGATGGCACTCCTGGTGCCGGGTCAGGTCGCTAGGGCTGAGGACCAGCCGTCCGTCGAGGCGGTACACGGCTCAGCGCTCCCGCGTCGGTCGAACGGCGGCAGGCAGGGCAAAGTGCAGCAAGCGGTCCCCCGTGGTGCGGCGTTCAGAGAGCCCTCTAAGGCTCGCACGGACAGCGCTGTCTCGGAATTTCCCGCGCCACTTTGGGCGCTGCAGGCGCGGACAGTGTCACGGTTCGCTGGCCGACCAAGGAAGCCAGTAGTGGCGACCGGCCGCCGGATGCCCGCTGAGCTCAAGATGCCCTGCCGCACCGGACCACCTTCACCGCAGCGCACTAGCTGACGCCTCACGAGCACAGTGTCGCGTCCTTCGGCCTCGTCATGTGCCCTATCGCGACACTGACCCCAGCACTCGAGCAACCGGGTGTTGCGGGCGGCGGCGCAGCAGCTACCGCTCGCCTATTTTATCGGCGTGACGAAGGCGTCTATCAGGCACACTTTGCTGTCTGCTTGGGCAACCTGCGTACCGCCACACTTGCCTGTCTGATCGCCACCGACAAGACGCAGAGGCTTCAACCTTGATCCTGCGTCTTGCAGGGCCTCATCGAGGCTGCGACGGAGAACTCCTGACACCAGGCCAAGCGATTCGACCTCAAAGTTTCTGCAGGCTATTCCGCCTACAGGGCCGCAATCCACAGTAATACCGTTCTTGCCAGGCCCCTCCGGAGCCGTCGTCGCTCGAGAGCTCACATCAGAGTGGACTTTCGATGCCGACCCACACACGCCAGTTGACAGAGCCCCATGAGGCGGCGCAACGCTCATACCCGCTGCGCAACCTGGCCGGACGCGTGGGGCCAGGCGAAGCCCCGCTGACCGAGTCAGCATTGTCTGCCAAGCCCAACGACGTGCGGCATGCTGCGGCGGGCGCACGGCAGGGGGAGGCAGCGGTCGCGAAGCGGCCGGCGGTAAACTTCGAGTCATAGCCGCGGTCGATCGACAAGGCTGCGAATTGGCAGGATGGCGTCAACCGAAGCAGCGGCGCGACGTCGTTAGGGTTGCCGCTGGCGAGAGCTGACTGCCGGCGGCAGAACGGCGCCGTCGCAAATGAGGTGGTGCTTTCAGCCAGCTCGGGCAAAGGCGGCCGGGACGGACTGACGTGAGCACCCTTTACTTACGCTCACGAGTAAGCCGCCGATGCACAGACGTCCGGGCTCAGCTCGCCGCGGACTCGCAGATGAGGCAGCAGCTGCTCTGCAGGGCGGCTCAAACGACGGCCTCAGACGCGATCCTGCGCTTCCCGCCAACAAGCAGCCTCTGCGCAGAAACCAGCGAGAGGGCCGATCACCACAGCCGATGCCAGTCAGGAGCGCGAACACGGTGCAGCCGAGCGCGGCCTCATAATTGACCGCCCGGCGACCGGGATGCTGCTATGGGCGGGCCTGACCGGAGGCAGCACTGGAGCGAAGCCCTCCTCACATCCGGTCAGGGACGAAATCCTCGATCACGTCCCCAACGGTCACCACCACCGCGAGGCACGCAAACGTTCTTTGGAAGCGAAGTTCAAGGAGCGACATTCGGTTCCACTCGCTGTTTCAGCGAGGCATGAGCTGCTTAGACGCAACAAGACGAACATCCCGTAAAGGGTCATGGTCCCGACAGACCACCATTAAGTTGGCGGGATTCGGAGCGCCGTGAATGTGTCGTGGCGCAACCGTGAGCTCGTCGGAGGACGTCCTAGCGGCGCAGCCGCTTGGGTGCTCACACCGCCCCCGCATCGCCAGGAACCGAACAACCCAAAACGGCTGAGGCACACTGACCCAACCGAGCGTCGGGTGTTTACGAATCCGCGGGGTTCCCTCAGCGTCGTACAAGAGGGCGCGGCTCGACTTCGCCCGATTGCACCACCCGCAGGCAAGACGCAAGTTGTGCAAGAAGCTAGACCCGCCCGAGGAATGCGCCACTACATGTTCAACCTCGATACGGAGGTCAAAAAGCTTGACGCCGCGAGACTTGTAAAAATCGACGAACGGCGGAATCCACGGCTCCGCGTCGCTTCCCTCGCCAAGAAATGCCGCGCGAGCCCAGGCACTAAACTCGGCACCGCACACCCAGCACCGAGGGTAGAGCTCCCAAAGGAAGAGCCGAGTTTCTCGGTCGGCAACGACGCGTCGACCCACTTTTAGCCGGTCGATCTGTCGCCAGAGTAGTTTTGCGAACCGACTCGCGAGTTGGACTCGCTCGTCGGCTGGCAATTGACCCGCATCGACTGCCAGCGCGTCACTCACGCGCTTATAGAGGTGCGCATACTGCTGACCGCCCTCCAGATAGGGCAGAGGATCAGCGAGCCCTTCGAGAAACCAACGAGCCCACAGGTGATTTACATCGCCGCGCAACAACCAGTCGGTTACCCCGCCTAGGCTCGCTGGCGCGATTTTTGCAGCGAGATCTCGAACACCACCCTCATCCCATACCAATGAATCCGTCTCCAGCGCCGACTCAATAAAGTCGCCGAGCGCGCGGTCCACGAGGTGACTAACTCGCCTTCTGGTGCCGGAAGGTGCGAAGATCAGGCAGCTGCTGAGGATCCTTTCGGTACTGCACCCACAAGTAGGCCCACTGCGCTCGCGTACCAGGAGCATCCTTCTTGACTCCAGCGAGCTTCCAGTCGCGCGAGAAGTACGACGTTTTGACTTCCTCGAGCCACTCGTTCACCCACTTCGTGACGTCTTCGAGGTCATTAATGCTGCGCTTAGTATCGGTCATGTACTGGAAAAAATCAGCTGCAAGTATTGTTAGACTGATCTTGTTGAAGAGATTAGACGACCTGGGCGACCCCCAGTAGTTTCCCGCATCCTTGTCGTCGGTTGTCGCCAGTCGATCTCGCACGGCCGTCCAGAAGGCGATGAAGACTTCGCGCCATGGCCCGTCTTGACGACTCCAGTACTCAAGTTTGGACTGCCCATCCGGGGCGCCAGCAACAATCCCGGACGCATCGAGCTGGCTCCGGCGCCATTTGTCAGCGTAGTCATTCTTTTCGCCAAATAGGCGCCCCCCCTTCAACTCTCTGAAGATCTTAACAAGGGACCCGAGCACATTCCACTGAAGCAGGTCCGGACGCCCCTCGTTGGCGAGACCCTTCTCGACAAGATCTCTGAAGGGACTGTCAGGATGCCGCGTTAGGTATGCGATAGCTTGAGAATCTTCAAGCGGAATTCCTGCCGACTCAAGCCGTTCGGAGACTCGTTCGAGCTCTTCCGCCGACAGACTTGTTGCGACGATTGTTCCCAGCAGGGCTGGCTTGATTGGCGTGGCCTTCTGGTTGACCACGACGAACTGGAAGACATGCTCGGCAGGAGAAGACTCCATCAGCATCGAAACTGGTAACAGACGCGCTTCCCGTCGTCGCAGTTCGTCAACAACTTCATCGACATCCCGTTCGGCATTAATCGCAGCCTCAACCTCAGGCTGCAACGCCTCGGAGTTTACTGCCTGCTCGGCAGCCAACATCGCACCGCGAAGTCGGTGCTGGCCGTCCACTACTACTACTGGTTGGAGGTAGGAGATCATTGCCTCCTTCGAGAAGCCAAGAAAATCATCATCGTCGAAGGCGCTACCCGACTCCTCCAACAGCTGTATGCGTGCCGCTACCTCCTCCCAGAAGTCTGCAATGTGCGTTTCCCCCGAGAAGAGCACAGACGTCGCGGGCTGCTCCGCCTCGCCACCATCCGAAGACTCAGTAGGGAGAGACGCTCCGTCATCGTCATGATCATCGACCCCAGCCGGTGCAGTCACAACACCGTGACTCAGATTCGCGCGCTCTTTAAGACGAGCAACCTTCGCATCATCGATTCTCACACTGGCGAGGTCGGGCAGTCGCTGCTCAAGAGCGGCGCGCACTCGTCGCAACAATTCAACAAGTGGCAGTACTGTCAGATCTTCCCATTCGACAGTAAGCAACCCAACTGAGGTACCAGAGTCGTCAGTAGTCGTCTCGAACGTGACACGACTCGAGTCTCGACTCGCACAAAGCAGCGGGTTTTGGATAACGTTATTCTTGTTACTAAAAAAGGCGGCAAGCTCCTCGAGCCGCTTGGGACTCTCCTCACGCTGAAAGCCGATCGCTTCAGTGTTCGACCCGAGGCGCTCACGCTGGGGGACGCCCGACCACTCGTCGATGTCGGTGGCCGGCGCGGCAAAGAGGACAAGATCGCCCGACTCAGTGGTTTGCCGCAGTCGGACGGCACTGTACGTGCGCTTGGGCATCGACTCTCCCTGATCATGTGCACAACCGGCATCGGCGTCCGCTCGAAGCGGGCCGATCCTATGTGGGGACGGGGACAGAACTCGCAGATGGGGCGCGGTTGGCGCGCCGGGACCGCTGCGAAGTGGGAGGGACTGCCTGAGCTGGGGGCGGAGGGCTGACCGGGGCTGCTGCTCTTTCGGTTGACACTCACTCGGCGGGATCTTCTCTGGCAGAGGCGCTGTCGCTGTGTCCAAGAGGTTGCCCGCCGGATATCAAGCGTCGTGTCGTCCGGGACGATCGCCGCGATGACCTGGGTCCGGCTGAGGTCGCTGCCGACTTCGACATCTCGGTGTAGTTGGTACGCCGTGCGCCAGGCCGACATCAACGGTGGCGTCGTCGCTGGGCGTAGCAGCGCCGGGCGGAACGAGCTGGCGCAGCTGCGCCGCAAGAAGCGGCTGGTTGAGATGGAGAGCGAGAGCCTCCGTCAAGACGCGGCCTAATTCACGGCTGCCGCCTCACCCGCTGCGGCCGACCTGCGGGGTCCCGGGTCCATCGCCCCAGGCCTACTACGACGCCTGGCTGGCCGCTCCAGTGCGCTGGCGCGATCGTGAGGACGGCATGCCTAACCAATGCGGCATCGACGCCCATGACGACAACTCAGCTTGCGGCTGCCGGCCCTTCATCGACGAAGTCGCTGTCGCCGTAGCTGGCGAACGGCGCGCCTGGCGGCTCGGCTTGCAGCAAAGCTGCGGTCGACCACCGTGCGCAGGGTCGCCGAGATACGGGCAAGATTCCTGGCCCGGCGGTGCACGACCATCATGTGCAACGGAACCTCACCGCCCAGCGCCCGCACCAGGTCCAGGCCCAGGTCACGAGCACCCAACCGCCGAGGGCAAGCTCTACCGCTGCGCCATCAAGGGCGCCGACGCACCAACCGATGGCCTTTCACGGTAACCCCGGCCTGCGCCAGCACCGCCTCCCAGCCGGCTCGCGCGCCGATGCGTGCGGGATCGGCGTAGAGACCTTTGCGGTGCTCCGCCTTGGACAAGCGGGCATAAAGCTCGCGGCGAGGGTCGTCCGGCGAGACAAACTCCTCCTTGCGGTGCAGTAGCGGCGGATTGGTGACCTGGCGGTAGTCCCGCCAGTCAACGGTCAGCTTCCAGAGATTGACCGTCACGGCTATGGCCAGCGTCGGGTGAGCGTCCCGCTCGAACGTCGGGTACGACAGGAAGGACACTTGGGGCTGCGTCACCGACAGCTTGATCAGGTTGGCATCCTCGACGGTCCCGGCGAGCACGCGGGCACAGCCCTCATAGACCTGCAGCACCGGCGGCAGGTGCCGAAGTGCGTCGCGGTGTATATAGAGCGCACTCGGGGTCTGCTTGCCGACGCGGGTACTACGTGCCGCAACCAGCACGATCGCCGGATCGCCGCACGCCAGCAGCAGCCGATCCGCCTGCGCGCAGGCGTCCTGGTACGTGCCGAACAGCGTGCGGATGTCCGTAGCAAGGGTGAGCGGCAGCTGGCCGAAGCGGGGCCGCCGCCCAAAGCGGGATAGGGCGATGTAGATGAGCAGTTCGGCCCGCCGCTGAATCGTCACTTGCTGCCAGAATTCGGCACTTGTCACCTGTTGGAGCAGACGCACCGCCCGACCGAGGCTGCCGCATGCGTCCTGAACGCCAGCGGCGTCGCCCTCCGCGAGTTCGCCCGCTCGCGGGGGCCGGGCATGGGTCGTCATGAAGGCTAGTAGCGGTGCCAGCCGCTCCCGCTGGGCTTCGTAGACGGCATGGGGATCGACCTCGAGCCGCGGCCGGTACGTACGCACCCGAGTTGCCAAGAAACCCTGGGCGTCGGCCGGTTCGCGGAACACGTAGAAGATGCCCGGCGCGGCGGCGAGCGGCGCCACGCCAAGGACGTCCTGAATCCAGCGCGCCAACTCGGACTGCTCGAAAAACTTCTGGAAAGTGCCGGTCCGGGTTAGCAGCCCGTCCCCAAGCGGCCGCCCAACCAAATCCCGAGCATCCCAGCGCATCCGGGCGCTGACGATGAGCACCCGCTGCGTGAGCGACCAGGCGCTTCGGAGACAGCTGGCGCGCTCCGCCTGATCCTCGATGACATTGACGACATAACCGAGGTTGACGACATCCGCTGACGCCCGGTCACTCGCCGGCCGGTGGACCGGATCCCAGCCCTCGGCGCGGTAGCCGGCCACCTGCAGGTGTCGCAGGTCGTCACCGCGCCCGCTGCCGTAGTCGAAGACGCTGAGCGACGGGTCAAGCAGCTCGTCAGCCAGGGCGGTCGCCAGCGGGCGGGACAGCCGACCGCGGGCCATGGCTGTCCGGTGGCGGGCGACCGCCGGCATCATGCGGCTGGCGCCTCAATCAGGGCCACACTGGCCAACCCGGCCGCATCGGTCACCCGCGGATCGCCGACCAGGTAGCCGATGCCGCGGTGCAGATGAAGCCTAAACTGCTGCGCCACTGTCTCCTCATCCAAGCCGAGGCCATCGATATGGCAGCGATAGCGGAGGAGCGCCCAGAGGGCATCGCCGTACTCGCCGGCGAACACCCGCCAGGTCATCTCGACGTTGCTGTCGAACGCCAGCTTGGTCGCGGGCGGCACCGTCGGCTCAGCCAGCGACCGGCACAGCGCCCAACGGCAGAGCACGTTCCAATGCGTGATACCCGTCCGGCGCTTCAGCGTGATGAGCTGGTCGCGGGCCGTCTGAGACAAGCGAATGTGTTCAAGGGCCACGAAACTCACTCCCAGAAGTAGCCGGACTCGACGGTGGTCGCGTTAGTCCCCGAATCGAACAGCAGCCGGTAGCTACGGCCAATATGTCGAGCCAGTCGTGCGTAGGCGGCCTCGTCGATCTCGGTGTCCGTCGACAGCAGGATCACCTGGTGGCTGGCGTAAGGGAAGTAGCGCTCAAGCAGGTGCGCGCGGTGCGAGCCGTCGAGCCGACCCAGTGGCGTGTCGATGACCACCGGCAGCGGCTGGCCGGCCGCTCGAGCCAGACCCCAAAGCAAGGCGACTGCCAGGAGTTGCCGTTCCCCAGCGGACAACTCATAGGCCAACAACCGCTGCCCGTCGGCGCCCGTCAGCTGAACGGTGTGCGTTCGGGCGTCGATGTCGACACGGGTGATGAGACCGGACTTGCGCATCAACCGGCCGAGCGCCTCAAGAATGAGATCCCCGATGCCGTCGAGGTGCCGGCGCACCGCCGCCTCGCGCAAACGTTCAAGCGTCGCCTGCACGCGGTCCACGTGATCGACGAGCCGCCGCCCGTCGTCGGCGACCAGCCCCGCCTGCGTCGCCTTGGTCAGCGCCGCTTCGTAGGCGGCATCGACGCGGGCGCGCTCCTGCCGCAGGAAGGCCAACTGGTCCTCCAGCTGCGCCAGCCGCGCGCCGGCCCGCGTGGCATCAGCCTGGGCTGCGTCGCGCGCTCGAAGCAGCGGCGCTAGTGATTCGGCATCCGGGATGGCGACAACGACCCGGTCGGCCTGGTCGAGCTCGGCCCGCACCTCCCGCTGATGCCGCACCAGGCTGGCGAGTCGGCGCTGCGCTGTCGGCAAGGTAGCGGCGGCCAGCTGCTCGACGGCAGCGGCTTCCCCGAGACCCGTGACGTTGATGACGTCGGCTGCGTTGGCGCGGGCCTGGCGGTCGGCGGCCAGGTACTGCTCGATCGACCGCACCGCGCTCTCGGCCACGTCGTTCCGCAGGCGGGCCAGTACGACGGCATCCCGTTCGGTCACCGCGGCGGTCACGATGCGCTCGCGGGCAGCGGTTGCCTCGGCCTGGGCTTGCGCCACGACCCGCGCCAGTAGTGTGCTCACCTGAAGCAGCGGAGCGGCCTCGGCCAACTCGGCGCGCAGCTCCTCCTCATACGAAGTCAGCTGGGCGCGCAGCAGGCTGGCGCGCGCTTCGGCCACTTCGCGCTGATCCAGCAGTTCCCCGCCCGCCGCCCGGTAGCGCTCGGTCAGCTCGAAGGCCCGCTTGTCGGCCTGCTCCCTTTCGCTCCGCGCTGCCGCGGCGGCTTCGACCGCCCGCTCTTCGGCCTGCCGGGCATGGGTGACCGCCAGCCACCGTTCGTCAACGGCCTGCCTCAGCTCGTCCGGCACGTGCTGCGTACGGTGCCGCCGCTTGACGACTGCCAAATCGGTCGTCAACCGGTCGACTAGGTCGAGACCGAGCAGGGCCGCCAAGGCCGAGGCCAGCACCTCGCGCGACCGCTCCATATCGGCCAGTGCCTCGATTTGCTCGCCGTCGAAGAAGAACAGGCCGGCGATGCCCCGGGGCAGAAACGTCTCGACGTAGTCGCTCCACGTCGCAGTCAGCGCGCTGTCGTGCCGGCCATCAACCGAGACAAGCAGGATCTCGCGCAGCGACTTGCCGGTGCTCTTCCAGCTGCGCCGGATCCGGTAGTGCCGTTCCGCGCCCTGCTGGTGGGCATGGAAAGCCAGCTCAATGGCGGCGCCGTCGGTGTGCGGCACTCCCCGGTGAATCAGGCTTCGCAGGTAGTTGTCGTAGCTGCCGGTCCGGCGACCGGACACCGGGGCGAGCGACCCGTACAGGGCCAGATGAATGGCCTCGAGCACCGTCGTTTTGCCAGCGCCGTTGAGACCACCGATCAGGACCACCGGCTTGTGCTTCGACGGTGGCGTCAACTCGATGGCATGTCGGCCGGCGAACGTACCGACGTTGTGCAGGACGAGCTCGTCGAGGATCACGGCGCGACCTGCGGCGCGGTCGGCCGAACGTAGCCGTCGGCCAGGTCGAGTGGATCCGGTTCATCGCCCTGATCGTCCGGGCGTTCCATGGCCGCCTTGGGGGGGGGGGGGGGGGGGGGGGGGGGGGGGGGGGGGGGGGGCGGGGGGCGCCGCGGGGGGGGCCGGCGGGGGGGGGCGCGGGCCGCGGGCCCCCGCGGGGGGGGGGGGGCGGGGGGGGGGGGGGGCGGGGGGGGGGGGGGGGCGCGGGGCCCCCGGCGCCGCCCCCCCCCCCCCCCCGCGTCCGCCTCGTCGTCGTAGAAGCCACGACGTAGCGCCTTCTCAAGCGACTCGAACAGCCCCGACCGGCGGGCCTGGGCCCGGTGCCGCTGCTCGATGTCCAGCAGCTCCCGCACCAGCTCGAAGTGCAGCCGGTCCTCGCCGGCTACACCTTCCAGCACCTCCACCATGGCCGGACCCAGCGGCAGGTGCTCATCCAGCGGTCGCCCGGGGTAGGGCGTTCCCACTGCTGCCTCGTAGATGGCGGGCAGCCGGTCTTCGAACTCGTGCTTCTCCACCACCCACAGCCGGCGAATTTCCTCCAGCTCGGCCAGCGTTACCAGCTCCAACTGCCGCACGTACTCCGGCCCGTTCGCGCGGATCCAGGCCTGTGCCTCCAGCAGCCGCTGCAGCCAGCGTTCGCGGGACGCCTGGGTGTACGGGCCGGGAATCGGCTTGTCGTGGAAGAGCTGCACCGAGCCGTTCATCCGCCGGAAGTCACGCAAGTGGCGGTCATCCGCCACATCGAGCTCGTTGCGGAGTTCAAGGAGTGGCAGCATCCACTCCTTCTCCTCGTCGTTCTGGATCATGGCCGACATCGACTTGTCTTTATCGACCAACGTGCAGGTCCAGCAGCCAAACCGGCTGTCGCCGCAGCTCGGCGTACTGGAATCCACCACCAGTGGGCACTCGCCGTCGGCCGAGGCCCCTTGGTACATCGTGAGCAGTTCCTTGTTGGAATAACCCCAACAGTTCTTCACCTGCATCAAGAAGGTCCAGACGTCATCGTTCGACCAGTCCTCGACCGGCGAGTAAACGAGACAGTTCGGCAGCGAGTCATTGGGGCTCAGCAGGTCGCGGACACGGCGCGACTCCAGCGCCGTCATACGGTGCGAGCGACCGGCCGACTCCGCCTTCCGGGTGCCGAGCACGAGAATCGCCTCGCCGTGCGACTGGACCATCTCGCGGATGAAGCTGTTCGACGGCTTGATCTTTAGCCGCTCGGTGCACCAGCGGAATTTCGGGCGCGGGGCCGGGTAGCCGCGGCCGATCAGGTTGACCCAAAAGGTGTCGGCGACGGCCGGGGTCAAGCGGTGCGGCGTCAGCGGCAAGTCATCGCGGAGGGCTGCCTCGGCCATGACGTCGAGCGAGTGCGTCACCCAGGCGGCAACCACCGGATTCTCGACCAGGGTGTCCGTGCTGATGACGTGCACCGGCTTCGTCCGCTGCTCCGGGGCCAGCCCGGCCAGGGCGAGCCAGACCAGCTGCAGCACGGCGGTTGAGTCCTTACCACCGGAGTAGCCGACGACCCACGGCACGCTGTCGGCGAGGTACAGCTGCTGCGTCTGCGCGACCAGGCTGTCCACCGTGGCGGCGAAGCCGCTGTCATCAAAGGCGGAACGGGGTCGGATGGGCAGGCTGCGGGTCATGATTCTCCTCGGCGGAAAGCGTCTTCGGCCCGCCGCTCCTCCGGCGGCAGCGGCATGCCTAAAGCAGTGCGGATAGCAGCGGTGGTGAGGAGCACGTTGGCCCGGCTCTTCGAGACCTTCCCGCCAAGTACGGCCCGGCCCTCCCACGTGGTGCTGCCGCGGTGCCAGTCGAGCTGTTGCAGGCCACGGATCCGCTTCTCCCAGTTAGCTCGGCTCTTGCTGGCGCGCAGCAGACTGTTACCAACATTGCCAAGAGCGTGAAGGACAATGCCGTGACTGTGGATGAAGTCGCGCCGGATCTCCCCGGCACTGAGCTCGCGGCTGTGCACCATCGCCCATTCCGGGAATTGTTCGGCAACCACTTCCCAGTAGGCAGTGGCGAGATCGACGCGGCGTTCCAGCGAGGGCAGTTCCAGCCCGTCTAGTAGCGCCCGGTTAGCGTTGTAGAAAGCCGATAGCGTGAACAGCTTGCGCGACCGCGTCGAGAGGTTACTGGTCTCCGTCTCGGTCAGGTCGTTGAAGAGCGGCGACTGAAAGACGACCAGACGCGAGATGGCCGACATCTCATCGCGGTGGTCGTACAGCACTCCGATGGACTTTGCCGGTCGAATGGCGTGCCGATTAAGGTCAGCGAACATCTGCTGCGACCGCTTGAGCCCCACGTCCAGAAACATGACGATGGCAATACTTTCATCACCCAGCTCAGGATTCTCAACAAGCGCCTGCTGGATACCGGCCCGACGGTGCTGGCCGTCGTTGATGACGAAGGTGGCCGACATCGGGATGGTGAGCGAGCCAAGTCGCTCGCCTCCACCGCCGTCAACATCGAAGGGTTCAAAGCGGACGTCGGCATTCACCGATGCCGTCAAGGCTGAAAAGATGTAACTCGTGGGGTTGTCGAGGATGTATCGAGCAATCTCCGGCACGCGTGCCTTGTTGAGGCTCCGCTGCGCACGCATCTCCGGAGTCAGTTCTTCCTCGTCGAAGACAAACAGTCGGGGAATGAGGCGCAGCGGGCACATCGTGACGTAGTATTCGCGTCCGGCCTGGACGCCACGAATGGCTGGAAAGACGTACTCGAAGGCTGACGCCCGTGGCCGCGACGGGGCCGCCGCGGCGGCGCGTGGTGCTGCCATGATCCGGTGTCTACCCTTCGTGCTGTACGGACGCAAGGATCCGTACAGCGCCTCGGCGTGTCCTAACGTTCGTCGTCCGGCTGACGTACCGTCTCGACCATGACGACGGTAACCGCGACCGCTGACAGGACCGGAGACGAGGCCGCGGCGACCGGCTCCGAGCGCCCCGTCTACCTCGACTGCAACGCCACCGCGCCCGTTGAACCGGCCGTCCTAGCCGAGGTCATGCACTACCTGGCCAAGGAGTACGGCAACGCCGGCAGCCGCACCCATAGCTACGGCCAGAGCGCCAAGGAGCGCGTCAAGCGCGCCCGGGAGGAGGTGGCCGCCGTGGTCGGCGCCCAGCCCGACGAGGTCATCTTCACCAGCGGCGCGACCGAGAGCGACAACCTCGCCATCCTCGGACTGGCTGCCCATGGCGAGCGCAGCCGTCGCAAGCACATCGTCAGCACACAGCTTGAGCACAAGGCAGTGCTGGAACCGCTGGGGGTACTACGCGGCCGCGGCTTCGACGTCACACTGCTGCCCCCAGCGGCCGACGGGCGTGTCGCCGCGGCGGCCGTTCACGCCGCCCTGCGGCCGGACACGTTGCTCGTCTCCGTCATGGCGGCCAACAACGAGACCGGCGTCATCCAGCCGATCAACGAGATTGCCGCCGCACTCGACGGTCACGAAGCGTTCCTGCATGTCGATGCCGCCCAGGCCTTCGGCAAGGTCATTCAGCCGCTACAGAACCGGCGCATCGACCTGCTTTCCATCTCAGGGCACAAGCTTTACGCCCCGAAGGGCATCGGCGCCCTGGTCGCCCGACGGCGCGGTTTCAAGCGAGCACCCCTGGAACCCCTGATGTACGGCGGCGGTCAGGAGCGCGGGTTGCGCCCCGGCACCCTGCCCGTGGCGCTCATCGCTGGCCTGGGCACGGCGTCCCGCTTGGCGTTGCAGGAGGCCGAGCGGCGTCGGGCGCGTTGTCAGGAGATCAAGGAACGGGCGCTGCAGGCACTTTCCCCCTTGGGCGTCTCGATTCACGGCGTGTCAGACCAGTCACTGCCGCAGACCCTGAACTTCTCCGTTCCAGGGGTTGACTCTGAAGCGGCCATCGTGGCGCTCAAGGACCTGGTGGCCGTGTCCAACGGGTCAGCGTGCACCTCGCAGAGCTACGAGCCCAGCCATGTCCTCCTCGCTATGGGCCTTGCTGAAGACGAAGTCGCCGGAGCACTTCGGTTCTCCTGGAGTCACTTGAGCGAGGAGCCCGATTGGCATGCAGTCGCGCAGCGCCTCCGAGGCCTGCAGGCACCGTAGGCCAGGCGCTCCGTTGCACTTGACGTTCGAGCGTCGAGTCTTCCTCCGAGCCAGAATCACGGAGGCGTGCCGCGCTGGTGCAGCTCCTTGACATGCGTCAGCCGGGAAACGTTCCTCATCGCGCGCCAGCCTGATCGGTGCAGCGCCCCCAAGGTCGATGCCAGCCACATCCGCCAGGCCTACGAGGTGAAGCAGCACGTCAGCCAACTCGTCGCCGAATCGCGCTGTCAGCTCATCGTTCAGCACATTCGTCAGGCGGCAGCCACCGCATCAGCTCGGCCACTTCCCCGGCGAGCGCGAGCATCAGCGATCTCACGTCGTGGAAGCGGCCTCAGTCCCGGGCATCGGTGGACTCCCGCATCCGCGCAGACAGGTCCTCAAGGCCCGTCACGCGAATCAATATCGGTGATCGAGGCGTCCCAGAATTGCCCTTAAAGTGACACCAGCGGCCCGACAGGACTTCCCCGCAAGGACATGTCCCCACCTCCGGCCGCACCGTCAGCGTGACCAGCTTCCAGACCCGCGACGCGCTCGCCCTATGCGCTGGTACGTCCGGCTACTGCGCGAGCAGTTCGCCAGGCCATGGGCGCCAAGATCGTCGAGGTGCACGAGATGGACCTCGCGCTCGCGCACCTGCGCGTCCCCGAGACGGTCTGAGCGTCCCCCTTCCGCCGGGCAGCACCGGCGAGGACGCTGGAGCCGCGCGGCGGTGCCGCCGGGGCGTCGCCGCCGACCGGAGAGGAGCGGCCCCGCCATGTACGCCCGATCCACCACCATCAACGCGAGCACCGCGGCCATCGACGCCGGCATCACCTACATGCGGGAAGAGGCCATGCCGGCCATCCAGCAGATGCACGCCTGCACCGGGCTCTCCCTGCTCGTCGACCGCGACACCGGCCGCTGCATCGCGACCTCGGCCTGGGCGGACGAGGCGGCCATGCGCGCCAGCGCCCCGCTCGTGCACCCGATGCGCGAACGGCTGGTCGCCACCTTCGGCGGCGAGCCGGAGGTCCGGGAATGGGAGATCGACGTCCTGCACCGCGAGCACACCCTCCACGACGGCGGGGCCGCGCGGCTCACCTGGGCCCACCTCGACGGTCCCCTGGAGCCGTTCCTCGAGGGCTACCGCACCCGCCTGATGCCGAAGCTCGAGGAGCTGCCCGGCTTCTGCAGCGTCAGCCTGCTGGTCGACCGGGCCGGCGGCCGGCTGGTCGGCACGGTCTCCTTCGACAGCCGCGCGGCCCTGGAGGCCACCCGCGAGCAGGCCCGCGCCCTGCGCGAGGGGTTCACGGGCACGTTCGGCGCCACGGTGCTCGACGTGGCCGAGATGGACGTCGCCCTGGCCCACCTCCGGGTACCCGAGACGGTCTGACCGCGTCCCCGGCCCGCAGCAGGTCGGCGGCGTCAGTCGACGGCGACGGCGCCGGTCCGGGTGGGCACCAGCTCCACCCACGTGGTCCCCGGCGCCAGCGTCACGGGGGAGCCGTCCAGCGTGAGGACGACGGGCTCCCCCACCGACGCCTTCGACCACGACGCCTCCACCGTGTGCCCGCCGGTGGCGACGACCGCGTCCCCGTCGCCGACCATCACCGTCTCCGGCACGGCCGCGCCGACGCTGTCGGTGAACTCGGTGTCGACCACGTCCACGCGCAGCACCACCACGTTCGTGGCCCGCAGCCGGGCGCCGTCGCCGTCCACCGCCGGCGTCGACCCCTCCGACCGCAGCCACGCGGCCTCGTCGGCGCTCCAGGTCCACCGCGGCCGCGCCACCGGCGACAGCGTCAGGTCCAGCGCGCCGGCTTCCGTGCCGGATGCCGGCGCGGTCGGCTCCGGCGAGAAGCCGAACTGCGGCGGCGGCGCCGCCCGGTGCGCGTCGTCGGCCTGGCCCAGCAGCGCGGCCGGGTCGACGTACAGGTTGTGCGGCGCCTCCCGGCCGGACGCGCGGGAGTAGCCGCCGGCGCCGGCGTCGGAGCTGACGTCCTGCAGCCCCGCCGCGGTCACCGCCTGCACGAACGGCGCCTGTCCCCCGGAGAAGGCCATCAGCCCGTGCAGCGGCGCCGCGATCGGGGCGTCCATCGGGCGGATGGAGCGCACCGGCCCGACCGCCGGCGGCAGCGTCGACTGGTACACCGCCACGTAGCGGCTGATCCCGCCCTCCACGACCTCCTCCCACACCACGTCCGCGGCGTCGAGCCCCGTCTGCGGGCGGGCGGCCGGTGAGTTCTCCACCTTCACCGCCAGCGCCGGCCGCGCGGTGTCGGCCCCGGCCGCGTCCACGCCGGTCAGCGGCCACACGCCGGCCGGCGTCGCGGTCGGCGGGGAGGAAGGGGCGCCGTCCGTCACGCACGCCACCCCGACGCTGAGCAGGAAGCCGGTGGCCACGGCCGAGCCGAGCCATCGCGCCCGCCCGCCGCGGGAGGCGGGGCGCGACGGAGGACGGGACTGCACCAGCACGCTCCTGACCGAGGGGGACGACGCGACGGGAGGGCCCCGCCGCGGGCAACGCTAGGACGCCCGCGGCCCGATCCGCCCTCGGCGCACCGGCACCCCGCCGTCGGCCGGATCACGCGTCCCGCACGACGCCGCCCGACCGCCCCGCGGCGTACAAACGGGGCAGCCAGCCGATCGGGGGTGACCACCTCCGTGTCCGCCCGCCGCGTCCGCACCGCCGTCGCCGGCCTCGCCGCGACGAGCGTCCTCGCCGCGTGCACCACGACCGTCGACGGCACCGTCGCGGGGCGGTCGGACGGCCCGCTCACCCAGGTCCTCGGCCAGCTCGACCTCGCGGCGGTGGTGGGCACCGGCGCCGTCCCGATCGACCTCGCCGCCGCCCCCGACGGGCACCTGACCGCACTCGTCCGCCCGGCGGGCCCGACCGGCGGCGTCGACACCGTCCTCGTCGACCTGCTCCCCGGCGCGGACGGGCCGGAGGCAGGACCGGTCCGCGAGCTGCCGGCCCTGGACCGGTCCGCCGAGCTGCACGTCGCCCCCGACGGCACCGCCGTGGTCGCGGGCGTGCTCCAGCAGGGCACCGAACGGGGTCCGCGCATCCTGGTGCTCGAGCCCGGCGCCGGCGAACCCGAGTTCGCCGCCTGGGGCATGCCCACCGACGAGCTCGAGTCGGCCCTCTCCCCCGACGGCACGTACCTGTACGTCAACGCGACCCCCACCACCCGGCCGCAGGAGTCCCGGCTGTTCGCCGTCCGCGTCCTCTCCCGTGGGCGCACGGACTGGTTCGCGCTGCCGCCCGGCAGCCGGGCGCGGGACCTGGCCGTCACGCCCGACGGCACCGTCACCGCACTCGTCGAGGTCGCCGCCCCCGACGGCACCGCTCCCCTGCGGCTCGCCACCTTCGACGCCGCGCTGCGCCCGCGCACCGACACCGCGCTGCCCCCGGCCGACCTCGGGGCCGCGCTCGCGGTCACCCCGGACGGCGTCGCCGTCGTCAGCGTCGGCACCGGCCCCCCGGAGCGAGCCACCGTGCTGCGGGTCGTGGACGGCCGGCCGACCGAGATCGCCACCCTCGACGACGCCGGGCGCGCGCCGCGGGCCGCCGCCGTCGACCCCGCCGGCCGCTACGCCTACCTGCCGTACGTCACCGCGGACGGCGACGCGGTGGTCGCGGTCGTCGCGCTCGCCACCGGCGAGGTCACCGACGTCGACCTGTGCGCCGACAGCGCCGGCTTCGACGTCCTCACCCTCGCCGCGGACGGCGCGACGCTCACCCTCCTCGGCTCCTGCGGCAGCGGCCGCCCGCTCGCCGTCCTCCTCGGCCGCGGCTGAGCCGGCCGACCGCCCGCGCGCCGATCCGTATCGCCGCGGGCCGCCGCACGGTAGAAACCGGCCTCCGCCAGCCGACCCAGGAGTCCTCCACCGTGCCCGCCCGCGCTCGCACCGCCCTGCTCACCGCCACCGCGCTCGCCACCGGGGCCGCCCTCGCCGCCTGCACGACCAGCGTCGACGGCACGCCCGAGGAGCGGCCGACCGGACCGCTCACCCAGGTCCTCGGCGAGGCCGACATCGAGGAGGTGGTCGGCAACCCGCCGTTCCCGATCGACGTCGTCGCCCACCCCGACGGCCACCTCACCGCGCTGATCGGCCCCGAGAGCCGGACCAACGTCGTCGACACCTTCCTCGTCGACCTCGTCCCCGGCCCGGACGGGCTGGCGACGGGCAACGTCCGCGAGCTGCCGACCCTCGACTGGTTCGCCGACCTGCACCTCACCGACGACGGCACCGTCGTGATCACCGGCATCGTCGAGAAGGGCCCCGAGTACGGCCCGCGGATCCTCGTGCTGCCACCCGGCGCCGACGAGCCCGAGGTCATCGACCCGGACCTGAACGCCGACTACCTCGCGTCGGCCCTCTCCCCCGACGGCTCGACCGTCTACGTCGACCCGATCATCGACTCCACCGTGCCGCGCGTCGGGCAGCTGCTCGCCGTCGACCTGGCCACCGGCGAGACCACGGGCTCGGTCGACCTGCCGGTGGGCGGCCGGGCCCTCGGCCTGGACGTCACCGCCGACGGCACCCTCACCGTCCTGCTGGGGATCCGCACCCCGGACGACGTGTACTCCTCGCGGCTGGTCACCTTCGACGCGGACCTGCGGCAGCTGAGCGACACCGAGCTGCGGCCGGCCGAGGAGACCGTGGCCGGCGCGCTCTCGCTGACCCGGGACGGCTCCGCCGTCGTCACCGTCGAGCCCCTCCGACCGGGCCCCGGCGCCACCGTCCTCCGCGTCGCCGACGGCGCGGTCACCGAGCTCGCCGCCCTCGACGAGGCCGAGCAGGCGCCGCGGGCCGTCGCCGTCGACGCCGCCGGCCAGTACGCCTACCTGCCGCACGAGACGGACGACGGCGCCGCGGTGGTCTCCGTCCTCGAGCTGGCCACCGGCGAGGTGACCACCGTCGACCTGTGCGAGGACGGCGGCTACGGCTTCGACACCGCCGCCCTCACCCCGGACGGCGCGTCGCTGGCCGTCCTCGGCTCGTGCGACGCCGCCCGTGACGTCGCCGTCCTCGTCGGCCGGAGCTGACGGGCCTGGCTGATCGGCGGGCGCTAGCGTCGGGAGCCATGGCCATCGACCCCCGCGGCGCCGACCTCAAGCAGTTCCTCGACGAGGACCCGGGCGGACCCGTCGTCATGCTCAACCTGCTGCGCTTCGCCGACGGCGGCCGCGCCTCCTACGCCACCTACGCGGCGGCGCTCGAGGGCACGTTCCTCCCCCGCTACGGCGGCGAGGTCGTCTACGCCGGCAACGGCGCCACCCCGCTGGTGGCCGAGGCCGGGCAGGACTGGGACGCCGTCCTGCTCGTCCGCTACCCGAGCCGCGAGGCGTTCAGCCGGATGGTCGCCGACCCCGAGTACCAGCAGTTCACGAGGTTCCGCACGCAGGCGCTCACCGAGGCCGTCCTCCAGCCGACGAGCCCGTGGTGACCGCCGCGACGGCGCCCGAGCTGCTGGCCGAGCTGGCCGGGCTCGAGGACCCGCGCATCCGCGAGGTCAACGCCCGGCACGGCGACGACCACGGGGTGAACCTCGGCCGGCTGCGCGCCGTCGCCAAGCGACTGAAGACCCAGCAGGACCTCGCCCGCGACCTCTGGGCCACCGACGACACCGCGGCGCGGCTGCTGGCGCTCCTGATCTGCCGGCCGAAGGCGTTCGACCGCGACGAGCTGGACGCGATGCTGCGCTCGTCCCGGACCCCGAAGGTGCACGACTGGCTCGTCAGCTACGTGGTGAAGAAGAGCCCGCACGCCGAGGACCTGCGGGTCGCCTGGCTCGCCGACCCCGACCCGGTCGTCGCGAGCGCCGGCTGGGCGCTGACCACCGAACGCGTCGCGAAACGGCCCGACGGCCTCGACCTGCCCGGCCTGCTCGACGTGATCGAGGCGGAGATGCAGGACGCCCCGGACCGCCTGCAGTGGGCGATGAACACCTGCCTGGCCACGATCGGCATCGAGCACGCCGAGCACCGCGCCCGCGCCGTCGCGATCGGCGAGCGCCTGCGGGTGCTGGAGGACTACCCGACGCCGCCGAACTGCACGTCGCCGTACGCGCCGGTCTGGATTGCCGAGATCGTGCGACGCCGCGGCGAGTAGGGGCCCTCGGCGGCCTGTGGACAACGGGCACGGCGGTCGCCCGGATCGGCCAGAGTCCCCTGCCATGTCGACCCGACCGCACCCCGACGTCCGCACCACCAGCGACCGCGAGCTGACCGAGCGCTGGCGCGCGCTGCTGCAGCTCGACGGACCGCCCTCGCGCCGCTCGCTGTGGCTGACGTGGCTGCGCCCCGACGGCACGATGGTCCCGCTGCTCATGCCGATCGACGACGTGCCGATCGAGCCCGACCGCGAGGTCCTGGCCCACCTCGCCGTCGCGCACGAGACGGTCGCCGACGGCGAGGACGTCGACCCGGGCGAGCTGCACCTGGCGATGCTGCTGGAGCGGCCCGGTCCGGCCGGTCTCTCCCCCGACGACCACGCCTGGTCCTCGGCGGTCGAGGCCGTCCTGCGCGACCGCGCCGGCCTGGACTGCAGCCTGCACGTCGGGAACGGGCGGACGGCGGTCTGCGTCGTGCCCCGGCGGGCGTGGCCGGCCTGATGCCCCGGCCCGTCGAGCGAGCCCCAGAACACGCTTCCGTGGCTACACTCGACTCCAGCATTGTGGCCACAGGAGGAACCGTGAGCACGGTGGGTGTGCGTGAACTCCGCGACGGCCTGAGCCGGTACCTCGCCGAGGTCCGCACCGGGAGCACCGTGACGGTGACCGACCACGGCAGGCCGGTCGCGCGCCTCGTCCCCGTCGACCAGCCGACGGCCCTCGAGCGCCTGATCGCCGAGGGAGTCGTCCAGCCCCCGCAGCGCCGCAAGGGCCCGCTGCCGGAGCCCGTGCGCGCGCAGGGTCCGGTCAGCGACCTGGTGGCCGACCAGCGCAGGTGATCGCCTACCTCGACACCTCCGCGATCGTCCCGCTGGTGATCGAGGAGCCGTCCAGCGCCACCTGCCGGGCCGTGTGGGACGCCGCTGCCGACGTCGTCTGCAGCCGCCTCGGGTACGTCGAGGCGGCCGCGGCCCTCGCCCAGGCCACCCGGCTGGGCCGCATGACCGGCGACCAGGAGGACCAGGCCCTGGAGCGGCTCGACCTGATCTGGGACCAGGTGACCGTCCTCCCGGTGGACGAGCCGCTGGTCCGGCGCGCGGCCTCGCTCGCGCGGACCCACTCCCTGCGTGGCTACGACGCGGTGCACTGCGCGGCGGCGCTGCTGGCCGCCGACGCGGAACTGGTCGCCGCCGCCGGTGACCGTGACCTGCTCGCCGCCTGGCAGACCGAGGGGCTGGCGCTCGTCGACACCAACGCGGGGCCGGTAACCGTCAGCTGAACAGGCCGCGGATGTCGTCGGCGGTCAAAGGGCCAGTCAGCGCGCCGTCCTCGCCGTCCACCACCCGGGCGAACAGGTCGCGCTTGCGCTCCTGCAGGGCCAGCACCTTCTGCTCGATCGTGTCCGCGGCGACCAGCCGGTAGACCATCACCGTCTTGTCCTGCCCGATCCGGTGCGCCCGGTCGATCGCCTGCGCCTCCGCGGCCGGGTTCCACCACGGGTCGAGCACGAACACGTAGTCGGCCTCGGTCAGGTTCAGCCCCGACCCGCCGGCCTTGAGGCTGATCAGGAACACCGGCACCTCACCCGACCGGAAGGAGGCCACGGCCGCGTCCCGGTCCCGCGTCGACCCGTCCAGGTAGGCGTGCGGCAGCCCCTCGGCGTCGAGCCGGGACCGCACCGTCCCCAGGAACCCGGTGAACGAGCTGAACACCAGGGCGCGGTGCCCCTCGGCGACGACCTCCCGCAGGTGCTCCAGGAACGCGTCGGCCTTGCTCGACCCGATCCCGGCGTAGGCCTCGTCCACCAGCACCGGGTCCAGCGCCAGCTGCCGCAGCAGGGTCAGCGACCGGAAGATGGTGAAGCGGTTGCGGTCCAGGTCGTCGACCAGGCCCAGCACCTTGCGCCGCTCCCGCTGCAGGTGCGTGTCGTAGACCTTGCGGTGCCGGGGCTCCAGGGCCACCTCCAGCACCTGCTCCTGCTTCGGCGGCAGGTCCGCGGCCACCTGCTCCTTGGTCCGCCGGCGCATCAGCGGCCGGACCCGCCGCCGCAGCGCGGCCAGCGCCGCGGCGTCGCCGACGCGCTCGATCGGCACCCGGTACTGCTCGGCGAACCGCTTCGGGTGCGGGAACAGCCCCGGCGCGACGATCGACAGCATCGACCACAGGTCCATCAGGTCGTTCTCCACCGGCGTCCCGGTGATCGCCAGCTTGAACCGCGCGGGCAGCCGGCGCGCCGCGGCGTACGTCTTGGCCTGGTGGTTCTTCACGAACTGCGCCTCGTCGAGCACCAGCCCGCTCCACGGCAGCTCGCGGAAGTCGGCCTCCCCGAGCCGCAGCAGCGCGTACGACGTGACGACGACGTCCGCGCCCCCCACCGCCGAGGCGAGCGGGGTCCCCCGCCGGCGGCCGGTCACCGTGGCGACCCGGAGCCCGGGAGCGAACCGCGCCGCCTCCCGCGCCCAGTTCGACACCACGCTGGTCGGCGCGACCACGAGCACCGGCGCGGTCAGCTCGCCGGCCTCCTGCGCCCGGCACAGCACCGCCAGCGTCTGCAGCGTCTTGCCCAGCCCCATGTCGTCGGCCAGCACGCCGCCCAGGCCGAGGTCCCACAGCGTCGCCAGCCACTGGTAGCCCTCCAGCTGGTAGGGCCGCAGCTCCGCGGCCAGCGACGCGGGTGCCGCCGGCGGTGGCACGTCCCCGGCCTGCAGCAGCCGGCCGACGTCGCGCTGCCACCGCGCGCTCTGCTCCTCCACCACGCCCAGCTCGACGAGCTCCTCCCAGAGCCCCGCCTGGTAGCGGGTGATCCGCATCCCGGGCCGGTCGGTCTCCTGCAGCGACCGGGCCTCCTCGATGAGCGCCCGCAGCCGGTCCAGCTCCGGCCGCCGGACGTCGACCCACGTGCCGCTGGGCAGCAGCAGGAACTCCTCGCCCTGCGCGAGCGCGGCGAACAGCAGATAGAAGGGGATCTCCTCGTCGTCGACGGTCACCGTGACGCCGAGGTCGAACCAGTCGCCGTCGGCGGCGTCGGTGGCCGACACCCGCACCACCGGCGCGCCGTCGGCCCGGCGGTAGTCCGGGGGCTCGCCGCTCTGCTCCACCACCACCCCGGCCTCGGCCAGCCGCGGCAGGTACTCGGCGGTGAGGACGGCGGCGTCCACCCCCGACATCTCCACCGCCGGCACCGGCCTCGCGGGGCTCCCCCGCCACAGCCGCGCCAGCCGCTCCGGTGGCGGCGGGAGCGCGCGCAGCAGCCGGTCCTCGGCCGCCCGGTCGCGCCCGGTGTCCGGGACGACGCCCGTGCCGCGCAGCAGCGGCACCCGGCGGACCTCCGCCCCTGTCCGGTACAGCACCGACCAGGTCAGCGCCGCCCGGTGGCCGGGCGCGTGCTCCACCGCGAGGCCCAGCAGCGGCGGCAGCACCTCGGGCAGCTCCACCGACGTCGAGCGCACCGGCAGTGCGCGGTGCAGCGCCGGGTAGAAGCCGGCGAGGAACCGCTCGCGGTCGGCGGCGGGCACCCGCACGACCCGCGCCGCCAGCAGCTTCTGCACCCCGCGCGGCACCTGCGCCAGCGCACTGAGGACGAGCCCGCCGGCGTCGGGCGTCAGCGCCGCCCCGTGCACGGGATCGCCGAGGAGCACTAGGTCCGCGGCGGGCACGGTCGCGCCGTCGGCCAGCCGCACGACCGGCTCGAGGCGCAGGCCGCCCATCCCGTCGTCGTGCACGTCGACGACGACCTCGCCCGGCTCGGGCAGCAGCCGCACCGGATCCCCCGGCTTGGTCAGCAGCGTCACGCCGTCGTCGACCGCCCGTCGCAGCGCCGGCCACAGCCCCGGACCGAACTCCGCGAGCAGGACCGCGGGCTCCGCCGCGGGGCCGTACCAGGAGGTCTGCCCGCGCGCCCGGGAGGCCTCGTACAGCTCCAGCAGCGCGGCCACGTGCGCCGGGTCGCGGTTGGTCTGCCGCTCGTGCGGCAGGTTCCGCCAGGAGACGCCCGAGCGGACCCACCTCGCCCGGGCGCCCGGGACCACCGGCTGCAGCCGGATCGACGGCGGCCTGCCCGGCGGCTCCTCCACCCGGAACTGCACGCCCATCGGCACCAGTGGCCGGGCGCCCGGCGCCGCGACGAGGTCGGTGAGCAGCCGCTCCCAGGTGGGGAGCGGCGCGGGGACGGCGATCGGCGGCCCGTACGGGTCGACGGCGATCGGGCCGGCCTCCCGGGCGGCGACCAGCATCGCCGCGACGTGCTTGCAGTCGACGGCGACCGGGCAGCTGCACGCGCCCCGCCACCGGCTGGCGGCGCGGTCGTAGCGCGCGAACACGTGGTAGAGCAGCCCACCGCTGCCGGCGACGTCGGCGCCGCCCTCCAGACCGCCGGGCCGCCACTCCAGGTCGAACACGCGGCCCTCGCGCGCATAGGCGACCCCGCGCCGGTGGGCGTCCTCGCCGACCGAGCGGCGGACCACCGCCTCGGCGAGCAGGACGGGCAGCTCCTCGAGCACCAGCCGAGGCTAACCACGCGCGGCGGTCCGGCCCGGCGCCGTCCACAGCCGCCCGTCCGGGCCCCGGCGCCTGTGGACAACGCCCGGCGGCATCGGTCCGGGGTGCCACGGTGCGCCCATGACCACCTCCGTGCCCGTGTCCGCGCCCGCCTCCGCCCCACCGATCTCCCCGCGCGGACCGCGAGCCCGCGTGGCGGCGGCGGTGGCCGTGCTGCTGGTCGCCGCGCTGCTCGCGGCCGGGACCGCGGGGTGGTGGCTCGTCCGGGGCGCGGCGGTGCGCCCCCTCACCCCGCAGGCCGCGGTGGACGCCGTCTTCGACGCTGCCCGTGCCGGCGACGCCGAGACGTCGTGGGAGCTGATGTGCCGGGAGCAGCAGCGGGAGCGGGGACCGCGCGACCGCTACCTGCGCGAGGCCGCCGACCAGGCGCGCGGCATCGACCAGGACGAGCTCTTCCGCGCGACCGTCGCCGGGGTGCAGCCGGTGCCGTCGGAGGGGCGCGGGGCCTTCGCCGTGCTGGTGGCCTTCACCGGGCCGGGCGGCCCCCAGTTCGCCGAGCTGGCACTGGTCGTCTGGGAGCGCGACGCGTTCCGCGAGTGCGGCTTCCTGTGAGCGGCGGTGGGATGGTCGGGAGCACCCACCGACCGAGGAGGGGGCCGTGGCCGCCCGCGCCCGCACCGCCGTGCCCGCGGTGCTCCTCGCCCTCGTCGCCGCGCTCGGCCTCGCCCTGGCCACCGCGTGCACCCGCACCGCCGGCGACGGCGAGCCGGCTCCCGACGGGCGGCTCGGGTCGGTCGCCGGCAGCGTCGACCTGGACGCCGCCGTGGGCGCCGACGCCCGCATGGCCGCCCTCGCCGCCCGGCCCGGCGGCGGAGCGGTCGCGCTGCTGGCCACCGGCGACGGCGGGGCGCTCGTCGAGATCGTCATCCGCGACGACGCGCCGCGGATCGGCACCGTCACGCCCCTCGAGGCGCCGGGGCCCGGTGCCGAGCTCGTGGTCACCCCCGACGGCACCCCCCGGGTGGTCGGCGTGGACCGGGCCACCGGCACGCTCGAGCTCACCGCCGGCACGGCGGCCGTCGCGCTGGGCCGCGCACCTGACACGGTCGCGGCCGCCCTCTCCCCCGACGGCTCCACGCTCGTCGTCGCGGCGGCCGACCGCCGGCTGCTCGCCGTCGACCCGGTCACCGGGGCCGTCCGCGCCACCGGGGAGGTCCCCGCGGTCGAGGGCGACGACCCCGGCACCGTCACCCGCATCGCCGTGGGCGCCGACGGCGCCGTCGCCGCGCTGCTCGCCACCGACGGCGGGCAGGGCACCGCGCTCGCCCGCGTCGACGCCGACCTGCGGCCAGAGGGTCCCCCGGTCCGGTTCCTCCCGAAGGAGGCCACCCGCCCCGCGGAAGTGCAGCTCACCGCCGACGGGACCGCCGTCGTCACCCTCGCCACGGCCGACTCCGCCCGCCTGCTCACCGTCCGCGGGCGGGACGTCGACCGGGAGGTCGACCTCGGCCGTGCCGCGGACTCCGGCCTCGACCTCGCCGTCGACCCCGCCGGCCACTCCGCCCTCGTGCCGCTGGCCGCGCTGCAGGAGGAGGCCCGGGTGGCGAGCGTCGACCTGCGCACCGGTGAGCTGGGCGGCGGGACGGCGC
The DNA here is from genome assembly GCF_054050555.1 of Blastococcus sp. SYSU D00695. Classification (NCBI taxonomy): domain Bacteria; kingdom Bacillati; phylum Actinomycetota; class Actinomycetes; order Geodermatophilales; family Geodermatophilaceae; genus Blastococcus; species Blastococcus sp. SYSU D00695. Next base: position 6,519 of record NZ_JBJGZP010000022.1, on the reverse strand, counting down.
TGTGCGAGGGCTTCGGCAGCCTCGGCGCCACCGCCCTGTCCGCCGACGGCGACACCCTCGTGGTCACCGGCGTCTGCCGGGCCGACGGCGCCAACCGGGCCTGGGTGCTGCGGTGAGCCGCCCTCAGCCGTGCAGGGTCGGCCGGTAGACGAGCTCCTGGATGCGGCCGTCCAGCGTCCGGCTGTCCAGCAGCTCCAGGTCGAAGTCCGCTGCGCCGGCGAAGACCGGGTCCGTGCCGGTCCGGCCGGTGATGACCGGGAAGACGGTCAGCTGGATGCGGTCGACCAGCCCGGCGGCCATCAGCGACCGGTTCATCGCCAGGCTGCCGTGCGAGCGCAACGGCACCGCGGACTCCTGCCTCAGCCGGGCGACGACGTCGACGGCGTCCCCACGCTCGAGCGTCGCGTCGGGCCAGTCGAGCGGCCCGGTCAGCGTCGTCGACACCACCGTGGTCGGCATGTGCTTCATCCGGTGGTTGATCGGGTCGTCGGCCTCGGAGATCCCCGGCGCCGCCCCGAGGAAGTGCACGAACTCCCGGAAGGTGGTCGCGCCGAGGACCAGCCGCTGGTCCTCGGCGTACTGGGCCAGGCGGCGGTCGAGGAACTCCGGCCCCTGCTTTCCCCAGTAGCCGCCCCAGTCGCCGTCCGCCCCGTAGGAGCCGAAGCCGTCGAGGCTGCAGAAGACGTCCCAGGTGTAGGTGGCGGTCACGGGGGCTCCTCGGGAAAGGGGACGGGACGGGAGTGCAGACCGGCGTCGCCGGCCCGGCTCATCGCCGCGGTGCCGTCGACCTGGCGACGTGTCGACTCGTCCACGAGTCCCCGAGTCCCCTCGCCGACGCGTCGACCCGCCGCTGCGCGGGCCGCCGCGCGAGGCCGGGCGTGCGCGGCCACCCACCGCGTGCGCCCCTCTGGCCGGACCCGCCGGACACGAGGACGCTGGTCGCACGGCGGGGTGTCGCCGCCGGGGAGGGGAGCACCATGTACGCCCGGTCCACCACCATCCGCGGCCTCACCGCCGCCATCGACGCCGGCATCGCCTACATGCGCGAGGAGGCGCTGCCCGCGGTCCGGCAGATGCCCGGCTGCACCGGGTTGTCGCTGCTCGTCGACCGCGACACCGGCCGGTCCATCGCCACCTCCGCCTGGGAGACCGAGGAGGCCATGCACGCCAGCGCCGCCCTGGTGCACCCGATGCGCGACCGCCTGGTGAACGCCTTCGGCGCCGAGCTGGAGGTGCACGAGTGGGAGGTCGCCGTCGTGCACCGCGAGCGCGCGATGCACGACCGGGGCGCCGCGCGGGTCACCTGGGTGGCCGTGGACGCCGGGCAGCTGGACCGGTTCCTCGACGCCTACCGCGCGCTCCTGCTGCCCCGGCTGGAGGAGCTGCCGAACTTCTGCAGCCTCAGCCTCCTGGTCGACCGGCACCGCGACCGGGCGGTCAGCACCGTGACCTTCCACAGCCGCGTGGCCATGGAGGCCGTGCGCGACCGCACCCGGGTGATGCGCGAGGAGATCACCGGGGCGGTCGGCGCACGGGTTCTGGACGTCGCCGAGACCGACGTCGTCCTGTCCTCCCTGCGGGTGCCCGAACTGGTCTAGGACTCCAGCCGGGCCGACGCGGTGCCGACGACGACGTCCCGGCCGTCCTGGTTGGTCGTGCGGACCTCCAGGTCCACCGAGTCGTCGTGCACCGCGGTCACGGTCATGGTCGTGACCAGGGTGTCGCCCGGCCAGACCTGCCCGCGGAACTGCACGCCGTAGGTCAGCAGCTGCCCCTCGCCCACCCAGTCGGTGAGCGCGCGGCCGGTCATGCCCATCGTCAGCATCCCGTGCGCGAACACCGACGGGAACCCGGCGGCCTGGGTCGAGAACACCTCGTCGGTGTGGATCGGGTTGTAGTCCCCGCTCGCACCGGCGTACATGACGATCTGGGTGCGGGTCAGGTCGTCGACGACGGTCACCTGCCGCGAGGCGCCCACCTCGACGTCACCCCTGCGCAGCGCCATCAGCCCTGCCCTCCCACGGGCGGCTGGGACGGGGTCACGGAGACCCCGCGGGAGGTCACGACGAGCTCCCCGTCGGCGTCGCGGAACTCGGTGACGTACTCGGAGAACCGCAGCGTCCCGCCGCGCTTGCCCTCCTTGGTCCACGTCTCACCGGGCCGGCTGGTCGCGGTCAGCACGTCCCCGGCGCGCACCGGCCGGTGGTAGGTGAAGTGCTGCTCGGCGTGCAGCGTCGACTCGGCCGGGCCCTCGGACGCGCCGCCCTCGGACGAGCCGCCGGACCCCGCGGTCCCGCTGGGCGTGCGGCCCGACCCGAACCACGGCTCACCCGGCGTGGGGCGCAGCGAGTGCTGCGGCTCGAACTGCGACGCGGCCACCGTGAACGTCGGCGGCGCCAGCGCCTCCGGGTCGTAAGCGGCCGCCGGGTCCCCGATCGCCCGGCGGAACATGAGCACGTGCCCGGCTTCGACCGGGAACCGGTTGTCAGCCACGACCGTCCACCACCAACCTCACCAATGCCTCCCGATGTTCGGCCGGCGACCCGAAGAGCAGCCGTGAGCTGCTCGCGCGCCGGTAGTACGAGTGTGCCGGGTGCTCCCCGGTGACCCCGATGCCCCCGTGGACCGCGATGCACGCCGCCGCCGTCGCGGCGTAGGCGTCCCCGCAGAACGACGCCGCGACCCGAGCGGCCACGGGCAGGACGGCGGCGCCGGAGTCGACCGCCGCCAGGGCCGCGTCGGCCGCCACGGCCATCCGCTCGACGTCGACCAGCAGGTCGGCGCACCGCTGCTCGACCGCCGGGGACGAGCCGATCGGCCGGCCGACCTGGTGCCGGGTGCCCGCGTGCGCGACGGCCGTCTCCAGCACCCGCCGCGCGCCCCCGAGCTGCTCGGCGGCCAGCGCGGCCAGCGCCCGGTCCAGCAGGGCGGCCCGCACCCGGTCGCCGTCGCCCTGCTCCCCCACCAGCGTGCCGGGCGTCGCGTGCAGCTCCACCCGCGCCTGCCGGCGGGTGGGGTCCAGCGTGCGCAGCGGCGTCCGGAACAGCCCGCCGGCCGCGGCTTCGACGGCGAACAGCGACGAGCCGCCCGCGCAGGAGGCGAACACCAGCAGCACGTCGGCGCCTGCGGCGTCCACGACGCCGCCGGCCGACCCGTCCACCAGCCAGCCGCGCGTCCCGGCCACGGCCTCGCACGCCGGCGGGCCGACCACCCCGCCGACCGCCACCCGCAGCGACCCGTCGGCGATCCCCGGCAGGTACGCCGCCTCCGCGGCCTCGTCCCCCGACAGCAGCAGCGCCTGCACCGCCAGGACGGCGGTCGACAGGTACGGCGCCGGCAGCAGCACCCGCCCGGTCTCCTCGAGGACGACGCCCAGCTCGGCGAACCCCGCCCCGGACCCGCCGAACCGCTCCGGCACGACCAGCCCGGTCAGCCCCAGCTCTCCCGACAGCCGCGCCCACAGCGCCGCGTCGAAGCCCGACGGGGACTCCGTGATCCGGCGCACCCGCGCCTCCGGGACCGCCGCCTCCAGGAAGGCGCGCACCGACGTCCGCAGGTCCTCGGCCACCGCCGTCCCCCGGCGGGGCCGGGCCGCCCCGGCCTGGCCGGACGTGGCCACCGGCGCGGCCGGGGACGGCAGCGGCCGCCCCGTGCCGCCGCCGGCCCAGAGCGCCGGGACCACGACCGCCGTCTGCGTCGCGCGGGTCACGAGCGCCCGCTCTCGACCCGGAGCGCGCGGACGGGCACGTCGCCGTCGACCGCCGGCTCCCCGTGCTCGGCGGGCCACGCGCGCACGCGGTCGCGGGAGGCGTCGAGGGGCTCGTCCGCCGGTCGTTGCGCCACGCTGCGCTCCTGGGGGGCTCCGGACGGCACGCCGGTGGCGCGCGTCACAGGTGAGGTTGTCCCGGGAAACTACCGACGGGGTCGCGACGGCGTCCATCCACCCCGGCCGGACCTCACCGGCCGGGAGCCCCGGTCAGACCTGGACCTCGGGACGGCGGCGGGCGGTGCGCACCGACCGGGCCGCGCTGCGGGCCAGGCGGATCGGGCCGGTGTCCCACAGCGCGCGCAGCGGGTCCTCCGCCTGGGCCGGTGCGGGGTCCGCCGCCGGGGCGGGTGCCGGCGCCTGGACGGCGGCGGCCTGCTGCACCGCCGAGGACAGCGCCGCCCGCCGGCGGGCCAGGATCGCCTGCTTCTGCCGGTCGACCCGTTCCTTCTCGGCCAGCACCAGGAGCTCCTCCTGCGCCTGGGCGACCTCGAACCGGGACTGCTTCTGCAGCTCCTCGATCTCCACGTCGCCGCGGTCGCGCAGCGCTGCCAGCTCGTCGTAGGCGGTCGGCGGGCCGAAGTTCAGCAGCAGCTTGACCAGCACCGGCAGCATCTCGACGCAGAGGAACAGCAGCGACAGCATCGTCTTGGCCGCCCACAGCGTGGTGTTGCGGTCGCTGAGCCGGTCCAGCGCCTCCAGCCGCAGCAGGATGCCGCCCGACCCGCCGTTGGTGGCGTCGAACTGCGCCTGAAGCCGGTCCTGGTCGGCGGTCAGCCGGGCCAGCGTCTCGGAGTCGGTGGCGAGCGCGGTCTGCGCCAGCGCGAGGCTGCGCTGCTCGGCGTCGGCGGCGGTGGCGCGGGCGTCGTCCAGGGCGGTCTGCGCGGCCGACACCCCGCCGGCGGCGGCGTCGGCGGCGGCCCGCGCCGACTGGTACGCCCTCCCCGAGCCGGCCTCGCCGGTCCCGCAGGTGCCGTCCAGCTCGCACTGGGCGCGGGCCTGCAGGTCGCGCTGGCTGGCCACGGCCTGGTCCAGCGCCGCCTGCTTGGCGGCGACGTCGGCCTGGACGCCGGCCAGCGCCGGGTCGGCGGCGCCGCCGGTGGCGACGATCTGCTCCTCGAGGGCCACCTGCTCGGTCAGCTCCGGCAGGCCCGCGAACCGGGCGTCGGACTCCAGCGACGTGCGGTAGGCGTCGGCCGCCTCGGCCTGCATCGTCACGATCTCGGTGTCGATCTCCTTGTGGAAGACCTGCAGCGTCAGCGGGGTCGCGATGACCACGCCGAGCACCAGCGCCAACCCCAGGCGCGGGACGGCGAGGGCGATGTTGCGCCCCACCGACGCGTCGTGCGCCATGCCGACCAGCAGCATGCGGTCCAGGTTGACGACGACGAAGCCCCAGCCGAGGCCGATCAGCAGCGCCACCGGCCACCACACGCCCAGCGCCATGGCGACCGCGAACGCCATCGAGAGCACGGCCAGCCCGCCGGTGCTCAGCAGCACCCCGCCGAGCGCGACGAACCGCGGCCGCGCCCCGGGCGCCGCCTCCAGCAGCTCGGCCCGGGCGCCGCCCAGCGTCGCCAGGGAATCGCCGATCCGCCGTCGTCTCGCCATGCCTGCTCGCACCCCCTGGGCGACGGGGGTCGTTCCGCCGCCTCGGCCTCCTCATCGGCAGCCGGCGGCGGCACCGGAACGCCCCGGGGGCGTGGCGCGGCGCACGCGGCCGGATGCCCCGGGGGGCGGCCGGCCGCGGGAGGTCTAGCGGCCGGACGCCTGGCGGCGCATCGACCACATCTGCGCCGGCCGCTCGAACTGGGTGGCGATCTCCCACGAGACCGCGGTCGCGGTCTCCTTGCGGAAGTTGCCCACCGTCACCCGCGCCAGCTCCGGGTCGGCGGCGACGCGGGCGGCCAGCTCGCGGGCCCGCGGCTCGACGGCGTCGGCGTCCAGCGCCTCCCAGGCCAGCCCCAGCTCCGCGGCCCGGGTGCCGTTGATCTCCTCGCCGAACAGCACCATCGCCGCCGCGGCCTCGCGGCCGATCAGCCGGGACAGGATCACGAAGTGCCCGCCGCCGGGGTGCATGCCGCGCCGGAGGAAGCCGGCCAGCAGCCGCGCGTCGGTGGCCACGACGCGCAGGTCCGTGGCCAGCAGCATGTTCATGCCGGCGCCGACCGCCGAGCCGCGCACCGCCGCGATTGTGGGCACCCGCACCTGGCCGAGCCGGTAGAAGGAGTCGTAGACCGCGGACATGTCGTCGTACAGGTCGGGCCGGGCCGGGTCCTCCCCGGCGGCCTGCAGCGTGCCGACGTCGGCGCCCGCGCAGAACGACTTCCCGACGGCGGTGACGACGAGCGCGCCGATCTCGGGGCGGGCGTCGACCTCGTCGAACACCCCGATCAGCTCGCGGGCCATCGCCGGGGAGAGCGCGTTGCGCCGCTCGGGCGCGTTCAGCGTCACCACGGCCACCGCGCCGTCGACCTCGAGCTGGACCTCACCGGAGCCGGACTCGGCCACGGGCACACCTCTTCCTCGTCGGGAACGCTGCCTCTGATCAGACCACGCGCACCGGCGGCGGGCTCGGCTGCCCGGTCCCCCGCTCCCGCCCCCTGCCGCCGCCCGTCCGCCCCCTCCCCGTCCGCCGCCTCTGCCCCCTCCCCGTCCGCCGAGATCGGCGATCTCGTCGGCATCAGCGCCTCATGCCGCCGAGATCGGCGATCTCGTCGGCATCAGCGCCTCATGCCGCCGAGATCGCCGAT
>NZ_JBJGZP010000021.1:0-73921 GCF_054050555.1 Blastococcus sp. SYSU D00695 | reverse complement strand
CCCCCCCCCCCCCCCCCCCCCCCCCCCCCCCCCCCCCCCCCCCCCCCCCCCCCCCCCCCCCCCCCCCCCCCCCCCCCCCCCCCCCCCCCCCCCCCGCGGGGGTGGGGACGGCACGGGGTGGGGACGGCGCGGGGTGGGCTCAGTGGCCGCCGATGCCCCGCGCCCGCGCCGCCAGCACGATGAGCTGCACGACGGACTCCACCGGCAGCGCCGTCCCGTCGATCACCAGGTGGTAGTGCCGGGCCGAGCGCGGGTCGGCCCGGTAGAAGTGCCGCACGTAGGCCTCCCGGGCGCGGTCGTTGGCCTCCATCTCGCGGCGCACCTCGTCGCGCGGGTAGCCGGTGCGGGCGACCACCGCCGCCACCCGCCGCTCCGGCGGCCCGTCCAGGCGCACGTGCAGCGCGTCGGAGCGGTCGTGCAGCACCATCGCCGCCGCCCGCCCGAGGACGACGCCCCCGCTGCCGGCGGCGATGTCGGCGAGGACACGCTCGGTCTGGGCCCGGAAGGCCCGCTCGTCGGGCACCCCGGCCATCGGGACGACGCCGCCCACCGGGTCCGGGACGCTGCCCAGCGACGCCACCAGCCGCCACAGACCGCGGGCGACGCGCTCGTCGTTCTGCTCGGCCTCCTCGATCGGGACGCCGAGCCGGTCGGCGACCTGGAACGGGATGAACCGGTCGTGGAAGGGCATGCCCAGCCGCTCGGCCACCGCCGGGCCGACGTCCACCCCGCCGGCGCCGTAGGACGCCGAGATCGTCACGATGCCCATGACTGCTCCTCCGCTCCCCCGCCGGCACGGCCGGTGAGGTCCTTGCCCAGGAAGACGGCGCCGGGCGAGTCGGCGTAGAGGCCGTAGCCGTCCGCCGGCACGTACCCCAGCTGCCGGTACAGCGCGATCGCCTCGGGCTGGCGGTCGCCGGTGTTGAGCACCACCGCGCTGTGGCCGGCCGCGGCCGCGCTGGACTCCAGGGCGTCCATCAGCAGCCGGGCCAGTCCCTGCCGGCGCGCCGCGGGCGCCACGTACACCCGCTTGACCTCCACCACACCCGGGGCGTGTACCCGCCAGGCCGCGCACCCCACCGGTTCGGCGCCCACCTCCGCGACGAGGAACAGCCCCGCGGGCGGGGAGAACTCCGCCGGGTCCACGACGGCCCCGTCGGGCCCGCCGTAGCGGACGACGTACTCCTGCTGCACGTCGGCGACCAGCTGCCGGGCCACCGGCGAGTCGTAGCCCACCGCCCGCAGCCGCAGCAGGCGGCCGTCGGGCAGCACGTGCTCGACCTCACCCGAAGTGGACATGTCCCGTTCCTCCCGATCCCAGCGCCTGCGCGACCGCGGCCGCGGGCCGGCCGTCCACCCGCACCCCGGGGCCGCCGTCGCCGGACACCCCCGAGACGGCGCCGACGGCCGCCCAGCCGGGGGGCAGCGTCGCATCCGCCGGGAACGTGGCCAGCAGCGCGTGGTCCTCGCCGCCGGTGAGCACCCATCCCAGCGGGTCGGCGCCGAGCGCCGCGCCCACCTGCGCCAGCGGCCCGGAGTCGTCGAGGGTGACGGCCGCCAGGGCGGCCGCGTCGACGTCCAGGACGACGCCGCTGGCCCGCGCGATGTGGCCGGCGTCCGCGAGCAGGCCGTCGCTGACGTCGCACATCGCGGTGGCGCCGGCGTCGGCGGCCGCGGGGCCGGCGGCGTACGGCGGCTGCGGGCGCCGGTGCGCACGGACGGCGGCCAGCGGGCTGGAGAACCCCCGCCGCAGCACGGCCAGGCCGCACGCCGACCAGCCGAGCCGGCCGGCCAGGGCGAGCACGTCCCCCGGGGCCGCCCCCGACCGCAGGACCGGGCGGCGGCCGCCGAGGTCGCCCAGCGCCGTCACCGAGAGGACGACGGCGCCGCTGCCGGGGGCCGAGGCCGACGTGTCGCCGCCGACCACGGCCGCCCCCAGGGGTCCGCACTCGGCGGCCAGCCCGTCGGCGACGTCCTCCAGCCACGCCGTCGGCGTGTCGGCGGGGCAGGCCAGCCCGACCAGCAGCGCGGTGGGGACGGCGCCCATCGCGGCGACGTCGGCGAGGTTGGCCGCGGCCGCCTTGTGCCCGACGTCGGTGCCGGAGGACCAGTCGCGGCGGAAGTGCCGGCCCTCCACGAGGACGTCGGTGGTGGCGACCACCCGGCCGTCGGGGGTGCGCAGCACCGCGGCGTCGTCCCCGGGGCCGACCTCGGCGGCCCGCGCGACGCCGGCCCGGGCCACCACCCGGTCGATGAGGCCGAACTCGCCGACGTCGGCGACGGTCTCCCCGGCGCCCCCGGGGGTGGGAGGCCGGCTCACCGGGTGCCTGCGGTCACTGCGATAGGTTGCCGGGCGGACCGCCGGCCGGTGGTCGCACACCGGCGGCAGCGCTGCCCGAGGAAGGTCATCCCGTGGTCCACGCCTACATCCTGATCCAGACCGAGGTCGGCAAGGCGGCGCAGGTGGCCTCGACGATCGCCGAGATCGCGGGGGTCTCCCGGGCCGAGGACGTCACCGGCCCCTACGACGTCATCGTCCGCGCCGAGGCCGAGACGGTCGACGAGCTCGGCCGGCTGGTCGTCGCCCGCGTGCAGTCCGTCGACGGCATCACGCGCACCCTGACCTGCCCCGTCGTCAACATCTGAACCGCTGACCGAGCAGCCCCGCCCCGACGGCGACGAGCCCGGGACCGAGCACACCCCGACACCGGCCGCCCCGGGCCCCGACCCGCTGCGGCGGGCCGCGCTCGTGGTGACCGCGCTCGTCGTCCCGCTGCTGGTCGCGCTGCTGGTGCTGGTCAACGTGCGCGACGACGGGGACGGCGGCGGGGACGGGCCCGCGCAGGTCAGCGGCCCGTCGACGTCGGCGCGCGCCGACCTGCCGCCGCTGGACGTCGACGTCCCCCCGGTCACCGCCGCCGCCGACGCGGCCTGCCCGGCGTTCATGACCGACCTGCCGATCGAGCTGGCCGGGCAGCGGGCGCGGCCGGTGCGCTCGGACACCCCCTACGCCTACGCGTGGGGCGACCCGCCGATCGTGCTGCGGTGCGGCGTCGACCGGCCCGCCGGCTTCGTCCGGGGCGGGCCGCAGCTGTTCGAGATCAACGGCGTCTCGTGGTTCGTCGACGACAGCGACCCCGACCGGTACGTGTGGACCGTCGTCGACCGGTCGGTCTACGTGGAGCTGTCGGTGCCGGCCAGCGTCGACAGCGAGGCCGCGGTCGCCCTCGGCCCGCTCGTCACCGCCACGCTCCCGTTCCAGGAGCCGCAGCCGGGCGGCTGATCAGCCCGGCAGCCGGTCCAGCTGCTCGGTGACGACGGCGGTGACCTCCGCGGTCGCCGCGTCCACGGAGCCGCCCGGCGGGGCCGTCACCGCGCTCACGGCCACGCTGAACGTGCCGTGCGCGCACCAGGCGAAGGCCGCCGGCCCGGTCACCCGCGACTCCGGGTCGGGCTGCTGGACGGTCAGCAGCCGGCACCCCTCGGGCAGCTGCTCCGGGTCGGGCAGCAGCATGCCCGCGTAGTAGCGCGCGCCGTCCCCGGCCAGGTCCTCGGCGTAGGCGGCCGCCCCCGGGGCGTCGTCGAACTGGTCGACGAAGACGCTGGTCACCGTCGCGCCGGGGGTGCCCCAGAAGCGCTCCCAGCCGTACCGGTAGCCGTAGTCCTCGAGCACGCCGCGCTCGTAGCCGGGGTCCTCGGCGTACCCGGCCACGTCGTCGACGGACTTGGCCCCCGCCGGCGGGTCGACGTCGGCGTCGGGCACCCGCGGCAGGCCGGAGGGCACGTCGGCCACCACGAGCGCCGACAGCTCCTCGGCCGTCTCCGGGGTGTGCTCCGCGGCCGCGACCGACGGCGTCGGCGTGCCCGTCCCGGTGTCGCCGCCACCGCACCCGAGGGCGGGCAGCACGGCCAGCAGCGCGGCGGCGGCCCGCACGTGCCGCCGCGGGGTCACCGGCCGGTCCGCGGACCGCCCGGAGCCCGTCCCGGCCCGGTGCCGGTCAGCGCGTCGGCGACCAGCCGGTCCACCAGCTCCGGGTAGGGGACGCCGCTGGCCGCCCACATCCGCGGGAACATCGAGATCGGCGTGAACCCCGGCATGGTGTTCACCTCGTTGACGACCAGCCGGTCGGCGCCGTCGGGCCCGGTCCCCAGGAAGAAGTCGACCCGGGCCAGTCCCTGGCAGTCCATGGCGAGGTAGGCGCGGGTGGCGGTCTCCTGCACCAGCCGGGTCTGCTCCGGGGTCAGGCCGGCCGGCACGTCGAACTCGACGGCGTCCTCGAGGTACTTGGCGTCGAAGTCGTACCAGTCGGTGCCCGGCTTGAGCCGGATCTCCGCGGGCAGGCTGGCCTCGGGCCGGCCGCCGGCGCGCCCGGCGAGCACCCCGCACTCGACCTCCCGGCCGGGGACGGCGGCCTCGACGACCACCTTGCGGTCGACGGCGGCGGCGGTGGCCACCACCGCGGGGAACTGCGCCCAGTCGGTGACCTTGGTGATGCCGATGCTGGAACCGGCCCGGGAGGGCTTCACGAACACCGGCAGGCCCAGGCGCTCGCGGTCGGCCTCGCCGAGCACGGCCGGGTCGGGGCACAGCGCGCCGGAGGCGTCGCGCAGGACGACGTGGTCGCCCTGCGGCAGCCCGGCGGCGGCCAGCAGCTTCTTGGTGAACTCCTTGTCCATCGACGCGGCCGACGCGAAGACGCCGGAGCCGACGTAGGGCAGGCCGCTCATCTCCAGCTGCCCCTGGATCGTGCCGTCCTCCCCGTAGGCGCCGTGCAGCACCGGGAAGACGACGTCGACCTCGACCAGGCCGGTGCCCGCGGGCGCGTCGAGCGGCGCGAGGCCCCGCCCGGAGGGGTCGCCGACCAGGGAGACCGGCGTCCCCCCGGTGACCTCCGGCAGCCGGCCCTCGGTGATCGCCAGCCGCTGGCCGGGGTCGGCCAGCACCCACCGGCCGTCGCGGCCGATGCCCACGGGGAGGACGTCGTACCGATCGGGGTCGAGGGCGGCCAGGACGCTGCCGGCCGACACGCAGGAGATGGCGTGCTCGGCGCTGCGACCGCCGAACACCACCGCGACGCGCAGCTTCCGTGCCTGTCCGCTCATCGGCAGCGACCCTAGTCGAGCGCCGTCCGGACGGCCGTGGCGCGGCCGGTGTGGGAACCTCGTCGCCGATGTCCGAGGTCCCCGGCGCCGCGCCGTTCTCCCGCGGCCTGCGGCTGGCCGGCGCCGCCGTGCACGTGTACACCGCGCTGGGCTCGGTGCTGGCGCTGCTCATCGTGCTGGCCGCGCTCGACGGGAACGCCGAGGCGGCGCTGTGGATCGGCCTGGTCGCGCTCGTCGTCGACGGCACCGACGGGATGCTGGCCCGGCGCACCCGGGTCAAGGAGACCTACCCGTGGTTCGACGGGGCCCTGCTGGACAACATCGTCGACTACCTGACCTACGCCTTCGCCCCGGTGGTCCTGCTGTGGACCACCGGCCACCTGCCGGCGGGGCTGCCGGGCTACCTGCTGGCGTCGCTGCCGCTGATGGCGTCGTGCTACCAGTTCTGCCGGGTCGACGCGAAGACCGACGACCACACGTTCCTCGGCTTCCCGAGCTACTGGAACGTCGTCGCCTTCTACGCGATCGTGCTGGACGCCAGCGAACCGGTGCTGGCGGTGTTCCTCGTCGTGCTGTCGGTCCTGGTGTTCGTCCCGATCCGCTTCCTCTACCCCTCGCGCAGCGGGGTGCTGCGGACGCTGAGCCTGGTGCTGTCGGCGGTGTGGGCGGTGACGTACGCCGTGCTGCTGCTGCAGTACCCCGACCCGCACCCGGTGGTGGCGGCGCTGTCGCTGGCCTACGTCGTCTACTACTGGGGCGTGAGCCTCTGGATGACCGCGCGCGCCGCCCGGCGCCGCCGGGAGGCCCGCGTCCCCTGAGGAGCGCTTAGGCGCAGCGGCGGGGGTCGCGGACGACGAGTTCCACGTTGCGGTCCCGCGGGCCGCCGGCCAGCCCGGACCCCAGGCCCGCCCAGGGCACGTTCGCCGACAGCTCCCGGTGCAGCGCGGCCAGCGACCGCGGGTCGCGTGCGGCCGGGTCCAGCGCCTCCGGCGGCCGGGCCGGGCTGTCGTGGTCGAGCATCGTGCAGACCAGCGACAGCGTGCCGTCGCCGTTGTCGAGGAACTCGACCAGCCGGGCCTGGCCGGGCCAGTCGACCACCGCGCAGGTGGTGACCTCCCAGAACCCGCGGCCGGGTTCGCCCGGCGAGTGCCAGGGCCGCACCTCGCTCACGTGGGTGTGCCCGTTGAGCCACAGGACGACGTTCGGGTGGCGGTGCAGCAGGTCGACCAGGTCCGGCCCGCCGAGCACCCCCTCCTCCCCGGCCGGGACGGCGCGGAAGGCCTCGGCGCGGGTCAGCGTGGTGGAGCCGTGGTGGGACAGCAGGACGACCAGCCGGTCGGCGTTGCCGGTGACCACGCGGGTGCCGTCGGGCTCCGCGTACGCCGAGGAGACCTCCCGCAGCCGGTCGACCAGCCAGCGGGCCTGGACGGCGTCGACCGAGCCGGAGCTACCGCCGGTGACCCGGGTGGTGTCCAGGCAGATGACGCGGACCCCCGGCAGGCCGTCCCAGGCGTAGTACGCCGTCCCGTCCCGGTAGTTGTCGGCGGTGAAGCCGTGCCCCTCGGGCGTGCCCGGGTCCGACAGGTGCGCGGCCACGAACGACCGGCGGTCCACGATCCGCCGGTCCGCCAGCGGGGTCACCCGCCGCGACGGGGCGGTGGTGAACACCTCCGAGGAGTGCGTGAACAACCGGACGGCGTCCTCCAGCGGCAGGTCCGGCGCGATCTCCACCGGCTTCTGGTCGGCCAGCAGGTACTCCTGCAGGGCCGGGGTGGGCACGCCGACGCCCTGGATCAGCGCCTCGTGGTTGCCGTGGCAGCCCAGCCACGGCAGCCGCAGCCCCTCGGCGGCGAACCCCGCGAACGCCGCCTCGAGCAGCCCCGGCCGGTGCGGGAACCCGTGCCGGTCGCGGAACACGTCGGGCTCGCCCTCGACGTCGGGCCGCCAGAACAGGTCGTGCGGCCAGCCGGCGGCCTGCACCCCGTCGTAGGCGGTCAGCCCGGCGCCGGGGTACACCACGCCGCCGGCGAGCAGGTCCAGGTAGAGCGACAGCTCGTTCCACTGGGCGTTGTCGATCGCGTCGCCGGTGGTGACGACGACCTGCACCGGGTGGCCGGTGCGCGGCCCGCCGCGGACGGCGTTGAGGGTGCGCACCAGCGCGTCGATCGCGTGCGCGGTCAGCGCCTCCTGCGGCCGCTGCATCGGCACCAGCGCGGCCATCCGCGGGTCGGCGGCGAACCGGTTGAAGAACTCGAACCGGGCCGGCGAGCACACGTCGGCCAGCTGCATGTCGGTGACGTGCGCCAGGCAGGCCAGGGCCTCCACGCCGGTGCGCGGCCGCTCCCACGAGGCCCCGACGAGCTCGCGGCGCAGCAGGTGCGGCTCCCCCGGCTGCCAGGCCAGCGCGTGGTACGGGGTCTCCCGGCCGGCGCGCAGCACCTCGCCGGCGCCGAGCACCCGGTCGAGGGTGGTGCGGCTCAGCGGGGGGCTCCCGGCGCCGTGCCGCCGAGCGCGGCGTCCAGGCCGGTCGCGAGGTCGGCCACCACGTCGGCGGTGTCCTCGATGCCGCAGGAGAACCGCACGAAGCCGGCCGGGACGTCGTCCCCGCCCCACTGGGCGCGCCGGTCGACGGTGCTGTGCAGCCCGCCGAAGCTCGTCGCCGCGACCCACAGCCGGCTCGCCGCGACCAGCCGCGCGACCGCCGCCTCGTCCGGCAGCACCGCCGACACGACGCCGTTCGGGCGCAGCATCTGCCGGGCGGCCAGCGCGGCCGACGGGTCACCGGCCAGCCACGGCCAGCGGACGCCGGTCACCCCGGGGCGGGCGGCCAGCAGCCCGGCGACGGCCCGCGCGGTCTCCGCCTGCCGCGCCAGCCGCAGGTCCAGGGTCGCCAGCGAGCGGTGGGCCAGCCACGCCTCGAACGGCCCGGGGGTGGCGCCGGTGCGGTCCCGCCAGCCCGTGAGCCGGGCGAGCAGCCCGTCGTCGCGGGTGCTGACGTGGCCCAGCAGCAGGTCGCTGTGCCCGGTGAGCGCCTTGGTGTCCGAGCCGACCGTCATGTCCGCGCCCAGGTCCAGCGGCCGCTGCCCCAGCGGGGTGGCCGTGGTGTTGTCGACGGCGACCAGGACGCCGGCGTCCCGGGCCGCCGCGGCGACCGCGGCGACGTCGCACACGTCCAGGTGCGGGTTGCTCGGCGTCTCCAGCAGCACCAGGCGCGCCCCGCGCAGCCCGCCTCCGGCCGCGTACGCCGCGACGTCCGGTGTCGGCACGTGGTCGACCCGCAGCCCGAACCGGGCCAGCTCCTCCCGGCCCAGCAGCCGGGTCGCGTAGTAGCCGTCGGCGGGCAGCACGACCCGGTCCCCGGCGGCGGTGACGGCGAGGACGGCGGCGCTGATCGCGGCCATCCCGGTGGCGAAGGACAGGCAGCGGCCCCCGTCGAGCTCCCCGATCGCGCCCTCCAGCACCCGCAACGTCGGGTGCTCGGTGCGCGCGTAGGCGTCGGCGCCGCCGGCGCGCGGCGGGGCGTCGCCGAGGTGGAACGGCGCGGCGAACACCGGGGACGGGCGCAGCGGGGCACCGGGCACGACCGGCCCCTCGCCGGCCCGCACGGAGCGGGTGCCGTCGCCCCACTCCCCCGGCCGGGCGCTCACTCGGGCTTCGCCTCGCGGGACATGATCTCCTTGACCATCTGCCCGGCGGAGACGCCCTCGTGGCAGACGCGGACGACGGCCTCGGTGATCGGCATGTCCACCCCGTGCGCGCGGCCCAGCTCCATCACCGGCCGGCAGCTCTTCACGCCCTCGGCCGTCTGGCGGGTGCTGCTCTGCACCTCCTCCAGCGACATCCCGCGGCCCAGCCGCTCGCCGAAGGTCCGGTTGCGCGACAGCGGCGAGCTGCAGGTGGCCACCAGGTCACCGAGCCCGGCCAGCCCCGCGAACGTGGTCAGCTCCGCGCCGAGCGCCGCACCCAGCCGCGCGGTCTCGGCCAGGCCGCGGGTGATCAGCGAGGCGCGGGTGTTGTCGCCGAAGCCCATGCCCTCGGCGACGCCGCAGGCCAGCGCGATGACGTTCTTCACCGCCCCGCCGAGCTCGCAGCCCACCAGGTCGGTGTTGGTGTACGGCCGGAAGTAGGGGGTCAGGCAGGCGGCCTGGATGGCGGCCGCCCGGTCGTGGTCGGGGCAGGCGATGACGGTGGCGGCCGGCTGCTCCTCGGCGATCTCCCGGGCCAGGTTCGGCCCGGACAGCGCGGCCACCCGCTCCGGCCCGGCGCCGGTGACCTCGCAGATCACCTCGCTCATCCGCTTGGTGCTGCCCAGCTCGATGCCCTTCATCAGCGACAGCAGGCTCGCGTCGGCCGGCAGCAGCGGCGTCCACGCGGCGAGGTTCTCCCGTAGCGACTGGGAGGGCACGGCCAGCACGACGACGTCGGCGCCGTCGAGGGCATCCGCGGCCTCGTGCGTGACGCGCAGCCGCTCGGGCAGCCGGACGCCGGGCAGGTAGTCGGCGTTCTCCCGGTCGGCGGCGATGGCCGCGGCCAGCTCCGGCCGGCGGGCGTGCAGGACCACGCTGCTGCCGGCGTCGGCGAGGACCTTGGCGAACGCCGTCCCCCACGACCCGGCGCCCAGCACGGCGACCCGCGTCACGCGCGGTCCCCCGTGCCGTCCCCGGCGGTGCCCGCCACGGGGTCACCCGCGGCGTCCTGCCCGGCGGCCGCGGGACGCGTCCCCGGCCGGGGACGGGCGGCGAAGCCGGCGGGCGCCGGCTCGCCGCGCAGCTCGGCGAGCTGGTCGCGCACCCGGCCCATGACGAGGTCGGTCGTCTCCCGCAGCAGCTCGGGCGTCAGGGCCCGGCCCGCCGCCACCTCGGCCCGCAGCGCCGTCAGGTCGACCGGCTCGCCGACGAGGTACTCGGCCGGGCGCCGCGGGCGCAGGCTCAGCTTCTTCGCGTGGTAGTCGTGCACCCGCTGCGGGCCCCACTGCGCCACGGGGACGACGACGGCGTCGCTGGTGAGCGCCAGGCGGGCCACCCCGGTCCGCGGCTGCATCGGCCACCAGTCGGGGTCGCGGGTGACCGAGCCCTCCGGGTAGATCACCACCAGGTTCCCCGCGGCGAGGTCGGCCCGGGCCAGGTCCAGCGAGCGGGCCGCCTCCGACGAGCCGCGGGCGACCGGGATCTGACCGGCTCGCCGCAGCAGCGTGCCGAGGACGCCCGTGAAGATGGCGTCCTTGATGAGGAAGTGCGGCACCCGGCCGTGGTCCCACGCCAGCCGGGCGACGGCCAGCGGGTCCAGGACCGAGACGTGGTTGACCACCAGCAGCACCGGGCCGGTGGCCGGCAACCGGTCCCCGTGGCGGTACCGCAGCCGGTACATCAGGGACGAGGTCGGGTAGACGAGCGCGACGGCCAAGGCCAGCGGCCACGGGAGGCGACCGCGGGTGCGCCACTTCGACGGCCGGCGGGCCGGCTCCCGGTCGCCCGCCGTCTCCGGGGACGTCTCCTGCGGCACCGGCACCCCTCTCGCTCGCGTGACGCCTGCCATGATCGACCCCCGCGCGGGCGCGGCCGCCCACCGGGTCCCCGCGGGCGCTCCGCCCGGCCCGGGCGGTGTGCTCACATTGTGGCCGTGGAGTGGTCCGTCGTCGTCCCCGCCAAGCGGCTGACGGTGGCGAAGACCCGCCTGTCCCCGCTGACCGGCGCCGCCCGGCAGCTGCACGCCGACCTCGTGCTCGCGCTGCTGGCCGACACCGTCGCGGCCGCCCTGGCCGCCGCCGGCCACGGCGTGTCGATCGCCGAGGTCCTCGTCGTCACCGACGACGAGGACGCCGCCGCGGTGGTCACCGGCCTGGGCGCGCGGACGGTGGGTGACGAGCCCGACCGCGGCCTCAACCCCGCCCTGGCCCACGGCGCCCGGGCCGCGCGGACGGCGGCGGTGGCCGCGCTCTCCTCCGACCTGCCCGCGCTGCGGCCGGCCGAGCTGGCGGCGGCGCTGTCGGCCGCGGCGGCGGTGCCACGCGGCCTCGTGACCGACGCGTCCGGCACCGGCACCACCCTGCTCACCGCGCGCGGGACCGACCTGGACCCGCGCTTCGGCACCGGGTCGGCGCGCGCCCACGCGGACTCCGGCGCGGTGGCCCTGGCCGGGGCCTGGCCGGGCCTGCGGCGCGACGTCGACACGCCCGCCGACCTCGCGGCGGCAGCGGCCCTGGGCCTGGGCCCCACGACCGCGGCGCTGCTGCCCCGGCTGCCCGCGCGGGGCGCCGCGGGGTGACGCGCACCCCTCGCTTCGGTCACTCGCCGTTCACCTCCCTGCGGCACGATGAACCCGTGGCCGAGACGACGACCGAGACCCCCGCTGCCCGTGCCGAGCTCCCCGCCGACCGGTTCCTCAACCGGGAGCTGTCGTGGCTGGACTTCAACGCCCGGGTGCTCGAGCTCGCCGAGGACGACGGCCTGCCCCTGCTGGAGCGCATGAAGTTCCTGGCGATCTTCGCCAGCAACCTCGACGAGTTCTTCATGGTCCGCATCGCCGGCCTCAAGCGGCGGCAGAGCACCGGGCTGACGGTGCGCTCCCCCGACGGGCTGACCATCCGCGAGCAGCTGGCGCGGGTCACCGAGCGCACCCAGGAGCTGGTGCACCGGCACGCGCAGTGCTTCGCCACCGACGTGCGGCCGATGCTGGAGGCCGCGGGCATCCGGATCGTGCACTGGGACGACCTGGCCGACGCCGAGGCGCTGCGGCTGCGCGAGTACTTCCGCGACCAGGTGTTCCCGGTCCTCACCCCGCTGGCGGTCGACCCGGCGCACCCGTTCCCCTACATCAGCGGGCTGTCGCTCAACCTCGCCGTCTCCGTGCGCGACCCCGACACCGGCGCGCCCCGCTTCGCCCGGCTCAAGGTGCCCAACAACGTGCCGCGCTTCGTGCAGGTGTCCGCGGGGGACCAGCAGGCGACCTTCCTCCCGCTGGAGGACCTCATCGCCGCGCACCTTCCGCAGCTGTTCCCCGGCCTGGACGTGCTGGACCACCACCTGTTCCGCGTCACCCGCAACGCCGACCTCGAGGTCGAGGAGGACCGCGACGAGGACCTGCTGCAGGCGCTGGAGCGCGAGCTGGCCCGCCGCCGGTTCGGCCCGGCCGTGCGGCTGGAGGTCCACGAGACGATGGACCCGCGCATCCTCGACGTCCTGGTGTCGGAGCTGGAGGTCGACCCGCAGGACGTCGTCACCGTCCCGGGGCTGCTCGACCTGGCCGCGCTTATGGCGCTGTACGACCTGGACCGGCCCGAGCTCAAGGACGAGCCGTTCGTGCCGGCCACGCACCCGCGCCTGTCCGAGGGCGAGACCCCCAAGAGCGTCTTCGCCACCCTGCGCGAGGGCGACGTGCTGGTCCACCACCCGTACCACTCGTTCGCCACCAGCGTGCAGCGCTTCATCGAGCAGGCCGCCGCCGACCCGAACGTGCTGGCGATCAAGCAGACGCTGTACCGCACCTCGGGTGACTCGCCGATCGTCAACGCGCTGATCGACGCGGCGGCCTCGGGCAAGCAGGTCGTCGTCCTCGTCGAGATCAAGGCCCGCTTCGACGAGGAGGCCAACATCTCCTGGGCGCGCGAGCTGGAGCGGGCCGGCTGCCACGTCGTCTACGGCCTGGTCGGGTTGAAGACCCACTGCAAGACCGCCCTGGTCGTCCGCCGGGAGGGCGGGGTCATCCGCCGCTACTGCCACATCGGGACCGGCAACTACAACCCGAAGACGGCCCGGATCTACGAGGACCTGGGCATCCTGACCGCCGACCCACGGGTCGGCGCCGACCTCACCGACCTGTTCAACACGCTGACCGGCTACTCCCGGCAGACGACCTACCGCCAGCTGATGGTCGCCCCGAACGGCGTCCGGTCGGGGCTGGTGGAGAAGATCCGCCGCGAGGCCCGGCACGCCGAGGAGGGCCGCACCGCCGGCATCCGGATCAAGGTGAACTCGCTGGTCGACGAGCAGGTCATCGACGCCCTCTACGCCGCCTCGTGCGCGGGGGTGCCGGTGGAGCTGTTCATCCGCGGCATCTGCGCGCTGCGGCCGGGGGTGGCGGGGATGTCGGAGAACATCCGCGTGCACTCCATCGTGGGCCGCTTCCTCGAGCACTCCCGCGTCTTCCACTTCCGCAACGGCGGCGAGGGCGAGTGGTGGATCGGCAGCGCCGACCTCATGCACCGCAACCTCGACCGGCGGGTGGAGGTGCTGCTGCGGGTGTGCGACGAGCACGCGCAGCGCCAGCTGGGGGCCATGTTCGACTCGGCGATGGCGCCCGACGTGCGCTGCTGGGAGCTCGGCCCCGACGCCCGCTGGACCCGCCGCGACGGCCGCGACCACCAGGCCGGCCTCATCGCCGGCGTGGTCGAGTCGGCGGTCTGAGCCGATGGCCGGGACGGTGATCGCGGCCGCCGGCGGGGCGGTGTGGCGGCGGGCCGGCGACGGGGGCGTCGAGACGGCGGTGGTGCACCGGCCGCGCTACGACGACTGGTCGCTGCCCAAGGGGAAGGTCGACGGCGGCGAGGCGCTGCTGGAGACCGCCGTCCGCGAGGTCGTCGAGGAGACCGGGCTGTCCGTCGTCGTCGGGCGGCGCAGCCGGCGCATCGAGTACCCGGTCGACGGCAGCACCAAGCGGGTCGACTACTGGCTGATGGAGGCCGTGGGCGGCGCGTTCGAGGCGGGCGAGGAGACCGACGAGCTGCGCTGGCTGCCGCTGGACGAGGCCGCCGCGCTGGTCACCCACGACCACGACCGCGACGTGCTGGCCGACCTGGCGCGCACCGACGTCCCCCGCTCCCCCACCCTGCTGCTGGTGCGCCACGCGCGGGCGGGCAGCCGGTCGGAGTGGGACGGCGACGACGACCTGCGCCCGCTGGACGGCAAGGGCCGCCGGCAGGCGCGGCAGCTCGCGCGGGTGCTGCCGCTGTTCGCGCCGACGGCGGTGCTGTCGGCCGAGCGCACCCGCTGCCGGGAGACGGTGGAGCCCCTCGCCGAGTCGCTCGGGCTGCCGGTGCAGGCGCTGCCCGAGGTGGGCGAGGAGGAGTTCGAGGCCGATCCGCAGGCGGCGATGGCGGCGGTCGAGCGGTTCCTCGAGCCGCGGCCGACCCCCGGCGTCACCGTGGTGTGCAGCCAGGGCGGCGCGATCCCGTCGATCCTCATGGCCCTCGGGGTGCGCTGGGCGGGGGTGGCCGGTGCGCTGTGGCCGCCGGCGGCCAAGGGCAGCACCTGGGTGCTCGGCGGCCACCCGGGCGCGCTGCTGGCCGACTACTACCGCGACGTCGCCCCCGAGGACCCGGGGGCCTGAGGCATGGGAAGCGATCCCCACGTCCCGGAGCGCAGGACGTGGGGATCGCTTCCCATGCCGGGGGCGGTCAGGCCGGGAGCGCCGGGAGGGCCTTCGGCTTCCAGGACGGGCGGGCGGACTCGTACGCCTGGATGTCGTCGAGGTGCCGCTCGGTGAGGCCGACGTCGTCCAGCCCCTCCAGCAGCCGCCAGCGGACGTAGTCGTCGATGTCGAAGGACACCGAGTGGCCGGCGTACCGGACCTCCTTGGCCCGCAGGTCGACGGTGACCGGCAGCGCCGGGTCGGCCTCGATAGCGGTCCACAGCGCCTCGACCTCGTCCTGCGGCAGGATCACCGTGAGCAGGCCGGCCTTGGTCGAGTTGTTGCGGAAGATGTCGGCGAAGCGCGAGCTGATGACCACGCGGAAGCCGCCGTCGAGCAGCGCCCAGTTCGCGTGCTCGCGCGAGGAGCCCGTCCCGAAGTCCGGGCCGGCCACCAGAATCGAGGCGTCCTGGTACTGCGGCTGGTTGAGCACGAAGTCCGGCTCGTTGGTCCGCCAGGCGACGAACAGGCCGTCCTCGAAGCCGGTCCGGGTGATCCGCTTGAGGTACTCGGCCGGGATGATCTGGTCGGTGTCGACGTTGCTGCGGCGCAGCGGGGCGGCCGTGCCGGTGTGGGTGGTGAAGGCGTCCATGGCAGAACTCCAGCGGTCAGGCGTCGGCGGACGCGAGGTCGGCGGGGGCGGTGAGCCTCCCGGTGAGGGCGGTGGCAGCCGCGACGGCCGGGGACACCAGGTGGGTGCGCCCGCCCTTGCCCTGCCGGCCCTGGAAGTTGCGGTTGCTGGTGGAGGCCGACCGCTCCCCCGGCGCGAGCTGGTCGGGGTTCATGCCCAGGCACATCGAGCACCCGGCCCCGCGCCACTCGGCGCCGGCCTCGGTGAAGACCCGGTCCAGGCCCTCGGCCTCGGCCTGCGCCTTGACCGCGACCGACCCGGGGACGACGAGCATGCGGGTGCTCGCGTCGATGCGCCGGCCGCGCAGCAGCTCGGCGGCGACCCGCAGGTCCTCGATCCGGCCGTTGGTGCAGGACCCGAGGAAGACGGTGTCGACCTCGACCTCGCGCAGCGGCGTGCCGGGGGTCAGGCCCATGTAGGCCAGCGCGCCCTCGACGTCGCGGCGCTCGTTCTCGTCGGCGAAGTCGGCCGGGTCGGGCACCCGCTCGCCGATGGGCAGGCCCTGCCCGGGGTTGGTGCCCCAGGTGACGAACGGGGTGAGCGAGGCGGCGTCGATGTGCACCTCGCGGTCGAAGACGGCGCCCTCGTCGGTGCGCAGCGTCGACCAGTACTCGACCGCGGCGTCCCAGTCCGCACCCTGCGGGGCGTGCGGCTTGCCCTGGAGGAAGTCGAAGGTGGTCCGGTCCGGGGCGATCAGCCCCGCCTTGGCGCCGGCCTCGATCGACATGTTGCAGATGGTCATCCGGGCCTCCATCGACATCTTCTCGATGGCGCTGCCGCGGTACTCGATGACGTGGCCCTGGCCGCCGCCGGTGCCGATCTGGGCGATGACGGCGAGGATCACGTCCTTGGCGCTGACGCCGGGGGGCAGCTCGCCGTCGACGGTGACCGCCATCTGCTTCGGGCGGTACTGCGGCAGGGTCTGGGTGGCCAGCACGTGCTCGACCTCGCTGGTGCCGATGCCGAAGGCGAGCGCGCCGAAGGCACCGTGGGTCGAGGTGTGGCTGTCGCCGCAGACGATCGTCATGCCCGGCTGGGTCAGCCCCAGCTGCGGGCCGATCACGTGCACGATGCCCTGGTCGCGGTCGCCCATCGGGGCCAGCCGGATGCCGAACTCCGCGGCGTTGCGGCGCAGCGCCTCGACCTGCGCGCGGCTCACCGGGTCGGCGATCGGCGCGAGGATGTCGAGGGTGGGGACGTTGTGGTCCTCGGTCGCCATCGTGAGGTCGGGCCGGCGCACCCGGCGCCCGGCGGCCCGGAGACCGTCGAAGGCCTGGGGGCTGGTCACCTCGTGCACGAGGTGCAGGTCGATGTAGAGCAGGTCGGGCTCGCCCTCGGTGCTGCGCACGACGTGGGCGTCGTAGACCTTCTCGGCCAGGGTCTTCGGCACGGTGGTGTCCCTCTCGGTGAGCACGTCCCCCTGGTTTCTCACGCAGTGGGATGCGAGTATTGCTGTGTGGGACAGCCTAACCCCGTTGCCGTTCTCGACAAAGCCGTGGCCATCCTCCGCGCCGTCGCCGAGGAACCGGCCACGCTCGCCGAGCTCGTCGCCCGCACCGGCCTGCCGCGGGCGACCGCGCACCGGCTGGCGGTCGCGCTCGAGGGCCACCGGCTCGTGCGGCGCACCGACGCCGGGGCGTGGGCGCCCGGGCCGGGGCTGGCCGAGCTCAACCGCGGCGGCGCCGACCTGGGCGAGCTGGCCGGGCGGCACCTGGTGACCCTGCGCGACAGCAGCGGGGAGAGCGCCCAGTTCTACGTGCGCGACGGCGCGGCGCGCGTCTGCATCGCCGCGGCCGAGCGCACCTCCGGGCTGCGCGACACCGTGCCGGTCGGCGCCCGGCTGCCGATGACGGCGGGGTCGGCCGCGCACGCGCTGCTGGCCTTCGCCCCCGCCGACGAGGTGACGCCGCTGCTGCCCGCCGCGAGCTTCACCGCCCGCACGCTGCTCGACGTCCGCCGGCGCGGCTGGGCGCACAGCATCGCCGAGCGCGAGCCCGGCGTGGCGTCCCTGTCCGCGCCGGTGCGCGACGCCACCGGCGGGGTCCTCGGCGCGGTGTCGATCAGCGGCCCCGTCGAGCGGCTCGGCCGGCGCCCGTCCCCGGAGGTCGTCACCGCGGTGCTCGAGGCCGCCGGCGCGATCGGCCGCGCCGCCCGCTGAGGAAGGACCCTTCCCTCGCGGGCGCCCCCGGCGTACACACCCCGGCATGACCGTCACCGACACCGCGGCCACGGGCCGCGCCCGGATCGCCGCGCCCGGCGAGGGCATCGGGCTCGACGAGCTGGCCCTGGCCACCCGCAACCACGGCCTGCCCCTGGAGGCGTTGCGCTACGACGTCACCCCGCCCGGCCTGCACTACGTCCTGACCCACTACGACATCCCCGCGGTCGACCCGCGCACCTGGCGGCTGCAGGTCACCGGCGCCGTCGACCGGCCGCTCACCCTGGACCTGACCGCGCTGCGGGCCCGGCCCGCGCTGACCTCGCGGGTGACCCTGGAGTGTGCCGGCAACGGGCGGGCCCGGTTCGCGCCGCGGCCGGTCAGCCAGCCGTGGCTGCTCGAGGCGGTGGGCACCGCCGCGTGGACCGGCACCTCCCTGGCCGGGCTGCTGACCGAGGCCGGGGTCTCGCCCCGAGCGGTCGACGTCGTCCTCACCGGCGCCGACCACGGCGTCGAGCGCGGCGTGGAGCAGGACTACGCGCGGGCGCTGCCGGTGGCCGAGGCGCTGCGCCCCGACGTCCTGCTGGCCTGGGGGATGGACGGCGCGGACCTCCCGCCGCAGCACGGGGCGCCCCTGCGGCTCGTCGTCCCCGGCTGGTACGGCATGGCACACGTGAAGTGGCTGACCCGCATCGAGGTCCTGGAGCGGCCCTTCGAGGGCTTCCAGAACGCGACGGCCTACCGGCTGGCGGTCGACCGCGACGACCCCGGCGTCCCGGTGGACCGGATCCGCCCGCGCGCGCTGATGGCCCCGCCCGGCTGGCCGGACTTCATGACCCGCGAGCGGTTCCTGCGGCCGGGCCCGGTGGTGCTGACCGGCCGCGCCTGGTCGGGGCGGGCACCGGTCGTCTCGGTCGAGGTCAGCAGCGACGGCGGTGACACCTGGACCGCCGCGGAGCTGGCCCCCGTCGACCCGGCGCACCCCGCCGCCTGGCGGGCCTGGTCGTGCCCGTGGACGGCGGTCCCCGGCCGGCACGAGCTGGTCGTCCGGGCCGCCGACGCCGAGGGCGCCCAGCCGCTGGAGCAGGAGTGGAACCGCCAGGGCATGGCGAACAACCTGGTGCAGCGGGTGCCGGTGACGGTGGCCGGGAGCTAGTCGCGGCGGGCGGCCGCCACGTCCAGCGGGCGCACCAGCGCCGGCGCCTGCGGCAGCCGCGACCGGACGACGTCGTCGACGGTGAAGCCGGCCCGCCGGAGGGCGGCCGTGGTGTCGCGGTTGGGGTGGCAGCCGTCGGCGACCCACCCCCACGGGCGCTCCAGGCGGTCCTGCCAGCGGACGAGCCGCCCGCCGTCGCCCCGGACGTGCTCGAGGTAGAGCAGCGTCCCGCCGGGGCGCAGCACGCGGTGGATCTCGGCGACGGCCCGCGGGGGGTCGGCGACGCTGCACAGGACGAGCGTGGAGACCACCGTGTCGAAGGACGCGTCGGGGAACGGCAGCGACTCGGCCGGGGCCTCGACCACCTCCGCCGAACGTCCCGGCGTCTCCGCGGCGAGCCGCTCGCGCAGCCGCCGGGCCATGTACGGGCTCGGCTCGGTCAGCACCAGGCGGGTCACCGCGTCCGGGTACAGGACGACGTTGCGCCCCGTGCCCGCGCCGACCTCGAGCACCTCGCCGCGCGCCCGGGTGAGGAGCTCCGCTCGCATCTCCCGCAGACCCGCGTCCTCGGTGCCCTGCATGAAGCGGTCGTACACCGCCGCGAACAGCCGGCTGGCCACGGTGGGGAGGCTACGCCCGCCGCGGCCCCCCGGGACCCGCCTCGCGCGCCGTCAGTGCGGGGCGTGCCCCGGTGCCGCGCCCGTGCCGTCGTCGGTGCCCTCCCCCGGGGCGTGGGTCGGCTCGACCACGATCGGCCGCCACCTCGTCCAGAGGAAGAAGCCCAGGGCGACGACCACCATCGCGAGCCCGGCCCAGAGGTTGGCGTTCACCCCGCCGGTCTTCTCCCGGTCGGCGGCGGTCTCGCCGAACAGGCCGACGACCACCAGGACGACGCCGTAGAAGCCGATCAGCGCGGCGATCACGTTGCGGACGTCGAACGCCCCGGCGGCGTGCTTGCGGCCGGAGGACTGCTCCACGGGCGTGCTGCTCATCGAGGGCTCCTCAGCGGAAGATCAGGTTCAGGGCGATGACCATGACCAGCGAGATGCCCGCCAGCTTGGTCGGCGACTGGTACCAGGGCAGCCGGTGCGCGTCCGGGTCGGTGCGCTGCTCCTTGGGGGTCTCGGAGTAGACGAGGCCGACGAGCGCCTCCACCGGCTTGGGCGCCGTCACCTGGGTGACCGCGACGCTGACCAGGATGTCGACGGCGAACGCCGCGCCGGCGGCCACGAAGCTGGCGCCCTGCCCGCTGAGCGGGAGCGCGCCCGTCGACAGCGAGCCCAGCGCGTCCTCGCTGAGGATGGCGACGACCACGGCGGCCAGGGTGCCCGACACCAGGCCGGTCCACCCGGCGGTCGCCGTCATCCGCTTCCAGAACATGCCGAGGATGAACGTGGCGAACAGCGGCGCGTTGAAGAAGCCGAACAGCGTCTGCAGGTAGTCCATCAGGTTGCTGTAGCCCGACGCGATGAGCGCCGTCCCGATGGCGATGACCGTGGCCCCGACGGTCGCCCAGCGGCCGATGTTCAGGTAGTAGCCGTCGGGCCGGTCCTTCTTCACGTACTGCTGCCAGATGTCGTAGCTGAACACCGTGTTGAAGGCCGAGATGTTGGCCGCCATGCCGGCCATGAAGGCCGCCAGCAGACCGGCGATCGCGACCCCGAGCAGCCCGTTGGGCAGCACGCTCGCGATCAGCGCGAGGATCGAGTCGTTGTAGTCGAGGTTGCTCTCCTGGCCGGCCTTGAGCTGCTCGATGCCCGGCACGAGGACGGCGGCGATCATGCCCGGGATCACCACGACGAACGGGATGAACATCTTCGGGAACGACCCGATGATCGGGGTGCTGCGCGCCGCGGACATCGACTTGGTCGCCATCGCCCGCTGGACCTCGACGAAGTTCGTCGTCCAGTAGCCGAACGAGAGCACGAACCCGAGGCCGAACACGATGCCGATGACCGACCAGAAGGAACTGGTGAAGCCGGTCAGGTCGGTGCCCGGCCAGGAGCTGAGGTCGCTCTCGTTGCCCGCGTCGGTGATCTCGTCGACGAGGCCGCCGACGCCGCCGACCCGGTGCAGCCCGATGAGGGTCAGCGGGGTGAGCGCCGCGACGATCACGAAGAACTGCAGCACCTCGTTGTAGATCGCCGCGGAGAGGCCGCCGAGGGTGATGTAGCTGAGCACGATCGCCGCCGCGACCACCAGCGACAGCCACAGCGGCCAGCCCAGCAGCGCCTCGACGATGCTGGCCAGCAGGTACAGGTTGATGCCGGCGATGAGCACCTGGGCGACGGCGAAGCTGATCGCGTTCACCAGGTGGGCACCGGTGCCGAAGCGCCGGCGCATGAACTCCGGCACGCTGCGGACCTTCGACCCGTAGTAGAAGGGCATCATCACGACGCCGAGGAACAGCATCGCCGGGACGGCGCCGATCCAGAAGTAGTGCATGGTCGGCATGCCGTACTGGGCGCCGTTGGCCGACATGCCGACGATCTCGACGGCGCCGAGGTTGGCCGAGATGAAGGCCAGGCCGGTGACCCAGGCCGGCAGCGAGCGGCCCGAGAGGAAGAAGTCCAGGCTGTCGGACACCCGGCGGCGAGCGGCGAAACCGATCATCAGCACGACGGCGAAGTAGACGACGACGAGCAGGTAGTCGACCGGCTCGGCGTCGAGGCGCAGTTCGTCCACGCGGACCTCCTAGTCCTGGTGCGGTGTTCAGGTGAGCCGGCGGGCCCCCGGTCCCGGCGCGACGAGGGAGGTGCGGGGCGGCGGGTACCCCTCTTCCCGGAATCGACGCGTGATCACCTCGGTCACCCGATCGACGGACCCCGCCTCGGCCAGCACGATCGCGCTGCCGCCGAATCCGCCGCCGACCATGCGGGCCCCGGCGGCCCCGGCGTCCACGGCGGCGGCCACGGCCGTGTCGAGCTCCGGCGTGGAGATCTGGAAGTCCTCGCGCAGCGAGGCGTGACCGGCGGTGAGGACGGCGCCGACGGCCCGCGGGTCCCCGGTGCCGCGCAGCACCTCGACGACCCGGAGCACGCGGGCGTCCTCGGTGACGACGTGCCGCGCGCGGCGGAGCAGGACCGCGCCGTCGTCGGTCCCGTCGTCCAGCGGCGCCAGGGCGGCGACGTCCGGGACGTCGCGCAGCGCCGGCACGCCCAGCCGCTCGGCCGCCCGGGCGCACTCGCGCCGGCGGTCCCCGTAGCCGCCGGTGGCGTGGCTGTGCGTCGTCCCGGTGTCGACGACGAGCAGCACCAGCCCGGCCGCCTCGAGGTCCAGCGGGACCTGCTCGCTGCTGCGGTCGCGGGTGTCGAGGAACAGCGCGTGCCCGGCGGTGCACAGCAGCGACGCCGACTGGTCGAGGATGCCGGTCGGGGCCCCGACGAAGTCGTTCTCGGCCGAGCGGGCGACGTCCACCAGGTCGGCGCGGGCCAGCTCCGGCGCGGCCAGGTCCCGCAGCGCCAGCGCCACCGAGCACGACAGCGCCGCCGACGACGACAGGCCCATGCCGGCCGGGACGTCGCCGTCGACCAGCACGCTCACCCCGCCCGGCACCCGCTCGCGCAGGACCTGCACCACCCCGGCCGGGTAGCCGGCCCAGCCGGGCGGGTTGCCCGGCGCGAGGTCGGCCAGGGCGAGCTCCGCCCGCTGGTCCGGGTGCTGCACCGAGACCAGCGCGAGCCGGCCGTCGTCGCGGCGGCCCACCGCGGCGCGGGTCGTCTGCTGCAGCGCCACGGGCAGCACGAGGCCCTCGTTGTAGTCGGTGTGCTCGCCGATCACGTTCACCCGGCCCGGCGCGGCCCACACGCCCTCGGGCTCGGCGTCGAAGGCGGCGACGAACGCGGCCCGGGCGGCGGCGCCCAGCTCGGCGTCGCTCACGGCAGGACCACCGCCCGCAGCTGCTCGGCGACGTCCTCGGGATCGGTGTCGCTGATGAAGGCGCCCATGCCCGACTCCGAGCCGGCCAGGTACTTCAGCTTCCCCGGCGCCCGGCGGAGGCTGAACAGCTGCAGGTGCAGCCACCAGTCCTCGCGGCCGCGGCGCACCGGGGCCTGGTTCCAGGCGGCGATGTAGTTCATCGGCTCGTCGAAGCGGTGGGCGAAGCGGCCCAGCGCGTCGCGCAGCACCTCGGCCAGGGAGTCGCGTTCGGCCGCGGTCAGCGCGGGCAGGTCCGGGACCCGCCGGTGCGGGAACAGCTGGAGCTCGTAGGGCCAGCGGGCGGCGGCGGGGACGAACGCCGTCCAGTGCTCGCCGGCGGTCACGACGCGCGGGCCGCCGCGCTCGGCCGCGACCACCTCGGCGAACAGGTCCCCGCCGGCGGCCCGGTGCCGCTCGACCGAGGCGAGCACCCGCTCGGCACGGGCCGGGAGGTAGGAGTAGCCGTACACCTGGCCGTGGGGGTGGGACAGGGTCACCCCGATCTCCTCGCCGTGGTTCTCGAACGGGAAGACGTACTCGACGCCCTCGAGGGCCGACAGCGCCTCGGTGCGGTCGGCCCAGACGTCGACCAGCAGCCGCAGCCGCTCGGGCGACAGGTCGGCGGGGGCCCGGTCGTGGTCGCTGGTGAAGACGACGACCTCGCAGCGCCCGAGCCCCGGCCGCTGGGCCGCGTGCGGGGCGCCCGGTGCGGCCGGTGGCACGTCGCGGTCGACGCCGGTGGCCAGCGACGGGAACCGGTTCTCGAAGACGACGACCTGGTAGTCGGCGTCGGGCACCTCGGTCGGCGGGCGGCCGGGCCGGGTGGGGCACAGCGGGCACTCGTCGGCCGGCGGCAGGAAGGTGCGGGTCTGGCGGTGCGCCGCGTAGGCCACCCACTCCCCCAGCAGCGCGTCCCAGCGCAGCCGCGAGCGCGTGCCGACCGGCGGGAGGTCGCGCCGGTCGGGGGCGTCGTGGGTCGCGGTCGAACCATCGGCGTCGTAGTAGACGATCTCGCGCCCGTCGGCCAGCACGCGACTGGTCCGGATCACCGTCCACCCCGCATCCCTGCCGCCCCCGGGCGGGGCCGCGCCGTCCAGGAACGCTAGTCCCGCTGCAGGTCAGCCGCCTGGCGAGCAGCGGCGGCCGCGAACGGGCCGGCCCCGGGGACGGCGAGAGCCCCCGGCCGGGGGGCCGGGGGCTCTCGTACGCGTAGCCCCGAAGGGATTCGAACCCTCGCTACCGCCGTGAGAGGGCGGCGTCCTGGGCCGCTAGACGACGGGGCCGTGCGTTCCCCATCCTGCCACGCCCCCGGCCGGCACCGGCGGGCGGGGGTCCACCCCCGGGAACGGCGAGAGCCCCCGGCCGGGGGCCGGGGGCTCTCGCGTGCGTAGCCCCGAAGGGATTCGAACCCTCGCTACCGCCGTGAGAGGGCGGCGTCCTGGGCCGCTAGACGACGGGGCCGTGCAGTGGTGCGTGAGTGCGCCGCTCCGGAGAGCGGCGTCCTCGCTGGGGTACCAGGACTCGAACCTAGACTAACGGAACCAGAAACCGTCGGGCTGCCAATTACCCCATACCCCAAGGGTCGTGCACGCCTCGCGGCGCAGGTACGACCATACCCGACGCCGGTGACGGGTCGACGCACCCCCCCTCCTCAGCGGTGTGCCGCGGCGGGTGGGGGCCGGAGGTCCAGCGCCGGGGTCCGCAGGTCCGGCGGCCGCCGGGCGGCCAGGCGGTGCACCAGCGCGACGTAGGCCACCAGGGCGAGCACGTCGAGGACGACGGTCAGCAGCCCGCCCCAACCGGTGACGACCGAGTCGGCCGGCACGCCCTCCCCCAGCACGCCGGCGAGGGCGAAGACCAGGACGTTGTTCACCGCGTGCAGGACGATCGCCGCCTCGAGACCGCCGGTGAGCCGCACCACCGCCGAGGCGGCCAGCCCGAAGGCGAACCGGTCGAGGAACAGCAGGACGTCGCCCGGGAGGTGGGCCAGCGAGAACAGCGTGGCCGTCAGGAGGGCAGCCGCGAGTTCCCCCGCGCGCTCGCGCCCCACCCAGGCCGCGATCGCCTGGCTCAGGTAGCCCCGGAAGACGTACTCCTCGGCGGCCGACTGCAGCGGGGTGGTGAGCAGCACGACGACCATGAGCGGCAGCGCGGAGCCGGCCGGCCCGGGCACCTCCACCGGCCCGTCCCAGGCGAGCCCGAGGGCCACCTGCAGCGCCAGCGCGACACCCAGGACCAGCAGCGCCGGGGGCACCCAGCGCAGCAGCAGGTCCCAACGCAACCTGCTCCGCACCGAGGAGGAGGACCCCTTCGGCATCGAGTGCACCGCGACCCAGCTCAGCCACACCACCGGGATCGCGACGGCCAGGCCGAGGTTGGTGACCAGCAGGACCCAGGGGTCGGTGAGGTCGTCGAACGCGGGGTCGAACGAGCCGCCGGCGACCAGCCCGACCGCGCCGAGGAAGACGACGGCGGTGGCGGCCACCAGGTAGGTGCCGGCCAGCACCAGCAGACCCAGCAGCGGCGTCCACCAACGCCACGTCCGGGACCTCATCATCAGCGCGTACGGCGTGGGCACGTCGTGCGGCGGCGGATCGGGCCACGGCGGCGCGGCCCACGGCGGCGCACCCCACGGGGGCGGGGCACCCCAGGGCGGCGGGACACCCCAGGGCGGCGGGGCACCCCACGGCGGGGAGCTCCCCGCCGGCGTCCCCGCGGCGGGGAGCCCGGGTCCGCCCGGCAGGTGCGTGTGCGGGCCGGGCGGCATCGGCACCGGCCCCAGCGGCCAGGGCACCGGTCCCGGCGCACCGGGCGGCAGGTGCGCGGTCGGCCGGGCGCCGGGCACGAACGGGGCGGCGCCGTAGGGCCCGGTGGGCGGCGGGCCCGTGTAGGGCTCGTCCCCC
Source organism: Blastococcus sp. SYSU D00695 (assembly GCF_054050555.1). Classification (NCBI taxonomy): domain Bacteria; kingdom Bacillati; phylum Actinomycetota; class Actinomycetes; order Geodermatophilales; family Geodermatophilaceae; genus Blastococcus; species Blastococcus sp. SYSU D00695. The sequence goes on along the minus strand of NZ_JBJGZP010000021.1, from coordinate 48,647 downwards.
TCCGCGGGCCCGCCGGCCGGTCTCATCCCCCGTGCGCCCGTGCCGCCGCGAGCCGGGCCAGCGTGCGCTCGCGGCCGAGCAGCTCGATGGACTCGTACAGCGGCGGGGACACCGTGCGGCCGCTGACGGCGACGCGCACCGGGCCGAACGCCTGCCGGGGCTTGCGCCCGAGCCCGTCGACCAGCGCCGTCCGCAGCGCCTCCTCGACGGCCGCCGTCGACCAGTCGGACAGGCCGCTCAGCGCCGCGGTGGCGGCGTCCAGCACCTCCGCCGCGTCGTCCCCGGCCAGCTGCTTGGCCGCGGCCGCCGGGTCGATCGCCACCTCGTCGGTGAACAGGAAGCCCAGCAGCCCGACCGCGTCGGACAGCACGATCATCCGCTCCTGCGCCAGCGGCGCGATCGCGCGCAGCACCCGGTCCTGCTCGGGCGTCGGCGGGTCGGCGACCAGCCCGGCGCCGGCCAGGAAGGGCGTGACCCGGGCGAGGAACTCCTCCGCCGGCAGCGCGCGCAGGTGGGTGGCGTTGATCGCCTCGGCCTTCTTGAGGTCGAAGCGCGCGGGGTTGGCGCTGACCCGGGTGACGTCGAAGGCCTCGACCATCTCGGCCACGGAGAAGACGTCGCGGTCGTCGGCGATCGCCCAGCCGAGCAGCGCCAGGTAGTTGGCGAAGCCCTCGGGCAGGAAGCCGCGCTCGCGGTAGACGTCGACGTTGGACTGCGGGTCGCGCTTGGACAGCTTCTTGCTGCCCTCGCCGGTGACGTAGGGCAGGTGCCCGAAGCGGGGGGTGCCCTGCGCGACGCCGATGTCGGTCAGCGCCTGGTAGAGCGCGATCTGGCGTGGGGTGGAGGGCAGCAGGTCCTCGCCGCGCAGCACGTCGGTGATGCCCATCAGGGCGTCGTCCACCGGGTTGACGAACGGGTACAGCGGCGCGCCGTTGCCCCGGACGAGGACGAAGTCGGGCACCGAGCCCGCGGCGAAGCGGACCTCGCCGCGCACCAGGTCGGTCCAGGCCAGGTCGGTGTCGGGCATCCGCAGCCGCAGCACCGGGGAGCGGCCCTCGTCGCGGAACGCCTGCTTCTGCGCGTCGGTGAGGAACCGGTCGGCGTTGTCGTAGCCGAGCTTGGGGTCCTGGCCCGCGGCCAGGCGCCGCGCGTCGACCTCCTCGTTGGTGGAGAACGACTCGTAGGCGTGGCCGGAGGCGAGCAGCTTCGCGGCGACCTCGCGGTAGACCTCGGACCGCTCCGACTGCCGGTAGGGCCCGTGCGGGCCGCCGACCTCGGGGCCCTCGTCCCAGTCGAGCCCGAGCCAGCGCAGGCAGTCGAGCAGGTGCCGGTAGGACTCCTCGGAGTCGCGGGCGGCGTCGGTGTCCTCGATCCGGAACACGAACGTGCCGCCGTTGTGCCGCGCGTGCGCCCAGTTGAACAGCGCCGTGCGCAGCAGGCCGACGTGCACCATGCCGGTGGGCGACGGGCAGAAGCGCGTGCGCACGCCGGCCGGGGCGGTGGGGGTCGTCATCGCGCGCCCCCGGCGGTGGAGACGGTGTCGGCGCCGGAGACGGTGCTGGTCAGCGTCCCCAGGCCCTCGATCGTGACGTCGACGCGCTGGCCGGGGGCGATGGGACCGACGCCGGACGGCGTCCCGGTGAGGACGACGTCGCCGGGCAGCAGCGTCATGACCTTCGAGATGTAGGAGATCAGCGTCGGGACGTCGAACAGCAGCTGGCTGGTGCGCCCGTCCTGGCGGAGCTCGCCGTCGACGGTGCAGGTGACCTGCAGGTCCGCCGGGTCCTTGCCGATGCCGGGCAGGTCGGTCTCGATCCAGGGGCCGAGCGGGCAGAACGAGTCGAAGCCCTTGGCGCGGGTCCACTGCCCGTCGCTGCGCTGCATGTCGCGCTCGGTCACGTCGTTGCCGATCGTGTAACCGAAGACGCTGCCGGCGACCTGCTCGGGGCTGACGTTGCGGGCACCGCGGGCGCCGATGACGACGGCGAGCTCGGCCTCGTGGTGCACGTTGGTGCTGCCCGGCGGGATGCGGATCGCGTCGCCCGGGCCGATCACCGAGGTCGAGGGCTTGAGGAACAGCAGCGGCTCCTTCGGCGCGTCGCCGGTGTTCATCTCCTTCACGTGGTCGGCGTAGTTCTTCCCGACGCAGACGACCTTGCTCGGCAGGATCGGCGAGAGCAGGCGGACGTCGGCCTGCGGGAACCGCTGCCCGGTGAAGGAGATGGTGCCGAACGGGTGGCCCTCGATCTGGGCGACCTGTCCGTCGCCGTCGAGGACACCGAAGGACATGCCGGAGGGCGAGGCGAAACGGACGATGCGCACGGGTCGAGGCTACTGACCCCCGCACCGGGCGGCGCCGCAGCCGTCCGGCGCCTACGGTCGGGCGACGTGGCCTGCCGTCTCTCCGAGATCGTCGTCGACAGCCGGGACCCCGAGGCGCTGGCCGCCTGGTGGGCGGAGGTCCTGGGGTACCGGGTGCTGGGCCGCGAGGAGGACGGCTCGGTCGAGATCGGCCCCGAGGCGGGGTTCGGGGGCCCGGCCCCCACGCTCGTCTTCGGCCCGGTCGCCGACCCGCCGCGCGCCAGGTCGCGGCTGCACGTCGACGTCAACCCGACCGACCGCGACCAGGAGGCGGAGCTGCAGCGCCTCCTGGCCCTCGGCGCGGTACCGGCCGACGTCGGCCAGACGGGTGCGGAGAGCTGGCACGTGCTGGCCGATCCGGAGGGCAACGTGTTCTGCCTGCTCCGCGCCCGCCTCGACGAGTCCTGACCGCCGGGAGCTACGACGCGGTGACGTGCAGCCCGGGGTGATGTGCACCCAGGGCGTGTTCTGAGCCCGAGAACACGCCCTGGGCGCACATCACCCGGCCCGGCACGGCCCGGGCCGGCCCGGCGCGAAGGGGCGGCGCCGGGCGGTCAGCGGTGGCGGACGGCGTAGGTCAGCGCGTCGACCAGCGCGTGCCAGCTGGCCTCGACGACGTTGTCGTGCACGCCGACCGTCGTCCACTCCCCCACCCCGTCGGTGGTGTCGATGAGGACGCGGGTGCGGGCGCTGGTGCCGCCCTTCCAGCCGAGGATGCGGACCTTGTAGTCGGCGAGCTCGACCCCGGCCAGCTGCGGGTAGCGGCCGACCAGCGCCTGGCGCAGCGCCGTGTCCAGCGCGTTGACCGGGCCGTTGCCCTCGGCGGTCGAGATGATCCGCCGCGTCGTCCCGTCCTCGTCGGGGACGTGCACCTTGACCGTCGCCTCGCCGACGACCAGGCCGTTGCCCCAGTGCTCGACGGTGGCCCGGTAGCTCTCCAGCTCGAACAGCGGCGGCGGGGCGTCGGGCAGCTCGGCGCGCAGCAGCAGCTCGAAGCTCGCGTCGGCGGCCTCGAACGACCAGCCGTCGGCCTCGAGCACCTTGACCTGGTCCACGACCCGGCCGATGGCGTCGGCCTGCCCGGTGAGGTCCACCCCCAGCTCGCGGCCCTTGAGCTCGACCGAGGCGCGCCCGGCCATCTCGGTGACCAGGATGCGCATGTCGTTGCCGACGACCGCCGGGTCCAGGTGGTTGTAGAGCTCCGGGCTGACCTTGATCGCGCTGGCGTGCAGGCCGGCCTTGTGCGCGAACGCCGAGGCACCGACGAAGGGCTGGTGGTCGTCGGGGGCGATGTTGGCCAGCTCGGCGATCGCGTGGCTCACCCGCTGCAGCTCGGGCAGGCACTCGGCGGGCACGACCGGCATGCCCATCTTGGTGACCAGGTTGGCGATCAGCTGGAAGGTGTCGGCGTTGCCGGCCCGCTCCCCGTAGCCGTTGGCCGTGCCCTGCACGTGGGTGACCCCGGCCTCGACGGCGGCCAGCGTGTTGGCGACGGCGCAGCCGGTGTCGTCCTGGCAGTGGATGCCGAGCTTCCCGGCCGTCCGGGCCCGCACGTCGGCGACCACCCGCCCCAGCGCGGTCGGCAGCATGCCGCCGTTGGTGTCGCAGAGGACCCCGACCTCCGCGCCGGCGGCGAAGGCCGCCTCCAGCACCCGGACGCCGTAGTCGGGGTCGGCGGCGTATCCGTCGAAGAAGTGCTCGCAGTCCACGAACACCCGCCGGCCGTGGGCGACGAGGTGGGCGACCGTGTCGGTCACCATCGCCAGGTTCTCCTCCAGCGTCGTGCGCAGCGCCTCGCGCACGTGCCGGACGTCGGACTTGGCGACCAGGCAGACCACCGGCGTCCCGGCGGCCAGCAGGGCGGCCACCTGCGGGTCGTCCTCGACGCGGACGCCGGCGCGGCGGGTGCTGCCGAAGGCGACCAGCACCGCGTGCCGCAGCTGCAGCTCCGTGCGGGCGCGGGCGAAGAACTCGGTGTCCTTGGGCAGCGCGCCCGGCCAGCCGCCCTCGATGTAGCCGACCCCGATCTCGTCGAGCAGCCGCGCGACGGCGAGCTTGTCGGCCACGGAGTAGCTGACGCCCTCGCGCTGCGCACCGTCGCGCAGGGTGGTGTCGAAGACGTGGAAGTCCGTGGCGGGGGTGCTGGGGGTGGTCATCGGGGCTCCGGGGGGAATCGGTCCGGACACGAAAAAGACCCCCCGGGAACGGGAGGTCTGCGCGCAGTCGGGGCGGGGACTGCGCGCTAGCTGATAATCGCGGTGACGGTGCGGGACATCACCGGGGAGTAAAGCACACGGCGCCCGCCGCCCCGGAGGGCAGCGGGCGCCGGGACGCCGGGGGCCTCAGCCGGAGGCGAGCGCCGCGAGGCGGTCGCCGACCTCCTGCGTGCGGATCGTCGCCTGCGGGTCCCGCGTGGACACGTCGAACGCGACCGCCGCGGTCACCTTCTTGGCCTGGTCGAGCCGGCCCAGGTGCTCCAGCAGCAGGCCGACCGACAGCACGGTCGCCGTCGGGTCGGCGACGCCGGTGCCCGCGATGTCGGGCGCCGAGCCGTGCACCGGCTCGAACATGCTCGGGTTGGTTCCCGAGGCGTCGAGGTTGCCGCTGGCCGCCAGGCCGATGCCGCCGGTGACGGCCGCGGCCAGGTCGGTGACGATGTCGCCGAACAGGTTGTCGGTGACGATGACGTCGAACCGGCCCGGGTCGGTCACGAAGAACATCGTCGCCGCGTCCACGTGCTGGTAGGCCACCGTGACCTCGGGGAACTCGGCGGAGACCTCCTCCACCGTCCGCGACCACAGCGACCCGGCGTGGGTGAGCACGTTGGTCTTGTGGATCAGCGTGAGGTGCTTGCGCGGGCGGGCGACGGCGCGCTCGAAGGCGTACCGGACGACGCGCTCGACGCCGAAGGCGGTGTTGAGGCTGACCTCGGTCGCGATCTCCTGCGGGGTGTCGCGCCGCAGGACGCCGCCGTTGCCGACGTAGGGGCCCTCGGTGCCCTCGCGGATGCACAGCATGTCGATGGCGCCGGGCGCCGCGAGCGGGCTGCGCACGCCGTCGAACAGCCGCGCCGGGCGCAGGTTGACGTGGTGGTCGAGCTCGAAGCGCAGGCGCAGCAGCAGACCGCGCTCCAGGATGCCCGGCGGCACGCTCGGGTCGCCGATGGCGCCGAGCAGGATCGCGTCGTGCTGGCGCAGCTCGTCGAGGACCGAGTCGGGCAGCAGCTCGCCGGTCCGCTGCCAGCGGGCCGCCCCCAGGTCGTAGGAGGTGGTCTCCAGGTCCGGGGCGACCCCGCCCAGGACCTTCAACCCCTCGGCGACGACCTCCGGACCGATCCCGTCTCCCGCGATGACTGCCAGGCGCATGGGGCCCGACCCTAGCCGGGCCCCCGCCGCGTCCTCCGGGGTGGTCGGGGCGCTCACAGGTCGGCGGCGCGCGCCTCGCGGGCGCCGATCCGGCCCGCGATGTCGGCGAGCAGCTCGGCCGGCACGAGGCTGTCGACGGCGACCGCCATCAGCGCCTCGCCGCCCTTGGTGGTGCGGCTGACCTGGGCACCGGCGATGTTCACGCCCGCCTCGCCCAGGGCCGCGCCGACGGTGCCGACGACGCCGGGCCGGTCGGTGTACACGAAGAAGAGCAGGTGGCCGCTGAGGTCGAGGTCCATGTCGAACCCGTCGATCTCGGTGAGCTTGGGCAGCTGGTTCTTGCCGAACAGCGTCCCCGACACCGTGACCTCGGTGCCGTCGGCCATCGCGCCGCGGATCCGGACGAGGTTGCGGTAGTCCGGGCTCTCCAGGTCGCTGGTGAGGGCGACCTCGAGGCCGCGCTGCTCGGCGAACAGCGGGGCGTTGACGTAGGTGACCTGGTCCTCGACCACGTCGGCGAACACGCCCTTGAGGACGGCGAGCTGCAGCACCGAGACGTCGAACTCGGCGAGCTTGCCGCGCACGTCGACGGTCAGCGACTGGGCCAGCCCGCCGGCGACCGCGGTGAAGACGGTGCCGAGCTTCTCGGCCAGGGGCAGGCCGGGCCGCACGTCCTCGGCGACGACGCCGCCGGCCTGGACGTTCACCGCGTCCGGCACGAACTCGCCCTGCAGGGCCAGCCGCACCGAGTGGGCGACGGCGGTGCCGGCCTTGTCCTGCGCCTCGGTCGTGGAGGCGCCCAGGTGCGGGGTGACGACGGTGTTGGGCAGCCCGAACAGCGGGCTGTCGGTGCACGGCTCCTTGGCGTACACGTCGAGACCGGCGGCCCCGACCTGCCCGGAGCGCAGCGCGTCGGCCAGCGCCGCCTCGTCGACCAGCCCACCGCGGGCGGCGTTGACGATGATGACGCCCTTCTTGGTGGTGGCCAGCTGCTCGGCGCCGATCAGCCCCAGCGTCTCGGGCGTCTTGGGCAGGTGGATGGTGATGAAGTCCGACTCGCGGAGCAGCTCCTCCAGCGAGACCAGCCGGACGCCGAGCTGCGCGGCGCGGCCGGGCTGGATGTAGGGGTCGTAGGCGATGAGCGTCGTGCCGAAGGCCGCGAGCCGCTGGGCGACCAGCACGCCGATCCGGCCGAGGCCGACGACGCCGACGGTCTTGTCGGTGACCTCGACGCCCATGAACTTCGAGCGCTTCCAGGCACCCTCGCGCAGCGAGGCGTCCGCGGCCGGGATCTGCCGGGCGGCGGCGAGCAGCAGCGCCACCGCGTGCTCGGCGGCGCTGGTGATGTTGGAGGTGGGCGCGTTGACCACCATGACGCCCCGCTCGGTGGCGGCGGCGACGTCGACGTTGTCCAGGCCGATGCCGGCGCGGGCGACGACCTTCAGGTTCGGGGCGGCGGCGAGCGCCTCGGCGTCGATCTGGGTGGCGCTGCGGATCATCACCGCGGCGGCGTCGGCGAGGGCGGGCAGCAGCGCGGCCCGGTCGGCCCCGTCGACGTGGCGGATCTCGACGTCGGCGCCGAGGACCTCCAGGACGCTCGGGGCGAGCTCTTCGGCGATCAGGACGACGGGCGCGGCGCCGGGCAGCGAGGCAGTCACGGGGCCACAGCCTAGAGCGGCCCTCTCCGCGGTCCCGCCCGCCCCCCGTGTCGCAGGCGACCACTCCCGTCGCGCCGACCAGCGCGGCGCGGGCCGGGTGTCCTTGCCGGGGACGGGCCGGCCCCCCATCCTGGCCGCCGTCAGCCGGGCAGACCGGCACCCAGGAGGGACCCCATGAGCAGCTACGGCACCGAGCCGTCCACCGGCGACCCGTACGGCCAGCCGCACCAGCCGCCGGCCGCACCCGCCCCGTACTGGTCTGCCCCGGGCCAGGTGGCCGCCGGGCCGCAGGCCCCGTACCAGCCGGCCGGGTACGCACCCGGCCCGTACGCGCCCGGCCCCTACGGCGGGCACGCGGGAGCGCCGGCCCGCCCGGGGGGCGTGGCGGCGGCCGCCGTCCTCGGCTTCGTCTGGGGCGCCCTCGGCGTGCTGGTCACGGTGGCGCTGCTCGTCTACGGGGCGGCGGCCACCAGCCTGGGCGACGCCCCCGGCTTCCTCGGCGACGCGATCGGCGCCGCCGGCGGCATCCTGCTGTTCTTCGGCGTCCTGGCGCTGGCCTGGACCGTGGTGACGATCTGGGGCTCGGTGTGGGCGCTGACCGGCCGCAGCCGGGTGCTGCTCATCGTGGGCGGCTCGATCGCGATCGCCGGCACCGGCCTGACGTTCCTCGGCGGGATCGGCTCGGTCGAGGACGAGGGGCCCGGCGGCCTCGTGGTCGGGCTCGTCGGGCTCGTCGTGTCGATCCTGATCGTCGTCCTGCTGTCCAACCGGCAGGCCTCCGGCTGGTTCGCCGCGCAGCGGGCCCGCCGCCCGCACTGACGCACTCGTTGCCGCCGCCGAGGGCCCCCGGGCCCTAGGCTGCGCCGCCGACCCGGCGACTCGCCGACCCACGGCACCCGGACCCATCCCCAGGAGGAACCAGCGCATGACCAGTCCCGACCCGAACAACCCCTACGGCGCCCCGCAGCCGGGCTACGGCGCCCCCCAGCCCGGCTACGGCGCCCCCCAGCCGGGCTACGGCGCCCCGCAGCCCGGCTACGGCTACGGCGGGCCGGCCGGCCAGCGGCCGGGGCAGGTGACGGCGGCGGCGGTCATCGGCATCGTCATCGGCGCCCTGGGCCTGCTGGCCCTGTTCAGCCTCGGCATCCTGTTCAGCTTCGACGCCTTCCTCGGCCTGCTGAACCTGCTGTCGGTGGCCGCGGCCGCGGTGCTGCTCGCCGGCGGCATCCTGGCCGTGCAGGGGAAGTCGCCGCGCCTGCTCCTGCTGGGCAGCTACGGCTCCATCGGCGTCCAGCTGCTCACGCTGATCTGGGGCCTGGTCAGCGGGTACGGCTTCCTGTTCTTCGGCCTGCTGGGCTTCGTGCTGCCCGGGCTCATCGTGTTCTTCCTGCTGCAGCCGCAGGCCAAGCAGTACTACGCGTCCCGGGGCATGGCCTACTGAGCCGCTCCCCCGCACACGACGAGGCCCCCCGCTGCGCTGCAGCGGGGGGCCTCGTCGTGTCCCGGCCCCCCGCACCGGGGTGCGGCAGGCCGGGGACCTCGGTCAGTCGCGGGCGGCGGTGCCGGTGTAGTCGTCGGAGGCCGACACCCAGCTCATGAGGCCACGCAGCTTGCGCCCGGTCTCCTCGATCGGGTGCGCCTCGGCCTCGGCGCGGCGGCGCTTGAAGTCCGGGGCGCCGGCGTCCTGGTCGGCGATGAAGGCCGCGGCCCACGAGCCGTCCTTGATCGCCGCGAGGACCTCGCCCATCGACTCCTTGACGCGGGCGTCGATGACCTTGGGGCCGGAGGTGTAGTCGCCGTACTCGGCGGTGTCGGAGACCGACCAGCGCTGCTTGGCGATGCCGCCCTCGTACATGAGGTCGACGATCAGCTTCAGCTCGTGCAGGCACTCGAAGTAGGCCACCTCGGGCTGGTAGCCGGCCTCGGTCAGGGTCTCGAACCCGGCGGTGATGAGCGCGCTGGCGCCACCGCAGAGGACGGCCTGCTCACCGAACAGGTCGGTCTCGGTCTCCTCGGCGAAGGTCGTCTTGATGACGCCGGCGCGGGCGCCGCCGATGGCCTTGGCGTAGGAGAGCGCGAGCTGCAGCGCGCTGCCGCTGGCGTCCTGCTCGACGGCGACGAGGCAGGGCACGCCCTTGCCGTTCTCGAACTCGCGGCGGACCAGGTGGCCGGGGCCCTTGGGGGCGACCATGGCGACGTCGACGCCGGCCGGGGGCTTGATGTAGCCGAAGCGGATGTTGAAGCCGTGCCCGAAGAACAGCGCGTCGCCGTCCTGCAGGTTGGGCTCGACCGACTCGGTGTACAGGTGCCGCTGCACGTGGTCCGGCGCCAGGATCATGATCAGGTCCGCCTCGGCGGCCGCCTCGGCCGGCGTGACGACCCGCAGGCCCTCGGCCTCGGCCTTGGCGCGGCTCTTGCTGCCCTCGGGGAGACCGACGCGCACGTCGACCCCGGAGTCGCGCAGCGACAGCGCGTGGGCGTGACCCTGGCTGCCGTACCCGAGGACGGCGACGGTGCGCCCCTGGATGATCGACAGGTCGGCGTCGTCGTCGTAGAAGATCTCGGCGGCCATGCGGTACGTACTCCTTCAGTGGGTTCTCTGCGTGGACGAGTCGTGATGGCCCCCGTGCAGGCGCCCGCCGCGAGCTGGCGAGCGGTGGCGGGGCACGGGGGTCCTTCCTCAGGCGGTGCGGTCCACCGGGCGCAAGGTACCGGCGCCGGACATCGACCGCGGACCCCGGCCCAGGGCGACCGTGCCCGACTGGGCCATCTCCTTGATGCCCAGCGGGGACAGCACGGCGAGCAGCGCCTGCAGCTTGTCGGGCGTGCCCGTCGCCTCGAGGGTGACGGTGTCGGTGTTGACGTCGATCACCCGGGCCCGGAAGAGATCGGCGGTCTGCAGCACCTGGGTGCGGTCGGCCATGGGCGCGCGCACCTTGACCAGGAGCAGCTCGCGCTGGACGGCGGCCCCGCTCTCGAGCTCGACGATCTTGATGACCTCGATGAGCTTGTTGAGCTGCTTGGTGATCTGCTCCAGCGGCGCGGACTCGGCGTCCACGACGATCGTCATCCGGGAGAGGTCGGGGTTCTCGGTCGGGCCGACGGCGAGGGACTCGATGTTGAAGCCGCGGCGGCTGAACAGCGCCGAGACGCGGGCCAGGACGCCGGACTTGTTCTCGACGAGGACCGACAGCGTGTGGCGGGTCATCTACCCAACGTTCCTTTCGGTTCGCGGCGGCACCAGCGGCGGCCCCCTCCCAGGGGCCCGCCGCCGAGCGCAGCGAGGTGGTGGGGAGGGAGGGGGTCCTTACACCTGGTCGTCGCCGAAGACCGGGCGCAGGTCGCGCGCGGCCAGGATGTCGTCGTTGCTGGCGCCGGCGGCGACCATCGGCCACACCTGCGCGTCGGCACCGACCACGAAGTCGATGACGACCGGGGCGTCGGTGATCGCCATGGCCTTCTCGATCACGGCGTCCACGTCGTCCTTGGACTCGCAGCGCAGCCCCACGCAGCCCAGCGCCTCGGCGAGCGCGACGAAGTCGGGGATGCGGATCGGCTTGCGCTCCCCCTTCTCGTCGACGGGGTGCAGCTTGGTGTTGGAGTACCGGCCCTCGTAGAAGAGGGTCTGCCACTGCCGGACCATGCCCAGGTTGCCGTTGTTGATGACCGCGACCTTGACCGGGATGCCCTCGATGGCGCAGGTGGCCAGCTCCTGGTTGGTCATCTGGAAGCAGCCGTCGCCGTCGATGGCCCACACGGTGGTGTCCGGGCAGCCGTACTTGGCACCCATCGCGGCCGGCACGGCGTAGCCCATCGTCCCGGCGCCGCCGCTGTTGAGCCAGGTGCCCGGCTTCTCGTAGCGGATGAACTGCGCGGCCCACATCTGGTGCTGGCCGACGCCGGAGGTGTAGATCGCGTCCGGGCCGGCGATCGCGCCCAGCCGCTCGATGACGTACTGCGGGGACAGCGAGCCGTCCTCGGGCTCGTCGTAGCCCAGCGGGTAGCGGGTGCGCCAGTCGTCCAGCTGGGCCCACCAGTCCGCCAGGTCCGGCGTGCGCCCGGCCTCGTGCTCGGCGCGGACGGCGGCGACCAGGTCGCCGATCGTCTCCTTGGCGTCCCCGACGATCGGCACGTCGGCCTTGCGGTTCTTGCCGATCTCGGCGGGGTCGATGTCGGCGTGCACGACCCGGGCCTCGGGGGCGAAGGAGGCGAGGTTGCCGGTCACCCGGTCGTCGAAGCGGGCGCCGAGGGCGACGATCAGGTCGGCCTTCTGCAGCGAGGTGACCGCCGCGACGGTGCCGTGCATGCCGGGCATGCCCAGGTGCTGGCGGTCGCTGTCGGGGAAGGCGCCGCGGGCCATCAGCGTGGTGACCACGGGCGCGCCCGTCAGGTGCGCCAGCTCCGCCAGCTCCGCGGTCGCGCCCGCCTTGATGACGCCCCCGCCCACGTAGAGCACCGGTCGCCGGGCGGCGGTGATCATCGCGGCGGCCTCGCGGACCTGCTTGCCGTGCGGGCGCGTCGTCGGCTTGTAGCCGGGCAGGTCCAGCCGCGGCGGCCAGGAGAAGTCGGTGGTGGCCTGCAGCACGTCCTTGGGGACGTCGACCAGGACCGGTCCGGGGCGCCCGGTGCTGGCCAGGTGGAAGGCCTCGGCGATGCGCTGCGGGATCTCCGCGGCGTCGGTGACCAGGAAGTTGTGCTTGGTAATCGGCATCGTGATGCCGCGGATGTCCGCCTCCTGGAAGGCGTCGGTGCCGATCGCGCCGCTGGGCACCTGCCCGGTGATCGCCACGATCGGGACCGAGTCCATGTAGGCGTCGGCCAGCGGCGTCACCAGGTTGGTGGCGCCGGGACCGGAGGTGGCCATGCAGACGCCGACCCGGCCGGTGGCCTGCGCGTACCCGGTGGCCGCGTGCCCGGCGCCCTGCTCGTGGCGGACCAGGACGTGGCGCACCTGCGAGTCGAACAGCGGGTCGTAGAGCGGCAGGATCGCGCCGCCGGGGATGCCGAAGACGACCTCGACGCCGACCGCCTCGAGGGAGCGCACCAGGCTCTGGGCGCCGGTGATGCCCTGCTGGGGCGCGTGCGCGGCCTCGGCGACCGAGCGGGCGCCGGTCTCCACGCCGGCCAGCGCGGCGGCGGCGTCGCGGGTCGGTTGCTCGCTCGGGGTGGTGGTGCTCATGTCGGCGTTCTCCTGGCGGGGCCTGGTGACAGCGGCTGGGGATCGGGGTGGAGGGGCCGGAGCGGGCGCCGCCGGCTCCGGGCGCAAAAAAACCCCTCGTGCCGCGGGCACGGAGGGGTCAGCGCGTCGGTCGGCGACCGACGCGCTAGGCGACTACGAGCAGGGTGCAGGCGGAGGGCACGGAGCCACTGTGCTCCCGGGGCACCCTCCGCGTCAACCGTGCCGTCCCACGAGGTGGACGGTGTCGTGCGTGTCGTGGGACACGTCGGCAGCCGTCGCCACGTCGACGACGGCGGCGTCGAACCCGTCGACCACCTCGGCGAGCGCGTCGGCCGGCACCGGCCGGCCGAGCAGCCAGCCCTGGACGAACCGGCAGCCGAGCGCCCCGAGCGCGGCCAGCTGGCCCGGGGTCTCGACGCCCTCGGCGACGATGTCCATGCCCAGCGTGCGGCCGAGGTCGACCACCGCCGCCACGAGCGCCGCCCGCCGGGCGTCGGACTCGATGCCGGTGACGAAGCCGCGGTCCATCTTCAGCACCTCGACCGGCAGGCCGGCCAGCTGCGTGAGCGACGACGCCCCGCGGCCGAAGTCGTCGAGGGAGATGACGCAGCCGAGGTCGGACAGCTCCGCCAGGGTGCTGCGCAGCAGCTCCGCGTCGTCGGTGAACACCGACTCCGTCAGCTCGATCATCAGCCGGTCGGCGGCCAGCCCGGCGGCTTCCAGCGCGTCGGTCACGTCCTCGACCAGGCAGCGGGCCTGCACGTGCAGCGCCGACACGTTGACGCCGAGCCGCAGGTCGCGGCCGCCGGCGACCAGCCGCGCGTGCTGGGCGGTCGCGGTGCGGATCACCCACCGCTGCAGCGGCACGATCAGCCCGTCCTCCTCGGCGAGGGTGACGAACTCCTCCGGCGAGACGGAGCCGAGCTCGGGGTGCTCCCAGCGGACCAGCGCCTCCAGGCCGAGGACCCGGCGCTCGACGAGGCCGACGACGGGCTGGTAGACGACCCGCAGCTCCCCCCGCTCGAGAGCCAGCGGCAGGTCGCGGGCCAGCCGGCTGCGCCGTCCGGTCTCCTCCACGATGGCCTGGCCGGTGGCGCGGACGCCGTTCTTGCCGTCGGCCTTGGCGGTGCGCAGCGCGAGGTCGGCCTCGCGCATGGTCGCCGAGGCGTCGCCGTGCGGGCCGATCTCGGCGACGCCGATGCTCGCCGACACGTGCAGCGGCGGTCCGGCCACCGGTGCGTCCCCGGCGGCGCCGGCGGCCGTGGGGAAGCGGTGCGTGCGGTCCAGCCCGGCGACCAGCCGCTCGGCCAGCGCGAGGGCCTCGTCGGGGCCGGAGTCCACGACCACGGCGAACTCGTCGCCGCCCAGCCGGGCCACCAGGTCGCCCTCGCGCGCGGCGCCGGACAGGTGGGCGGCCACCTCCCGCAGCAGCTGGTCGCCGGCCTCGTGCCCCGCGACGTCGTTGACCGACTTGAAGCCGTCGAGGTCCAGCAGGAGCAGGCAGGCGCGGGAGCCGGTGCCGGCGCGCGCGAGGGCGGCGTCCAGCGTGGCCATCAGCCGGGCCCGGTTGGGCAGGCCGGTGAGGAAGTCGGTGTAGGCCATGCGCTCGAGCTCGCGCTGGGTGGTGCTGCGCTCGGTGACGTCGCGCAGGTGCAGCACCAGGCCGCGGTCGGGGTCGCCGTCGGGGGCGGCGCCGAGCACCTCGACGTCGTGCCAGGCGCCGGCGCGGCCCTGCAGGCGCACGGTGACCGGGAGCTCCACGGCCGTGCCCGCGCGGACGGCGGCCACGACCCCGGCGAACGTCGCCCGGTGCGGCGGGTGCAGGAGCAGGGCCAGCGTCCGGCCGGTCAGCTCCTCGTCGTCCCAGCCGAGCTGCTCGGCCACCGGGCCCGAGGCCCAGGAGACCCGGCCGGTCGCGTCGAGGACGACGGTCACGCCGTCGCCGCTGTGCACGAGCGCGCGGAAGCGGCGCTCGGCGCGCTGCAGCCGGCGGGTCAGCACGTGCGCGTCCAGCGCCCAGAGCAGGGTGCGCACCGACATCAGGCCGACGACGAGCAGGCCGCCCGCGCCCTCCTCGTCGGTGACCCTGCCGCCGACGGCGGCGCCACCGGTCAGCGCGGCGAGCACGACGCCCGCGGCGGCCAGCGCCGCCAGACCGCCGCGCAGCGGCAGCGTGCGGTGCACCGGGGTGCCGGCCGGGGGCTCCCCCGGGTCGAGCGCCGCGCCCCGGACGGCGGCGGCGAGCATGGCCAGCCACGCCAGGACCGCCAGGACCGTCGGCGCGACGGTGCCGTTGGTGCGGCCCAGCGCGCCGCCGACCGCCACGACCGACATGGCCAGGAAGGCGCACAGCAGCCAGGTGGCGGCCGCCCGGCGCGGCTCGGCGACCGCGGTGACCGGGACCAGCCCGACGCCGCACAGGACCGCGCCGACCAGCGGGTAGCCGAAGGAGATGAGGTCCCCGGCCGCCCCACCCGGGCCCAACAGGCCCTGCGGCAGCAGGTGCCCGAGCACGAGGTGGCACAGGACGGCGAGGGAGACGGTGACGATCAGGCCGTCGAGCAGGACGCGCGAGCCGACCCGCCGTCCGGCGCGGGGCGGCAGCAGCCAGACCGCACCGGCGATCGCGACCGGGACGGCGGCGAGCATCGGCAGGTCCTCGGCGCCGCCGGTCGACGGCTGACCGGACCCGGCGCGCACCGTGGCCACGACCTGGCCGACGGCGAGCAGGGCGCCGGCCACGGCGAGCGTCCGCCAGGGGCGCCCGGACCGGCCGGGCAGCCGCGCGCCGAGGGCCAGCAGCAGCGCCGCGCCCGCCCCGGAGGCGATCGCGAGCGCGAGCGGCACCAGCCGCAGCGCGAGCGGGGAGCCGCTGAGCTGCAGCCAGGCGCAGGCCCCGCCCAGCAGCGCGAGCAGCACCTGCACCAGCACCACCGCGCGGGCCGGTCCCCGGGTCCGGCCGGTGGCGGTCACCGGGTGCCCACCAGACCGGGCCACAGCACACCCGCCCCGGTCTGCAGCAGGGCGGTGAGCTCGGACAGGGGCAGCGGCCGGGAGAGCAGGAAGCCCTGCGCGAAGCCGCAGCCGAGGCCGCGCAGCACGCCCAGCTGGGCCGGGGTCTCCACCCCCTCGGCGACGACGTCGACCCCGAGGGCGCGGCCGATGGCGATGACGGACTCGCACAGCGCGCGGCTGGGCGGGTGCCGGTCGACGCGGGAGACGAAGTCCCGGTCCAGCTTGAGCACGTCGATGGGCAGGGCGCTGAGGTGGGCGAGCGTGGAGTGCCCGGTGCCGAAGTCGTCCAGCGCCACGTGCACGCCCATGAGCCGCAGCGCCTCGACGTCGACGGCGATGGCCTCGGTGTCGGCCAGCAGCGTCGCCTCGGTGATCTCCAGGATCAGCCGCTCGGGAGGCAGCCCGGTGCACTGCAGGGCGGCCGCGACGTCGCCCACGAGGGTGCGGGCGGCGACGTGCGAGGCGGAGATGTTGACGCCCAGCCGCAGCGGCGCGTGCACCACCGGCAGGGCGACGGCCGCGCGGGCGGCCTGCTCCAGCGCCCAGCGCTGCACGTCGCCGATCACGCCGGCGCGCTCGGCGATCGGCACGAACTCCCGCGGCGGGACGTCGCCCAGCTCGGGGTGGCGCCAGCGCAGCAGGGCCTCGACGCCGACGATGCGCTGCTCGGCCAGCGAGACGACCGGCTGGAACGCCACCGACAGCTCGCCGCGGGCACAGGCGCCCGGCAGGTCCTCGCGCAGGCGGGCCCGGCGCTCGGCGGCGGCCCCCAGGGCGGGGTCGAAGCGGCGGGCGCTGCCGCGACCGGCCCGGCGGGCGGCGCGGACGGCGATCTCGGCGCGGGTCCAGACCTCGCCGAGGGCGGTGCCGGCCTCCAGCGGGACCAGCCCGATGTCGGCGGTCAGGTCGTAGACCCCGGCGGCGGTGGTGAGCGGCTGCTCGACCGCCGACAGGCAGCGGTCGGCCAGCAGGTCCCCGGTGCGCGGGTCGCCCTCGGCCAGGACGGCGAAGGCGTCCCCGCCCAGCCGGGCGACGGGCTCGTCCCCGCGCACGGTGGTCCGCAGCCGGCGGCCCAGCTCAACCAGCACCGAGGAGGCCATGTCGCGGCCGGCGTCCTCGCGGACCTCGGCCAGCCCGTCGAGCTCGACGAGCAGCAGGGTGGCCGGCGGTGCGGCGGGGTCAACCAGCCGCTGCTCCAGGACCCGGTCGAACCCGGCCCGGTTGGGCAGCCCCGTCGTCGGGTCGGTGAACGCGACGTCCTCGAGCGCCTGCTCGCGGGCGTGGCGCTCGGTGACGTCCCGGCAGTGCAGGACGAGGGCGCCCACCTCGGGACGGGCCCGCAGGTCGGCGACGTCGGCCTCGACGTGGCGCCAGCTGCCGTCGGTGTGCGGCAGGCGCAGCACGACCCGGCCGCACGGGGACTCCCCCGGCCCGGCGCCGTCGGGGTGCAGCGCGTGGGCGGCGGGCAGCACGTCGGCGGGGTGGGTGACGGTGAGCAGGTCGCGGCCGGTCAGGTCGGTGCCGGCGCCCAGCATCCGCGCCACGGCCGGCGAGGTCCATGTGATGCGCAGGTCGGGGTCGAGCACGAGGACGCCGTCGCCGCCGGAGCGCACGACCTCGCGGAACCACGCCTCGCTGCGCAGGATCCGGGTGCTCTGGCGGGCCTCGTCCAGCGCCGCCACCCAGCGGTGGACGCCGACGAGCGCGACGCAGGCGACGCTGCCGACGACGGTCGCCACCGAGGCGCGCTGGCCGGCGAGGTGGGTGACGGCGACGGCCAGCAGCGTCCCCAGCATCGCCAGGTGCGGCAGCACCTCGCCCAGGCGCACGGAGCGCCCGGAGCGGGGGCGGCGGGCCCCTCCCTCCCCGGGGCCCGGGTCGAGGGTCACGGCGAGGGCGAGCAGCCCCAGGCCGGCGACGAGGAGCATGAGGCTGGCGGTGGCCGCCTGGTGGAGGCCGAGGAGCATCGTCGAGGTGCCCAGGCCGCGGCCCGCGGCGAGCAGGAGCACCGCGGCCAGGAGCACCAGCGCCATGGGCTGGCGGTGGCTCTCGACCGCGGCCAGGAGCACGAGGGCGGCGACGAGCAGGCTCGCCGTCGTCAGCACGGCGGCGACGAGCACCGCCCGGCCGGCCGGGGACGCGGCGGCCCAGGTGCCGGCGGGGCCGAAGACGAGCAGCTGCATGCCGGTGAGGCAGGCGGCGCCGAACAGCACCGCCTCCACGACGGCCCGGCGGCCGGTGCGGAAGCGTTCCCGCGGGGCGAGGGTCAGCAGGCCGGCGACGGCCAGCACGCAGCCCGGCACCGCCGGCACCCAGCGGACCAGGACGACGTCCAGGTCGTCGGTGGGCGCGACCACGAGGTAGGCCGCGATGGCCACGGCCGTCGACAGGGTGGAGCCGGCGAGCAGCCGCCAGCCACGCGCGCCGCGCTGGCGGCGCCAGCCGCAGCGGACGACGCAGGCCGTGGCGCCGGCCGACGTGGCGGCCAGGACGACCTCGGCGAGCCACAGGGCGGAGGGGACGACGAGGGCCACCACGCAGACGGCCAGCGCCGCCCCGGTGCCCGCGAGCACCGCCCACCTCTGCCTGTCCACACCGCAGACCTCGGCGCTGCGGGCGCCGGGCTGGAGCCGGGGGCGGGCGGGCTCACCCCTTGGGGGTGCGCCCGCCCGCGCGGTTCACCTCAGCCGCAGATGGCGCCGGTGGCCGCGGAGCCGACCAGCTTGGCGTACTTGCCCAGCACCCCGGTGGTGTAGCGCGGGGGCAGCGGCTCCCAGCCCGCCTTGCGGCGGGCCAGCTCCTCGTCGTCCACGAGCAGGTCGAGGGTGCGGGTGGTGAGGTCCAGACGGATCCGGTCGCCGTCCTGCACGAACGCGATCGGGCCGCCGTCGGTGGCCTCCGGCGCGATGTGCCCGACGCACAGGCCGGTGGTGCCGCCGGAGAAGCGCCCGTCGGTGAGCAGCAGGACGTCCTTGCCCAGGCCCGCGCCCTTGATGGCGCCGGTGACCGCGAGCATCTCGCGCATGCCCGGGCCGCCGCGGGGGCCCTCGTAGCGGATGACGACGACGTCGTCGGGCTGCAGCGTGCCCTCGGTGACGGCGTCCATCGCGCCCTGCTCGCCGTCGAACACCCGCGCGGTGCCCTCGAAGACCTCGGCGTCGAAGCCCGCGGACTTCACGACCGCGCCCTCCGGGGACAGCGAGCCGCGCAGGATGGTGAGGCCGCCGGTCTTGTGGATCGGGTTGTTCATCGCGTGGATGATCGTGCCGTCGAGGTCCGGCGGGGCGATGTCGGCCAGGTTCTCGGCCATGGTCTTCCCGGTCACGGTGAGCGCGTCGCCGTGCAGCAGGCCGGCGTCCAGCAGCGCCCGCAGCACGACGGGCACGCCGCCGACCCGGTCGATGTCGGTCATCACGAACCGGCCGAAGGGCTTCACGTCGGCCAGGTGCGGGGTGCGGTCGCCGATCCGGTTGAAGTCCTCGAGGGTCAGCTCGACCTGTGCCTCGTGCGCCATCGCCAGCAGGTGCAGGACGGCGTTGGTGGACCCGCCCAGCGCCATGACCACGGTGATGGCGTTCTCGAACGCCTCGCGGGTCATGATCTGCCGGGCGGTGATGCCCTTGCGGAGCAGGTTGACCACGGCCTCGCCGGAGGCGACCGCGAACGCGTCGCGGCGGCTGTCGGGGGCCGGCGGGGCGGCGCTGCCGGGCAGGCTCATGCCCAGCGCCTCGGCGACGCTGGCCATGGTGTTGGCGGTGTACATGCCGCCGCAGGAGCCCATGCCCGGGCAGGCGGCCTTCTCGATGGCGGTGAGCTCGTCGCGGCTGATCCTGCCCGCGGCGCAGGCGCCGACGCCTTCGAAGACGTCGATGAGCGTGAGGTCCTTGTCCCCGAGCTTCCCGGGCAGCGTCGAGCCCGAGTAGAGGAACACGGCGGCCAGGTCCAGCCGGGCGGCGGCCATGAGCATCCCGGGCAGCGACTTGTCGCAGCCGGCCAGCAGCACCGAGCCGTCGAGGCGCTCGGCGAACATGACGGTCTCGACCGAGTCGGCGATGACCTCGCGGGAGACCAGCGAGGCGCGCATGCCCTCGTGGCCCATGGAGATGCCGTCGGAGACGGAGATGGTGCCGAACTCCAGCGGGTAACCGCCGGCGGCGTGCACGCCCTCCTTGGCCCGCTTGGCCAGCCGGTCCAGCGAGAGGTTGCAGGGGGTGATCTCGTTCCAGGACGAGGCGACGCCGATCTGCGGCTTGTCCCAGTCGTCGTCGCCCATGCCGACGGCGCGCAGCATGGCGCGGGCCGGCGCCTTGGTGATGCCGTCGGTCACCTCGCGGCTGCGGGGCTTGACGTCGACGGTGGCTGCAGAGGGTTCCTCGACCGTGGTCACGGGGAGAGGGTAGGCGCCCGTCCGGGACCTGCCGAGACAGCGGTGATACTGGTACTGACACCACCACCCGAGGCCCTGCGAGGACGTCCGTGCCCAGCCCCGCCCGCCGCGAGCTCGGCGCGTTCCTCCGCTCCCGCCGGCAGCAGGTGGACCCGACGACCGCGGGCCTGCCTCCCGGGGGCACCCGCCGCCGGCCCGGGCTGCGCCGCGAGGAGGTCGCGCTGCTGTCGGGGGTCAGCCACACCTGGTACACGTGGCTGGAGCAGGGCCGCGACATCAACCCCTCCCGGCAGGTGGTCGACGCGCTGGCCCGCACGCTGCGGCTGTCGGCGGCCGAGCACGAGTACGTGCTGCGGCTGACCGGCCACGGCACGCCGGCCCCGTCGTCGCAGCCCGGCGGGCTGCCCGCCCACCTGCAGCGGCTGCTGGACGCCCTCGACCCCTCCCCCGCCTACGCGATCACCGCCAGCTGGGCGATCGTCGGCTGGAACGCCGCCTACGCCCGCCTCTACCCCGGCGTCGCCACCGCGGACCCGGCCGACCGCAACCTGCTGTGGCTGGTGTTCACCGACCCGGCGGTCCGCGCCCTGCTCGGGGACTGGGAGACCGACAGCCGCCGCTTCCTCACCCAGTTCCGCGCCGAGGCCGGGGCCCGGCTCAGCGACCCGGAGGTCGTCGCGCTGGTCGCCCGCCTGGAGCAGGCCAGCGAGCACTTCCGCACCGGTTGGGCCAGCCGCGACGTCGACCGGTTCAGCGCGGGCGAGCGGCGCTTCGAGCACCCCGTCGTCGGCAGCCTGCTGCTGGAGCACCACCAGCTCACCCCGGCCGACGCCCCCGGCGTGCAGCTGGTCGTCTACACCGCCGTGCCCGGCAGCGGGACCGGGGAGCGGCTGCGCCGGCTGGCCGCCTGAGCGGATCTGGGACCATGGCGGGCGTGGCCGCCCCCGCCCGCATGCGCATGAGCCGCACCGCGCTGCTCCCCGTCCTCGTGCTGTTCGTCTGCGCGCTGCCCCTGGCCGCCGCCGCCTGGTGGGGCGTGTTCGTGCTGCTCATCCCGCTGGCCGCCGCCGCGTGGGTGCTGCGGGTCGGGGTCGACGTCGGCGACGACGGCGTGACCGTCCGCTCCCTCGTCGGCTCCCGGCACGTGCCGTGGACCGAGCTGGCCGGCATCCGCGTCGGCGACCGCGGCGCCCTGTCGCTGGTCACGACCCACGGCACGGAGGTGCGGCTGCCGGTCCTGCGGGCGCGCGACCTCCCGCGGCTGGCCGCCCTGTCCGGCGGGCGCCTGGACGTCCCGGCCCCGCCGCGCCGCTGACCCGCACGCCACCCCGCGTCCCCCCCGCTCCCGGGGCCGGCGCACGTACTGTCGGCAGGGTGAGGCGGGAGCGCGGGCGACGGGCGTCCCGGCTGGCGTGCGCGCTGCTGCTGACCGCGGTCGTCGCCGGCTGCTCGGACGACGGCGGGGGCTACGAGCCCACCGGCGAGTGGCGGCCGCTGCCCGAGGGGGCGCCGCCGCAGGTCGCCCCGCCCACCGAGGGGCAGGCACCGGCGCCGCCGCCCGCCCCGCCCTCCGGTGAGCCCGGCGACCCGGCCGACGACCCGAACGTGGTGGCCTCCGGCCTGACGGTGCCCACCGGCCTGGTCCTGCTGCCCGACGGGTCGGCGCTGGTCGCCGAGCGGGAGACCGGCCGCGTCCTGCAGGTGTTCGCCGACCGGTCCCCGGCCCGCGAGGTGATGGTCGTGCCCGGCGTCGACACCGCCGGCGACGGCGGGCTGTACGGCCTGGCGCTCTCCCCGACCTACGACGAGGACGGGCTGGTCTACGCCTACCTGTCCACCGCCACCGACAACCGGGTCGTGCGCTTCCCGCTCGGCGGCACGCCGAACCCGGTGCTCACCGGCATCCCGCGGGGCGAGGTGCACAACGGCGGGGCGCTGCTGTTCGGCGTCGACGGCTCGCTGTACGTGGGCACCGGCGACACCGGGAACCCGGCGCTGGCCCAGGACCCGGCCTCGCTGGCCGGCAAGGTGCTGCGGGTGGACGTGTTCGGCCAGCCGGTCGACGGCGGCCCCGTGTTCAGCAGCGGCTTCAGCGACGTGACCGCCCTGTGCCTGTCCGGCGACGAGACCCTCTACGCCACCGACGACGCCGGTGACCGGGCCGACGAGCTCACCGAGGTGGTGGCCGGTGGCGACGCCGGCTTCCCGACCCCCGGCGCGGGGGCCACGCCGCCGGTGCAGGAGGTCGACGGCGCCGCGGGCGGCCTCGCCGGGTGCGCGGTCGCCGGGCCGACCGTGCACCTGGGCGCCCTGGAGGGCCGGCGGGTCTACTCCGTCACCCTCGACGGCACCGGGGCGCCGGTGGACGACCCGGAGGAGCTGCTCCTGGACCGGTACGGCCGGCTGCGGACCGTCGTCCTGGAGCCGCAGACCGGCGCCCTGTGGATCACGACGTCCAACCGGGACGGCATCGGCACCCCCGGCGACGGCGACGACAAGGTGCTGCGCGTACTGCCGCCGGGCGCCGGCGGCGAGGACTCCCCGCTCTGACACCGCGGTCCGGGCGGACCGCGGTGCCGGCGTTCAGCTGCCGACGACGCGCTCCTCGAGCATGCGGCGCACGGTGGCGGCGTCGGCCTTGCCGCGGGTGGCCTTCATGACCGCACCGACCAGCGCCCCCAGGGCCGCCACCTTGCCGCCGCGGACCTTCTCCACCACGTCGGGCGCCCCGGCGATCGCCGCCTCCACGGCCGCGACCAGCTCGTCGGACTCCCCCATCACGGCCAGCCCGCGGGCCTCGACGACCTGCCGCGGGTCGCCCTCGCCGGCGAGCACCCCGTCGAGGGTCTGCCGCGCCAGCTGGTCGTTGATCGTGCCCTCGGCGACCAGCGTGGTCAGCTCCGCGACCTGCTGCGGGGTGACCGCGAGCCCGGTCAGCTCCACGCCGGCGTCGTTGGCGCGGCGGGCGAGCTCGCCGAGCCACCACTTGCGGGCGTCGGCCGGCGTGGCGCCCGCGGCGACGGTGTCGGCGACCAGGCCCAGCGCGTCCGCGTTGACCAGCCAGGCCATCTCGGTGGCCGACAGGCCCCACTCCTCCTGGAGGCGGGCGCGCCGGGCGGCCGGGAGCTCGGGCAGCTCGGCGGCCAGCTTCTCCACCCACTCGGCGTCGGGGGCCAGGGGCACGAGGTCGGGCTCGGGGAAGTACCGGTAGTCGGTGGCCTCCTCCTTGCTCCGGCCCGGCGAGGTGCTGCCGGTGTCCTCGTGGAAGTGCCGGGTCTCCTGCAGCACGCGGCCGCCGTCGTCGAGCACCGCGGCCTGCCGGCGCATCTCGAACCGCACGGCCCGCTCCACCGAGCGCAGCGAGTTGACGTTCTTGGTCTCGGTGCGCGTGCCCCACTCCAGGCTGCCGATCGGCGCCAGCGAGGTGTTCACGTCGCAGCGCAGGCTGCCCTGCTCCATCCGGACGTCGGAGGCGCCCAGCGCCTGGACGATCTCGCGCAGCTCGGTGACGTAGGCGCGCGCGACCTCGGGCGCCTTCGCGCCGGCACCGGGGATGGGGCGGGTGACGATCTCCACGAGCGGGATGCCGGCGCGGTTGAAGTCGACCAGCGAGTGGTCGGCGCCGTGGATGCGCCCGGTGGCGCCACCGACGTGCAGGTTCTTGCCGGTGTCCTCCTCCAGGTGCACCCGCTCGATCTCGACGCGGTACGTCTGCCCGTCCACCTCGACGTCGAGGTGGCCGGCGGTGCACAGCGGCTCGTCGTACTGGCTGGTCTGGAAGCCCTTGGGGATGTCCGGGTAGAAGTAGTTCTTCCGGGCGAACCGCGACCAGCCGGCGATCCGGCAGCCCAGCGCGAGGCCGATGCGGATGGTGTGCTCGACCGCCGCGGCGTTGGCCACCGGCAGCGAGCCGGGCAGGCCCAGGCAGACGGGGCAGGTCTGGGTGTTGGGCTCGGCGCCGAAGGTGGTCGCGCAGCCGCAGAACATCTTCGACTCGGTGCCCAGCTCGACGTGGGTCTCCAGGCCGATGACCGGCTCGTACCGGGTCAGCACCTCGTCGAACTCGACGAGGCGGTCGGGGGTGGTGGTCACGAGGTCGTGTCCTCCTTCGGCAGGGACCGGCCGGTGACCCAGGCGCCGATCCCGGTGAGCAGGCCCAGGACGATGAAGACGGCGAAGACGGCCTTGCCGGTGACCAGCCACAGCACGGCCCCGGCGAGGACGACGAAGGCGGTCAGCGCCCAGGCCGCCTTGAGCGGGCCGTTCACGCCGCACCGCCCGCGGTCGGGAGCTCGGCGAGCAGCCGGTGCCCGCGGGCGCCGTCGAGAGCGGCCTCCACGGCCGCGGCCAGCGCGTAGCAGCGGTCGTCGGCCAGCGCCGGCGCCATGATCTGCAGGCCGACCGGCAGCCCGTCGGACAGCCCGCACGGCACCGAGGTGGCCGGCAGACCGGCGAGGCTGGCCGGCAGCGTGCACAGGTCGGCGGCGTACATGGCCAGCGGGTCCTCCACGCGGCTGCCCAGCGGGAAGGCCACGCTCGGCGTCGTCGGGCTGACCAGCACGTCGACGTCGTCGAAGGCGGCGCTGAAGTCGCGCGAGATGAGCGTGCGGACCTTCTGCGCCTGCCCGTAGTAGGCGTCGTAGTAGCCGGCCGACAGCGCGTAGGTGCCGAGGATGATGCGCCGCTTCACCTCGGGGCCGAAGCCCTGCTCGCGGGTCAGCGACATGACCTCGTCGAGGTCGTGCTCGCCGTCGTCGGCCACCCGGATGCCGAAGCGCATGCCCTCGAACCGGGCCAGGTTGGACGACGCCTCGCTGGGGGCGATCAGGTAGTACGCCGGCAGCGCCAGGTCGAAGCTCGGGCAGGAGACCTCGCGGACCTCCGCGCCCATCCCCTCGATCAGCTGCACCGCCTCGGCCACGCGGGCGAGGACGCCCTCCTCGTAGCCGTCGGTGTGGCCCTCGCCGCCCAGCTCCCGGACGACGCCGACCCGCAGGCCCTTCAGGTCGCCGGCGGCGCCGCGGCGGGCGCACTCGGCCAGCGGCGGCAGCGGGGCGTCGATGCTCGTGGAGTCGCGCGGGTCGTGGCCGCCGATCGCCTCGTGCAGCACCGCGGCGTCCAGCACCGTGCGGGCCATCGGGCCGGCCTGGTCCAGGCTGGAGGAGAAGGCGATGAGGCCGAAGCGCGACACCGAGCCGTAGGTGGGCTTGTGCCCGACCAGGCCGGTGACGGCGGCCGGCTGGCGGATCGAGCCGCCGGTGTCGGTGCCCAGCGCCCACGGGGCGAGCCCGCCGGCGACGGCCGCCGACGACCCGCCGGAGGACCCGCCGGGGATGCGGGCGAGGTCCCACGGGTTGCGGGTCACGCGGTAGGCGGAGTTCTCGGTCGAGCTGCCCATGGCGAACTCGTCCATGTTGGTCTTGCCCAGCAGCACCGTGCCGGCGTCCTTGAGGCGCTGGGTGACCGTGGCGTCGTACGGCGGCCGCCAGCCCTCGAGGATCTTCGAGCCGCTGGTGGTCGGCACGCCCTCGGTGACGAACACGTCCTTGAGCGCGACCGGCAGGCCGGCCAGCGGCCCCAGGTCCTCGCCGGCGGCGCGGGCGGCGTCGAGGGCGGCGGCCCGCTGCAGCGCGGCCTCCCCCTCGACGTGCAGGTAGGCGCCCACGGCGCCGTCCTCGGCGGCGATCCGGTCGAGGTAGGCACGGGTCACCTCGACCGAGGACACCTCACCGGCGCCCAGCCGGCGGCCGAGCTCGGCGGCGTCGAGGTCGGTCAGCTCGGCCATGGTCACTCCTCACCCAGGATGCGGGGCACCCGGAAGCGGTCGTCCTCCGCCGCGGGGGCGGCGGCGAGGACGACGTCACGCGGCAGGCTCGGGGTGGCGGCGTCCGCCCGGAGCACGTTGGTCAGCGGCACGGCGTGCGTGGTCGGGTCGACGTCGGCCACGTCGGCGCGGCCGACCTGGGCGACCGCGTCGAGGACCGCGCCGAGCTGGCCGGCGAAGCGGTCCAGCTCCTCCTCGGTCAGGGCGAGGCGGGACAGCCGGGCCAGGTGCGCGATGTCCTCGCGCCCGAGGGCCTCGTGCGGTGACGGCGTGCTCATGCTGTGGCGGGACTCCACTCCTGCGCCGTCCCGCCGCCGGCCCGACCGGTGCGGTGCGGGGACGTGCGGGACCGGGGTACCAACCCCGCCACTGTACGTGCCGACCTGCGGGGGCTCCGGCGTGGCGGACGCCGCGGACGCGACGCTCGACCGGCCGGGGGGCGATGGGGGAAGCTGACCGGCGTCCGCCGATCGACGACGATCGACCCGCGCCCGTTGATCGCCCGCGGAGGCACCCGTGTCCTATCTCCTGCGGCTGGTCGTCCCCGACCGGCCCGGCACCCTCGGCGCCGTCGCCACCGCGCTCGGCACCGCCGGGATCGACATCGTGTCGCTCGACGTCCTGGAGCGCGGCGGCGGGGTCGCCGTCGACGACATCATCGTCGACCTCCCGCCCGACCGGCTGCCCGACAGCCTCATCACCGCCGCCCGCTCCGTCGAGGGCGTGCAGGTCGAGTCGCTGCGCCCCTATCCCGGCGCGCTGGACACCCACCGGGAGCTGGAGCTGCTGGAGGCGTTGTCGCGGGCCGCGGAGGGCACCGCGGTCAAGCTGCTGGCCGCCGAGCTGCCGCGCGTGTTCACCAGCGGGTGGGCCGCGGTGCTCGTCGCCGGGGACGGCGCCTGCGAGGTGGCGGCCGCCTCCGACGCGGCACCGGGCTTCGAGGGGATGGCGCCGCCGTGGCTGCCGCTCGAGGCGCCGCGGCTGCTGCCCAGCGAGGACGACTGGCTGCCCGAGCGGTGGCGGGAGATGGCCATCGAGATGATGGCCACCCCGTTCGGCTCGCCGCGGACCGCGGTCGTCATCGGGCGGTCGGGCGGGCCGGCCTTCCGCCGGTCGGAGCTGCTGCGCCTGGTGCACCTGGCCGGCATCGCCGCGACGGTGGCCCACCTGCCGCCGGTCCAGCCGTAGCCGGGCGACCGGGCGCCGTCGCGGGCCGGCCGTGATCCTGCCGCCGGTGCGCGACCCGCGGTTCGTGACGGTGCGCCGCGGCGGCACGCTCACCGACCCCGACCACCACCTGCTGGCGCTGTGGGCCGCGGAGTGCGCCGAGCACGTCCTCGGGCTGTTCGAGGCCGCCCGTCCCGGGGACGCGCGGCCGCGGGAGGCCCTGGAGAGCGTCCGGGCGTGGGTGCGCGGTGAGCTCGGGATGATGCGGACCCGCGCCGCCGGGGGCCACGCGATGGGCGCGGCCCGGGACCTGCGGGGAGCGGCGCGGCACGCCGCCTACGCGGCGGGACAGGCGGCCGTGGTGGCGCACGTGGCCGCGCACGAGCTGGGTGCGGCCGCCTACGCCATCAAGGCCGTGCGGGCGGCGGCGCCGCGCGAGGAGGCGGAGGCCGCGGGGCGGGCCGAGTGCCGCTGGCAGCGCGACCGGCTGCCCGCGCCGATCCGCGCACTCGTGCTGGACGACCAGCGGCTGCGCAACGACCTGTGCTGGTCGGTGTTCGACTGCTGACCGCCGGAGTCCCCCGCTCAGGCCGACGGCGGCTCCCCCGCGGGCTGCTCCCCGGCGGGGGGCTGCTCGGCGGGGGGCTGCTCGGCGGCGTCCTCCCCGGCAGCAGGCTCCTCGGCAGCGGGCTCTCCGGCAGCAGGCTCCCCGGCAGCGGGCTGCTCGGCGGGCTCGCTCCCGTCACCGATCGTGGCCACCGCCCGGGCGGCGTCGGGCCCCTCGTCGAGCAGCACCCGGAACCCGTCGTCGTCCAGGATCGGCGCCTTGACCTGCACTGCCTTGTCGTACTTGCTCCCGGGGTCGGCGCCGACCACGACGAAGCCGGTCTTCTTGCTGACCGAGCCGGTGACCTTGCCGCCGCGCTCCTGGATCGCGGCGATCGCCTGGTCCCGGCTGAGGTCACGCAGCGAGCCGGTGACCACCACGGTCACGCCGGTCAGCGGGCCCGGGCCGGCGTCCTCCCCCTCGTCGGCCATCCGCACCCCGGCGGCGCGCCACTTCTCGACCACCCCGCGGTGCCAGTCGACGCCGAACCAGTCGCGCACCGACCGGGCGATCGTCGGGCCCACGCCGTCGGCTGCGGCGAGCTCCTCCTCCGAGGCCTCGGCGATGCGGTCCAGGGAACGGAAGTCGCGCGCCAGCGCCTGGGCGGCGGTCGGGCCGACGTGCCGGATCGACAGCGCCACGAGCACCCGCCACAGCGGCACGTCCCTGCGCGTCTGCAGGTTCGCCAGGAGCTTGCGCCCGTTGGCCGAGAGGGTGCCGTCCTTGCGGGTGTAGAACTCCGACCGCTGCAGCCGCTCCTCGTCGAGGGAGAACAGGTCACCCTCGTCGGTGAGTAGTCCGCTCTGCAGCAGCGAGACCGACGCCTCGTAGCCGAGGTTCTCGATGTCGAACGCGCCGCGGCCGGCGACGTGGAAGACGCGCTCGCGCAGCTGCGCCGGGCAGGAGCGGGCGTTCGGGCAGCGGATGTCGGCGTCGCCCTCCTTCTCCGGCCGCAGCTCGGTGCCGCACTCGGGACAGTGCGTCGGCATCTCGAACGCGCGCTCCTCGCCGGTGCGCGCCGCCACGACCGGGCCGAGCACCTCGGGGATGACGTCGCCGGCCTTGCGGATCACGACAGTGTCCCCGATCAGCACGCCCTTGCGCACGACCTCGGCGGCGTTGTGCAGCGTCGCCAGCTGCACGGTGGACCCGGCGACCTTCACCGGCTCCATGTACGCGAACGGCGTCACCCGGCCGGTGCGACCCACGTTCACCCGGATGTCGAGGAGCCTGGTGGTGGCCTCCTCGGGCGGGTACTTGAACGCGATCGCCCACCGCGGCGCGCGGGAGGTCGAGCCCAGCCGGCGCTGCAGCGCCACCTGGTCGACCTTGACCACCACGCCGTCGATCTCGTGCTCGACGGAGTGCCGCTGCTCGCGGTACCGCTCGACGTAGGCCCACACCCCCTCGAGGTCGTCCACCACCTCGAACCGCTCGCTGGTGGGCAGGCCCAGCTCGCGCAGCCGCACGTAGGCCTGCGACTGGCGCTCGGGCTGCCAGCCCTCGTGCGCGCCGAGGCCGTGCACGATCAGCCGCAGCGGCCGGGACGCGGTGACCCGCGGGTCCTTCTGCCGCAGCGAGCCCGCCGCCGCGTTGCGCGGGTTGGCGAACGGGGCCTTCCCCGCCTCCACCAGCCCGGCGTTGACCTCGGCGAAGCCGGCGACGGGGAAGTAGATCTCGCCGCGCACCTCGAGCCGGTCGGGGACGTCGTCGCCGGTCAGCTGCTGGGGGACGTCGGGCATCGTGCGCACGTTGGCCGTGACGTCCTCGCCGGTGGTGCCGTCGCCGCGGGTGGCCGCCCGGACCAGCCGCCCCTGCTCGTACAGCAGCGCGACCGCCAGGCCGTCGATCTTCAGCTCGCACAGCCAGCTCACGCCGCTGCCGGCGTCGCGCTCCACCCGTGCCGCCCACGCCGACAGCTCGTCGCTGCTGAACACGTTGTCCAGGCTCTGCATCCGCTCCAGGTGCTGCACCGGCGCGAACGTGGCCGTGAACCCGCCGTTGACCTTCTGGCTGGGCGACTCGGGGGTGACGAGCGCCGGGTGCGCCGCCTCGATGCCCCTGAGCTCCCCCATCAGCTCGTCGTACTGGCCGTCGCTGACCAGCGGCGCGTCCTGCACGTAGTAGGCGAACGCGTAGCGGTCGAGCTCCTCGGCGAGGTCCCGGTGACGCGTGCGCGCCTCGTCGGGGACCTCGGTGAGGTCCTCACGGTCGACGGTGGCGGCGACCTGCGGGGCGGTGTCCTGGAGGGCGCTGTCCTGGAGGGCGCTGTCCTGGGGGGCGTCGGCCTCGGCGTCCGTGCTCACCCTCGAACGGTAACCGCCGGGTACGACGCTCCACCCGCCACGAGCACCGCGTGCACCCGCATGCGCATCGCGGCGGTCATCGCAGGTCGGGAAGCAACCCCGATACGCATCCGGGCGGGCTGACGGGCCGGCGGGGCGAGCGGCGAGCGGGCGAGCGGGCGAGCGGGCGGGCGGGCGGGCGGGCGGGCGGGATGGCAAGCGGGGCACTCGCCGCACCGAGCGCGCCCGGATGCGCATCGCGGCGGTCATCGCAGGACCGGAAGCCGCCCTGATGCGCTTCCGGGCGGGCCGACGGGCCGGCGGGGTGAGCGGGCCGGCTGACGGGCGGGCGACCACCGGGGGCCCGCGGCGAGGACGACCGCGGGCGGGTCACTCCGGCTGCAGGTACCGGGACGCCTCGCGCACGTGGGTCATCGCCGCCCGCGCGTAGGCCGGCGAGGCGCCCGCAAGCCCGCAGGACGGCGACAGCGTGACCGCCGCCGCCAGGTCGTCGGGGGCGAAGCCGAGCTCGTTCCACCACGCCCGCAGCCGGGACGCCGTCGCCTTCGGGGTGGGCAGGACGGCGTCGGTGCCCGGGACCACCCCGAGGACCAGGTGCAGCCCGGCGTCGACGGCCGTGCCGACGGCGTCGAGGTCCGGCACCAGCCCGGAGTCGAGGGAGACCGCGGCGGCCCCGGCCGCGCGGAACAGCTGCAGCGGCGCCCGGTCGGCGCAGCAGTGCACGACGACCGGCCCCGGCAGCGCGGCCACGACGGCGGCGAGCTCCTGCTCGACGACGCTCGCCTCGACCGCAGGCAGCTTGCCGAAACCGCTCGCCGTCGGCAGCGCCCCCTGCAGGACGGCGGGCACACCCGGCTCGTCGAGCTGGACGACGACGCGCGCCCCCGGCACCCGCGCGGACACCTCGGCGACGTGCGCGGCGACGCCCTCGGCCAGCGACTGGCCGAGGTCCCGCCGGGCGCCGGCGTCGACGACGGCCCGGTCACCGCGCGTCCGCTCCAGGCCGGCGGCGAGCGTCCACGGGCCGGCCGCCTGCACCTTGAACGCCCCGGTGTGGCCAGCGGCCACCTCGTGCAGCGCGTCCAGGTCGCGGGCGAGGAACTCGCGGGCCCGGCGCTGGTCGATCCCGCCGCGGGGCACCAGCCGCCAGCCGGCCGGGGTCAGGTCGACCGCCAGGTCCACCAGCAGCGCGGCGCTGCGGCCCAGCAGGTCCGCGCCCGCGCCGCGGCCGGGCAGCTCGGGCAGGTGCGGCAGCTCGGGCAGCTCGCCGAGCACCACGCGCAGTGCCTCGACCGGGTCGCTGCCCGGCAGCGACCCGACGCCGGTCGCGCCGCCCCACGCGGGGAGGGGGGCCGGCACGTCCTGCTGCGGATCGGTCGGGGAGGCCACGCCGGCGACGGTAGTCCGCCCCTGACCGGCGTCTCGGCGGTGTCCCGGGACCCGCGGGGAGGCCGGTCGCCGCCGGTCAGCCGCCGACCGTCGCCTGCCCGAGCACGAGGTCCCCGCGGTCGGGGTCGGGCCGGTACAGGACCGCCGACTGCCCGGGCGCCACGCCCCGCTGCTCGTCGTCCAGGGCGATCACCAGGCCGCCGTCCCCGGCACCGGAGACGGTGCACCCGACCGGCGCGCCGTGGGCGCGCAGCTGCACCTGGGCGCGCAGCGGCAGCGCCGGCGCCGCGGCGGTCCAGGTCGGCGGGCCGGTGCGGACCTCGGTGACCCCGGCGAGGTCGGCGGTGCCGATCGTGACCGTGCGGCTGACCGGCTCGATGCCGAGCACGTACCGGGGCCGCTGGTCGCCGACGCTGACCCCGAGGCCACGGCGCTGCCCGACGGTGAAGCCGTACGCGCCGGTGTGCTCGCCGACGACCGCGCCGGTGGCCGCGTCCACCAGCGGGCCGGGCTGTTCCCCCAGCCGCCGGGCCAGGAAGCCCCGGGTGTCGCCGTCGGGGATGAAGCAGATGTCGTGCGAGTCGGCCTTGGTGGCGACGGCGAACCCGCGCTCGGCGGCGATCTCCCGCACGCGGTCCTTGGTCATCGCGCCGAGCGGGAACACCGCGCCGGCCAGCTGGTCGGCGGTGAGCACGGCGAGCACGTAGGACTGGTCCTTGGCGGCGTCGACCGACCGGCGCAGCTGCCCGCCGTCGAGCCGGGCGTGGTGACCGGTCACCACCGCGTCGAAGCCGAGGGCGCGGGCGCGGTCGAGCACGGCGCTGAACTTGATGCGCTCGTTGCAGCGCAGGCAGGGGTTCGGGGTGCGCCCGGCGGCGTACTCGGCGACGAAGTCCTCGACGACGTCGGCGGTGAAGCGCTCGGCGAGGTCCCACACGTAGAACGGGATGCCCAGCTCGTCGGCCACCCGGCGGGCGTCGTGGGCGTCCTCGACGCTGCAGCAGCCGCGGGCGCCGCTGCGCAGGGTCTGCCGGTCCGGCGAGAGCGCGAGGTGGACGCCGGTGACGTCGTGGCCGGCGTCGACCGCCAGGGCCGCGGCGACCGCGGAGTCCACGCCACCGCTCATCGCGGCGAGCACCCTCACGGGCGGCTCAGGCCCGCCCGGCGGGCCCGCTCCACGACCGGCGCGATGACCTCGAGGACCGCGTCGACGTCGGCGTCGGAGGACGTCGTGCCCAGCGAGAAGCGCAGCGAGCTGCGGGCCCGGTCCGGCTCCGCGCCGACGCCCAGCAGCACGTGGCTGGGCCGCGCCACCCCGGCGCTGCACGCCGAGCCGGTGGAGCACTCCACCCCGCGGGCGTCGAGCAGCATCAGCAGCGCGTCGCCCTCGGCGCCGGGGAAGGACAGGTGCGCGTTGCCGGGCAGCCGGCCGGGGCCGCCGGCCAGTTCGTCGTCCAGCGGGGCGCCGTTGAGCTGCGCGTCGGGCACCTGGCGGACGACGCCCGCGACCAGCCGGTCGCGCAGCGCGGCGAGCCGCTCGGCGCGCTCCTCGCGGCCGCCGACGGCGAGCTCGGCCGCCGTGGCGAGACCGACGATGGCGGCGACGTCGAGGGTGCCCGAGCGCACGTCGCGCTCCTGCCCGCCGCCGTGCAGCAGCGGCATGCAGGAGGCGTCGCGGCGCAGCACCAGCGCGCCCGCGCCCATCGGGCCGCCGAGCTTGTGCCCGGTCATGGTGAGCGCGTCCACGCCGCTGGCCCCGAAGTCGACCGGCACCTGCCCCACGGCCTGGACGGCGTCGGTGTGCAGCGGGACGCCGACCTCGTGCGCGACGGCGGCCAGCGCGGTCAGGTCGCTCACCGTGCCGATCTCGTTGTTGGCCCACATCACGCTGGCCAGCGCGACGTCGGCGCCGTCCCCCAGCGCCGCGCGCAGCGCCTCGGGGGTCACCCGGCCGGTGGGCTCCACCGACAGCCAGGTGATCTCCGCGCCCTCGTGCTTGGCGAGCCACTCGACGCTGTCGAGCACGGCGTGGTGCTCGATCGGGCTGGTGACGATGCGGCGGCGCTGCGGGTCGGCCTCGTGGCGGGCCCAGTACAGGCCCTTCACGGCGAGGTTGTCGCTCTCGGTGCCGCCGCCGGTGAACAGGACCTCCGAGGGCCGCGCGCCCAGGGCCGCGGCCAGCCGCTCGCGGGCCTGCTCGGCGGTGCGCCGGGCCGCGCGGCCGCTCGCGTGCAGCGACGAGGCGTTGCCCACCCTGCCCAGCTGCTCGGTCATCGCAGCCAGGACCTCGGGGTGCACCGGGGTGGTCGCCGCGTGGTCCATGTACGTCATGACGGCCTCAGGGTAGTCGCGGCGGCCGGGGCCGCCGGGCGGCCCGGGTCCCCGCCCGCGCGCGGGGCGACGAGCGCACCGGTGGCCGCGACCAGGGTCAGCAGCGCCACCGCCGTCGCCACCGCGCCCGCCAGGGGCAGCGTGCCGGCCGTGGCGGCCGCGACGAGGACCCCGACCACGCCCACGCTCAGCGCCGAGGCCGTGACGTCGGAGATCTGCAGGGCGGCGGAGTCCGAGCCCCGCCGGTGCTCGGGCGACTGCTCGAACAGCAGGACCCCGAGGCTGGGCATGCCCAGGCCCATGCCGAACCCGGCGACCGACCAGGTCACGTAGACCGCCCAGCCGGCGACGGAGGGGACGGCGACCAGCACGGTCCCGGCGACGCCGAGCGCCAGCAGCAGGAAGCCGGCCCGCAGCAGCCGGGTGCGGGACAGGCCGGGCGCGCGGCCCTGCAGGAAGGAGGCGAGCGCCCAGCCCAGGCTGCCGGCGGTGAGCGGGATGCCGGCCGCCGCCGGGGAGTACCCGTGCAGCTGGGTGAGGGCGAGCGGCAGCAGCGCGTCGACGCCGAAGAACGCCCCGGCCAGCAGCCCGCGGGAGGCGACGACGGTGGGCAGCCCGCGGCCGGCGCGGGCCGTGCCCGGCGGCAGCAGCGGGCGCAGCCCCAGCACGAGGGCCGCCGCCCCGGCCACCGCGACGGGGACGGCGACGGCGTCCATCCGCTGCCCGGCGTACTGCAGGGCGGCGATGCCGACCCCGGCCAGGGCCGCCCACCAGCGGCGCGAGCGGTCGACGGCGGCGCCGGCGGCCACCGGCAGCGCCCGCAGCACCGGCAGCATCAGCAGCAGCCCGACGAACAGCAGCGGCAGCAGGCCGAGGAAGGCCAGCCGCCAGGACACGTGCTCGGTGGCCAGGCCCGCGACGAGCGGGCCGACCAGCGCGGGGACCACCCAGGCGGTGGCGAAGGCGCCGAACAGGGCCGGCCGCAGGGGCGCGGGATAGGCCTGGCCGGCGACGACGTACAGCGAGACCGTGATGAGCCCGGACCCGAGGCCCTGCACGAGCCGGCCGGCGACCAGGGCGGCCATCGACCCGGCGAGACCGGCGAGGAGCAGGCCGCCGGCGAACAGCAGCACACCGCACAGCAGCGGGGTGCGCGGGCCGCGGCGGTCCCCCGCGTCGCCGCCGAGGACCATGCCGACCACCGAGGCCACGAGGAAGGCGGAGAACGGCCACCCGTACCAGGCGAGCCCGTCGAGCTCGGCGACGGCGGTGGGCATCGCCGTCCCCACGGCGATCGCCTCGAAGGCGACGAGGGTGACCAGCAGGAGCAGGCCCGTGGTGTGCAGGCGGTGCTGCCGCCCGAAGATGCCGCCGCCGTCCACGTCCTGGGCCAACCCCGCTCCCCCGCTCCCGCTTCCCGATCCGACCGTCCTGCCCGGACACGCCGCGGGCGCCGGCCCCCCGTGCGGGGACCGGCGCCCGGTCGGCGACGTGCACGGCGCGGCCCGGCTGTCCGCCGGGCCGCGCCCTCGCGCTACTTGCGCGCGGTGATCTGCTCGGTGGCCTGCGGCACGACGACGTTCAGGTCGCCGACCACGCCGAAGTCCGCCAGCTCGAAGATCGGGGCCTCGGGGTCCTTGTTGATGGCCACGATGTTCTTCGAGGTCTGCATGCCGGCCCGGTGCTGGATGGCGCCGGAGATGCCGACCGCGACGTAGAGCTGCGGCGACACCGTCTTGCCGGTCTGACCGACCTGGAAGCTGTGCGGGTAGAAGCCCGAGTCCACCGCGGCGCGGGAGGCACCGACGGCGGCACCGAGGGAGTCGGCCAGGGCCTCGATGATCGAGAAGTTCTCCGCCGAGGCGACGCCGCGGCCACCGGAGACCACGATCGCGGCCTCGGTGAGCTCGGGACGGGAGGACTTCTGCTCGACCACGCGGTCGAGCACCCGGGTCTGCTTGGCGGCGTCGGACACCGCGACGGTGACCTGCTGCTCCGTGCCCGCGGCCGGGGCCGGCTCGGGGGCGACGGAGTTGCCGCGCAGGGTGTAGATCGGGGTGCCGACCTTGACCCGCGAGTGGACGATGACCTGGCCGGCGAAGGCCAGCTGGGTCGCCGTGCCGTCGGCGGTGATCTCCGTGACGTCGGTCAGGAAGCCGCTGCCCGTCTTGAGGGCCACGCGGGCGGCGATCTCCCGGCCCTCCGGGGAGGACGGGATGACCACGGCGGCGGGCGACTTCTCGCTCACCAGCTGGGCCAGCACCTCGGCCTTGGGGGCGACGAGGTACTCGTCGACCTCGGGGCTCTCGGCGACGTAGACCGTGGCCGCGCCGTACTCGGCGAGCCGGTCGCGGACGGCGGCGGCGACGCCGGGGGCGCCGATGACGACGGCCGACACCTCGCCCAGCGGGCGGGCGGCGGTCAGCGCCTCCAGGGTCGTCTTCCGCACACCGTCACCGGTGGGGTTGAGCTCGGCAAGGACCAGGACCTCTGCCATGTCTGCTCTGTCTCCTCTTCCGCGTCGATCCGGGTCAGACGATCTTCTGGCTGGCGAGGTAGTCGACGAACTTCTGGGCGCCGTCGCCTTCGTCGTTGACCTTCACGCCCACGCCCTTGGGCGGGCGGCCGGCGAAGTCGACGACCTCGCTGGTGGCGCTGGCCAGACCGACCGTCGAGGGGTCGATGCCGAGGTCGGCCAGCGACTTGGTCTCGACCGGCTTCTTCTTCGCGGCCATGATCCCCTTGAACGAGGGGTAGCGCGGCTCGTTGATGGTGTCCCAGGTGGACACGATCGCCGGCAGCTGGGCCTCCAGGGCCCAGTAGCCGCCGTCGGTCTGCCGGTTCACCTTGACCGTCGAGCCCTCGACCGTGAGCTTCTGGGCGCCCGACACCTGCGGGATGCCGAGGCGCTCGGCGAGCAGGGCCGGCATGACCGCCACCTGGCCGTCGGTCGAGGTGGCGCCGGTGAGGACGAGGTCGTACTCCATCTGCTGCAGCGCCGCGGCGAGGATCGCCGAGGTCTGGATGGCGCAGGAGCCGTGGATGGCGTCGTCGACGACGTGCACCGCCTTGTCGGCGCCCATGGACAGCGCCTTGCGGATGGCGTCGGTGGCGCTGGCCGGGCCGACGGTGAGCACCGTGACCTCGCCGCCCTGCGCCTCCTTGACCGTCAGCGCCTCCTCGATGGCGTACTCGTCGATCTCGTTGACGACGTTGTCCGCACCGGCACGCGCGACGGTGTTGTCCGACGGGTCCAGCGAGCGCTGGGTGCCGGAGTCGGGGACCTGCTTGACCAGAACGACGATGTTCATCGCCAGACCTACCTCCGAGAACGTCAGGGGACGCGAGCCCGACGGCCCGCCTGGCTCCGACTCTGGAGGTTACTTCGACGTCCGGGAGGCGGGGACGGCGGTGCCGGTGAACCCGGTCACCTGACCTACTCCCACTCCCCCGTCTCGGCGAAACGGCGCAGCCTCGCGGCGTGCGGACGCAGGTCCAGCCCCTGCGCGGCCACCCAGTCGTCCGAGTAGTAGGTGTGCGCGTAGCGCTCCCCGCCGTCGCACAGCAGCGTCACGACGCTGCCGCGCACGCCCTGCCGGAGCATCTCGGCGACGAGCGTGAACGCGCCCCAGAGGTTGGTGCCGGTGGAGCCGCCGGCCCGGCGGCCGGTCGCCTCGGCCAGGTGCCGCATCGCCGCCAGCGAGGCCGCGTCGGGGACGCCGATCATCCGGTCGACGATCGTGGGGACGAACGACGGCTCGACGCGCGGCCGCCCGATGCCCTCGATGCGTGACGGCGCACCGGTCGTCGTCCCGGGGTCGCCGGCGACCCAGCCGGGCAGGAACGCCGAGTTCTCCGGGTCCACGACGGCCAGCCGGGTCCGGTGGCGCCGGTAGCGCAGGTACCGGCCGATGGTCGCGCTGGTGCCGCCGGTGCCGGCGCCGACGACCACCCACTCGGGCACGGGGTGTCGCTCCAGCGCCAGTTGCTCGAACACCGACTCGGCGATGTTGTTGTTGCCCCGCCAGTCGGTGGCCCGCTCGGCGAAGGTGAACTGGTCCAGGTAGTGCCCGCCGCACTCGGCTGCCAGCCGGCGGGCCTCGTCGTACATGTCCCGGGCGTGCTCCACGAAGTGGCAGCGGCCGCCGTGGAACTCGATGAGCGCCACCTTCTCCGCGCTGGTGGAGGCGGGCATGACGGCGGTGAACGGCAGGCCCAGCATGCGGGCGAACCACGCCTCGCTGACCGCGGTCGAGCCGCTGGAGGCCTCCACCACCGGCGTCCCCTCGGTGATCTGCCCCGAGCACAGGCCGTACAGGAACAGCGACCGCGCCAGCCGGTGCTTGAGGCTGCCGGTCGGGTGCGTCGACTCGTCCTTGAGGTACAGGTCGATGCCCCACTCCGCCGGCAGCGGGTAGGTCAACAGGTGGGTGTCGGCGCTGCGGTGGGCGTCGGCCTCGACCGCGGCG
The DNA here is from genome assembly GCF_054050555.1 of Blastococcus sp. SYSU D00695. Classification (NCBI taxonomy): domain Bacteria; kingdom Bacillati; phylum Actinomycetota; class Actinomycetes; order Geodermatophilales; family Geodermatophilaceae; genus Blastococcus; species Blastococcus sp. SYSU D00695. The sequence continues at coordinate 10,589 of NZ_JBJGZP010000021.1, read as the reverse complement.
ACGGCCCGGTCCACCCACGCCCGGCCGGCGGGGTCGGAACGGTCGAGGTCGGGGAGGACGGCGCTCACCACCCCATCGTCGCCCACGCGCCACCGCGGGTCGGAGCGCCTTCCCCCCGACGGTGAGCGGTCCTACAGTGCGCCCCACGCGGGCCGCCGCCGGCCCGGACGGGGGAGTGCCGATGACCTCGCGTCAGTTCGGACCGTACGAGCTCGAGGAACTCCTGGGCGTGGGCGGCATGGGCGAGGTCTGGCGCGCCCGCGACACCCGCCGCGACCGGTGGGTCGCCCTGAAGGTCCTCCCGGAGATGCTCGAGGGCGACCGGGACTTCGTCGGCCGGTTCCGCCGCGAGTCCCACGTCGCCGCCCGCCTCCGCGAGCCGCACGTCATCCCGATCCACGACTACGGCGAGATCGACGGCCACCTGTTCATCGACATGCGCCTGGTCGACGGTCGCGACCTGGGTCAGATCCTCAAGGAGGAGGGCGCGCTGCCCGCGCCCAGGGCCGTGTCCCTGCTGGCGCAGGTCGCCGACGCCCTGCAGGCCGCCCACGACGACGGCCTGGTGCACCGTGACATCAAGCCGAGCAACGTCCTGGTCACCGTGAGCGACTTCGTCTACGTCGTGGACTTCGGCATCGCCCGCTCGGTCGGCAGCACCAGCACGTCCCTGACCGTGACCGGTGCGACCGTCGGGACGCTGGACTACATGGCGCCGGAACGCTTCACCAACCAGCCGCTGGACGGCCGGGTGGACGTGTACTCCCTCGCCTGCGTGCTCGCCGAGTCCCTCACCGCCCAGCGCCCCTTCCGCGGCGAGGACCTCCCGGCACTGCTCTACGCGCACCTCTACACCGACCCGCCGCGGCCCAGCGAACTGGGCCGCGGGTTGCCGGCCGCCCTCGACGAGGTCGTGGCGCGCGGCATGGCCAAGCGCCCCGACGACCGCTACGCCACTCCCGGTCAGCTCATCGCCGCGGCCCGCGCCGCGCTGGACGACGCACCCCCGGCACCGCGGGCGCCGGTGACGGCGCCCGGCCCGACGCCTCCGCCGACACCGGCGGGAATGCCCTTCCGGCTGGGTCTGACCTCCCACGACGGCGGGCACCGTTCCGTCGATCCCCTGCCCGTGCCGCCGACGGCCGCCGCGTCCCTGCCGCCGACGCCGGCGGCCGCTCTGTCCCGGTCGCCCGCGGCCGGACCTCTCCCCCGTCCTGCGGCCGCCCTACCACCCACCCCCGCGGCGGTCCTGCACCCGTCGAGGACGCCGCGCCGGCGCGGTCGGCGGCGCGTCGTCGGCGCGGCCCTCGGTGTCCTCCTGCTGGTCGCCGCGCTGCTCACGGTGTGGCTGTGGCCGCGCGACGACGAGTCCCCCACCGCGCAGGCAGGCGAACCGACCCCGACCCCGTCGGCGCCACCGCCACCCGCCCCGCTGGCCAGCATCGCCGTGCCCACCGCCGTGGGTGCACCCGTCTCGGTCCCACCCCGGCCCGGGTACCTCGCGGTGGCCCCCAACGGGCGGTACGCCTACATCGCCCACGGCACCGAGGGCGTGGTCTCGGTGCTCGACCTGACGTCTCTGCAGGTGAGCTCGGTGATCCCGATCGCGGCCGGTCCCCCGCGGTACGTCACCTTCTCGCCGAGCGGCGACCGCGCCTACATCACCGTCTATAACGACGACTACACGACCAACCAGGTGGTGTTCGTCGACACGGCCAGCAACGAGGTCGTCGGCCAGGCCGCGGTCGGAGAGCGTCCGTTCGCACCGGCGACCTCGCCCGACGGGAGCCTGCTCTACATCCCGCTGCACAACGAGGGGCGGGTCGAGGTCCTGGACACCGCGACCGCCACGGAGGTCGACTCGTACGAGGTGCCGGCGAACCCGCACTGGATCGCCGTCAGCGAGGACGGCACCCGCGCGTACACGGCCGATCACGAGTCCGACGTCCTGGCCGTCCTGGACCTCACCGACGGCGGCCGAGTGCTGACCAGCCTCCCGGCCGGCGACTCCCCGCACAGCGTCGCGCTGTCGCCGGACGGCACCCGCGTCGCGGTCGTCTCCTACGACAGCAGTGACGTCCGGGTCGTGGACACGGCCACCGCCCAGGTGGTGGCCACCGGGCCGGTCGGCCTGCGACCGCAGGACGTCACGTGGGCGCCGGACGGCCGCCGGTTCTACACGGCGAACGTCGACGGCAACACGGTGTCCGTGGTCACCGCCGACACCCTGGCCGTGACGGCGACCCTGCAGGCCGGGGAGGACCCGACCAGCGTCGGCGTCTCCCCCGACGGCAGCCGGGCCTACGTCACCGACCTGGCGACGGCCACCGTCCGCGTGTTCGCCCTCACCGCCTGAGGACGGCGCTCACGGCCCCACCGGCTGGGTGCCGGGTTCGGCGGCGGCGACCAGCGCCGGGCGCTCCGCGGGCACGACGGTCACCGGCGTCCCGGGCGTCAGCTGCTGGCTGTCGGCGCTGGCGACGTCGACCTGGACCTCGAGCCCGTCGGGCAGCGCGACGGCCAGGCGGGTCGTCGCGCCGGAGAAGGTGCGGGTGACCACGCGGCCCACCCCGCGGGGGTCCGCCTCCACCAACAGGCCCTCCGGCCGGACGAGGGCGACGGCCGGCCCGGGCTCGGGGGCGGCGCCGAGGATCTCGCGGCGGACCCCGAGGAACTCGACGTCGCCGTCGCCGAGCACCGCCGGGATGCGGTTCATCGTGCCGACGAACTGGGCGACGAACGCGGTCGCCGGCCGCTCGTAGAGCTCGTCGGGCGAGGCGACCTGCTCCAGCCGGCCGGCCCGCATGACGCCGACCCGGTCGGCCACCGACAGGGCCTCCGCCTGGTCGTGGGTGACGAACACGGTCGTGATGCCCAGCTCCAGCTGGAGCCGGCGGATCTCCTCCCGCAGCTGCACGCGCACCTGGGCGTCCAGCGCCGACAGCGGCTCGTCCAGCAGGAGCACCCGCGGCTCGACGGCGAGCGCGCGGGCCAGCGCGACGCGCTGCTGCTGGCCGCCGGACAGCTGGTGGGCGTAGCGGCCGGCGCGGTCGGCGAGACCGACCAGCTCCAGCAGCTCCTCCGCGCGCCGCCGCCGCTCGGCCTTGCTGCCGCGCCCGCGCACCCGCAGCCCGAAGGCGACGTTGTCGGCGGCGGTCATGGTCGGGAAGAGGCTGTAGGCCTGGAAGACCATGCCCATGTCCCGCTTGCTGGCCGGGACGGCGGTGACGTCCTCGCCGCCGAGCAGCACCCGGCCGGTGTCGGGCCGCTCGAAGCCGGCGATCGCGCGCAGCGCCGTCGTCTTGCCGCAGCCGGAGGGGCCCAGCAGGGCGAGGAACTCGCCGCCGGCGATGTCGAGGTCGAGCCCGTCGAGGGCCAGCACGGAGCCGTAGCGGCGGGTCAGGCCCTCCAGGCGGACGGCGACGCCGGGCCGCTGCCGCAGCTCCGCGGCCGCACCGGGCGCGGGCGGGGCCTCGGCATCGGGGGCCGGCGGGGTGGACGGCGGGGTGGACGGGACGGCGGTCATGCGGGGTCCTCCCCCCGGCGCCGGCGGTCCAGCGCGGAGATCAGCAGCAGCAGCGCCCAGGTGAGCAGCAGCGAGAGCACCGAGACGGCGACCGACAGCTGCGGCTCCGCCCCGGAGGCCTTGACGATCCACGTCGGGAAGGTCTCGAAGCCCAGGATGTTGGCGACGGTGAACTCGCCGAGCACGAGGGCCACGGCGAGGAAGGCGGCGTTGAGCAGCGAGGTGCGCAGCGCGGGCAGCACCACCCACAGCATCACCCGCGGCCAGGACGCGCCGAGGTTGCGGGCGGCCTCGGTCAGCGTGCGCAGCCCCGCCCCGCGGACACCGGCGTCGAGCGCCCGGTAGACGAACGGCAGGGCCAGCACCACGTAGACGAGGACGAGGATCCAGGGCAGCTCGGGCTCCTGGAGCGCGAACACGAACTCGGCCAGCGGGGTGCCCAGGAAGTAGTCGGGAGCCCAGGCCAGCACGCTGCGGACGCCGACGACGAGCGCGATCGGCGGCAGCACCAGCGGCAGCAGCGTGATGACCTCGACCGTCGTCCGCAGCCGGGGCAGCCGCAGGTCCACCAGGACGACCAGCGGCACGACCAGCACGAGCACGACGAGCACCGTCAGCGCCGCGAGCACCAGCGAGCGGCCGAAGGTCTCGGCGAAGCCCTCCGCGCCGGGGATCCGCGTGTACGGCTCGAGCGTGACCCCGCCCTCGCGGCGGTCCCGGATCGTGTACCAGATCGAGGCGCCCAGGGGGACGACGAAGTAGAGGCCCAGCAGCGCGAGGACCAGCCGGCGCACCCAGCCGCTCCCCCGCCGGCGGTCCCGGCGGACCGGCGTCTCGGGGGCCACCCCGCCGGACCCGGTGATCCCGGTCGTCATCGCCGTCATCCCAGCCACCGCTGCGCACGGCGCTGGACCCACGCGTAGAAGACCATCACCAGGCCGATGAGCACGACCATGCCCAGCGCCAGGGCCTTGCCGAGGTTCTCCGCGCCGACGACGACGTTGCTGGACAGCGAGTCGGCGATCTGCAGGGTGACCAGCGGGACGCTGCTGCCGACCAGCGCCTTGGCGGTCGCGTACGCGGAGAACGCCGACGCGAACAGCAGCATCGTGGCGCCCAGCACCGGCGGGGCCAGCACCGGTCCGCCGACGTGCCGCCAGTACTGCCAGCCGCTGGCGCCGAGGTTGTCGGCCGCCTCCCGCCACTGCGGGCGCAGGGCCTCGACCGCCGGGACGATGGTCAGCACCATCAGCGGGATGAGGAAGTAGAGGTAGACGACCCCGAGCCCGGCCATGGAGGTCAGGCTGAAGTCGTCGAAGCCGAGGACGTCGGTGATCAGCGGCGTCACCACGCCCGCGTTGCCGATCGTGGCCAGGAAGGCGAAGGCGAGCGGGACGCCGCCGAAGTTGGCCAGCACCCCGGAGGCGGTCAGCACGAGGCGGCGCAGGAACCGGGCGCGGCGGGAGCGCAGGATCGCCATGGCGAGCGCGAGGCCGAGGACGGCGCCCAGCACGGCGGTGACCGCCGACAGCTGCAGGCTGCCGAGGTAGGAGCGGCCGTAGGCGCCCTCGGTGATCCGGCCGAGGTTGTCGGTCGACCAGCTCTCGTCGAAGGTCACCGGGTCGGTGACCCGGAAGGCCTCGACGGCGAGCACGCCGAAGGGCAGCAGCAGGAACACCGCCACGTAGAGGAAGAACGGCAGCGTGCCGAGCGCGCTGAGGACGCCGGCGCGCCGGCCCCCACGGGTGCGGGGGGCCGGCGCGGCGGGGGTGTCGAGGGTGGTGCTCAGCCCGAGATCTCCTCGTTCCAGCGGGTGGTCACGACCTCCTTGGCCGCGCTCTCCTGCTCCTGGCTGGGGAACTCGGCGTCCCCCTGCACCGGCGGGAGCGCGGCGAGCCCGTCGGGGTCGATCGTCCCGGCCTCCTCCATCGCCGCCATCCGGGCCGGGCGGGCGCCGCCGGCCAGGTACAGGTTCTGGCCCTCGTCGCTGAAGAGGAACTCCTGCCAGAGGCGGGCCGCCGCCGGGTGCGGGGCGTAGGCGCTCACGGCCTGGCTGTAGTACCCGCCGAACAGGCCGTCGGAGGGGACCGCCACCTGCCACTCGGTGCCGATCTCGGCCAGGTGCTCGGTGTAGGAGGCGTTGAGGTAGTCCCAGTCCAGGACGATGGGCGTCTCGCCGCTCTCGATGGTGGCCGGGGTGCTCTCGACCGGGTTGAAGTTCCCGGCGTCCTTGAGCTCACCGAAGAAGTCGATGCCCGGGCCGATGTCGTCCAGGTCGCCGCCGGAGGCCAGGGCCGCCGCCCAGACCCCGCCGAAGGCCGCGGCGGCCTGGGTCGGGTTGCCGTTGAGCGCGACCTGCCCGGCGTACCGGGGGTCGAGCAGGTCCTGCATCGTCTGCGGGCACTCGGTCACGATCGAGGCGTTGCAGCCGATCGAGATGTAGCCGCCGTAGTCGTTGTACCAGTGCCCCTCCGGGTCCTTCTGGCCCTCGGGGATGTCGACCCAGGTCTGCACCTGGTAGGGGGCCAGCAGGTCCTGGGCCTGCGCCTGCCGGGCGAAGGCGGTGCCGAGGTCGAGGACGTCGGGGGCCCGGTCCTGGCCGCGCTGGCTGTCGACGGCGTTGATCTCGTCCTGGCTGGACCCGTCGGGCGACGCGCTGTTGACGGTGATGCCGTACTTCTCCTCGAACGTCGAGATGATCTCGCCGTAGTTGGCCCAGTCCGGCGGCAGGGCGATGACGTTGAGCTCGCCCTCCTCCTGCGCCGCCGCGACGAGGTCGTCCATCGAGCCGAAGTCCGACAGCGAGGTCGCCTCGGCCGCGTCGCTGCCACCGCTCCCCCCGTTGCCTCCCCCGTCGTCCCCACCGCCGCAGGCGGCGAGGGTGAGGCCGGCCGTGAGCAGGGCCACGGTCGTCGAGGTGCTGCGTCGCACTGGTTCTCCTCCAGGTCTGGGGCGCCGGACGGCCCGCGGGATGCGCGGCCGTGGGCCTCCGGGATGGTGGCAGACGCCGGGTCGTCCCGAGACCCGGAACGGCGACGACCCGGCGAACAGCCGGAGAACTACCGGCCGGTGAAGGTGGCCTTGCCGGGCCCCTTCTCGAGGAACGAGCGCATGCCGGCACGCTGGTCCTCGGTGCCGAACAGCGCGGCGAAGACCCGGGTCTCCAGGGCCAGCCCCTGCGGCAGCGCCATGTCCAGGCCCTCCTCGATCGCCTGCTTGGCGGCCGCGAGCGCCAGCGTCGGGCCGGCCGCGAACCGGCGGGCCATCGCCAGCGCGGTCGCGTACACCTCGTCGTCGGGCACGACCGCGTCGGCCAGGCCGATCTCGAGGGCCTCCTCGGCGCCGACGTGCCGGCCGGTGAACACCAGGTCCTTGGCCCGGGCCGGCCCGACCAGCCGCGCCAGCCGCTGGGTGCCGCCGGCGCCCGGGATGATCCCGAGGGTGATCTCGGGCAGCCCGACCTTGGCGCTCGCCCCCATCACCCGGAAGTCGGCGCACAGGGCGAGCTCGTAGCCACCGCCCAGGGCGTAGCCGGTGACCGCGGCGATCACCGGCTTCGGGATGCGCTGGACCGCGGTGAAGGACTCGGTCAGCTCCCGGCCCCAGGCGGTCATCCCGCGGGCGTCGAGGTCGGCCATCGCCGCGATGTCCGCGCCGGCGGCGAAGACCCGCTCGCCGCCGTAGACGACGACGGCGCGCACGTCCTCACGGGCGGCGGCCTCCATCGCCGCGATCCGCACCTCGCGGTGCACCTGCTCGTTGATCGCGTTCATCTTCGGCCGGTCGAGGCGGATCGTGCCCACCCCGTCCTCGACCTGCAGCGTCACGAACTCCGGCTCGCTCATGCGGGACCTCTCGCGGGGGTGGACGACGTCGTCCCCCGAACCCTAACGGCGCCCGTTCCCGGCCTCGGCGCCGCGGCGGCGGGCCCGGCCGGGAGCGGGTTCAGGCGCGGCGGGCGGCGAAGCGGCCGTCGGCGCGGTCCAGCCGCAACGGCACGCCGAAGGTCTCCGACAGCCCGGCCGCGGTCACCACCTGCTCCAGCGGCCCGGCGTCGACGACCTCGCCGCCGCGCAGCAGCAGCCCGTGGGTGTAGTTCGGCGGGATCTCCTCGACGTGGTGGGTGACCAGCACCTGCGCCGGCGCGTAGAGGTAGCCGGCGAGGTCCGACAGGCGGGCGACCAGGTCCTCCCGGCCGGCGAGGTCGAGCCCGGCCCCCGGCTCGTCGAGCAGCAGCAGCTCCGGGTCGGGCATCAGCGCGCGGGCGATCTGCACCCGCTTGCGCTCGCCCTCGCTGAGGGTGCCGAACGGGCGTGTCGCCAGGCCCTCCACGCCCCACTGGCGCATGAGCACCGCGGCGCGGGTCAGGTCGGCGATGTCGTAGCGCTCCCGCCAGCGGCCGACCACGGCGTAGCCGGCGGAGACGACGACGTCCCCGGTCCGCTCGGCGTGCCCGATCCGCTGCGCGAGCGCGGCGCTGGTCAGCCCGATCCGCGGCCGCAGCTCGAAGACGTCGACGGCGCCGAGGGTCTCCCCCAGCAGCCGCACCTCCCCGCGGGTGGGGTGCATGTGCGCGGACACCAACTGCAGCAGGGTCGTCTTGCCGGCGCCGTTGGGGCCCAGCAGCACCCAGCGCTCGTCGGACCGGACGGTCCAGTCGACGCCGCGCAGCAGGTGCGCCTGCCCCCGCACCACGTCGACCCCGCGGATCTCGACGACCGGCTCGGACGGGGCGGGACTCGACACGACCCCATCCAACCAACCCCTCCGGTGGCCGGGGTTGGCAGGATCGACCTGTGGCGGACGACGGCAGGCGCACCGCAGGCGACGACCTCGAGGTGTGGCCGGGGTCCCCCGCCCCCCTCGGGGCGCACTGGGACGGCACCGGGACCAACTTCGCGCTCTGGTCGGCCGGGGCGCAGGCGGTGGACCTGTGCCTGTTCGACCCCGACGGCACCGAGCACCGCCACCGCCTGGCGGAGACCACCCACCAGGTCTGGCACGGCCGGGTGGCCGGCGTCGGCCCGGGCCAGCGCTACGGCTTCCGGGTGCACGGCGCCTACGACCCGGGTTCCGGTCTGCGGCACGACCCGGCGAAGCTGCTGCTGGACCCCTACGCCCGCGCCGTGGACGGCGAGCTGACCCTGGACCCGGCGCTGTTCGGCTACCCCGGGGACGCCGTCGACTCCCCCGTCCCCGACACCACCGACTCGGCGCCCTTCGTGCCGCGCGGCGTCGTCGTCCACGACCCGTTCCCGTGGGACGGCGACCGGCGGCCGGGCACCCGCTGGTCGGACACCGTCATCTACGAGGTGCACGTGCGGGGGGCGACGATGCGCCACCCCGACGTCCCCCCGGCGCTGCGCGGCACCTACGCGGGGCTGGCCCACCCGGCGTTCGTCGAGCACCTGCAGTCCCTCGGCGTCACCGCCGTCGAGCTGCTGCCGGTGCACCACTTCGTCAGCGAGCCGCACCTGCTGCGGCGCGGACTGACCAACTACTGGGGCTACAACACGCTGGGCTACTTCGCCCCGCACGCCGCCTACAGCTCCACCGGGTCCGGCGGCGGGCAGGTCACCGAGTTCAAGGCGATGGTCAAGGCTCTGCACGCCGCCGGCATCGAGGTGGTCCTCGACGTCGTCTACAACCACACCGCCGAGGGCGACCACGCCGGGCCCACGCTGTCGTTCAAGGGCATCGACAACCGCGGCTACTACCGGCTCGACGGGGCCAACCCCGCCCGGTACACCGACTACACCGGCTGCGGGAACACCTTGGACGTGCGGCGGCCGCAGGTGCTGGCGCTGCTCATGGACTCGCTGCGCTACTGGGTGACCGAGATGCACGTCGACGGGTTCCGCTTCGACCTCGCCGCGGCGCTGGCCCGCTCGATGCACGACGTCGACCGGCTGTCGGCGTTCTTCGACGTCGTCCACCAGGACCCGGTGGTCAGCTCGGTCAAGCTGATCGCCGAGCCGTGGGACGTCGGCGAGGGCGGCTACCAGGTGGGGAACTTCCCGCCGCTGTGGACCGAGTGGAACGGGCTCTACCGCGACACCGTGCGCGACGTCTGGTCCGGCGCGCAGGTCGGCGTCCGGGACCTGGCCTACCGGCTGACCGGCTCCTCGGACCTGTACCGCTCCGACGGGCGCCGGCCGTTCGCCAGCGTCAACTTCGTCACCGCCCACGACGGCTACACCCTGCGCGACCTGGTCACCTACGAGCACAAGCGCAACGAGGCCAACGGCGAGGACAACCGGGACGGCGAGGGCCACAACCGGAACTGGAACTGCGGCGTCGAGGGACCCACCGACGACCCGGCGGTCACCGGGCTGCGCGGGCGCCAGGTGCGCAACCTGCTGGCGACGCTGCTGCTGTCCACGGGCGTGCCGATGATCACCGCCGGCGACGAGCTGGGCCGCACCCAGCGGGGCAACAACAACGCCTACTGCCAGGACAACGAGCTCTCCTGGCTGGACTGGTCCGACGTCGACGGCGACCTGCGGGAGTTCGTCTCGCGGCTGGTCGCGGTGCGGCGCGCGTCGCCGGTGCTGCGCCAGGAGGCGTTCTTCGACGGGCACGAGATCCCCGGCACCGGCGGCACCCGCGACCTGGCCTGGTTCGCCCCCGACGGCGGCCAGCTGACCACCGCCGACTGGTTCGACACCGGCCTGCAGACCATCGGCATGTACCTCGACGGGCGCGGCATCCGCCACCGCGACGACCACGGCCGGCCGGTGCAGGACGAGTCCTACCTCGTGTGGCTCAACGCCGGTCCCGAGCCGCGGACGGTGCACCTGCCGGGGGCACCGTGGAGCGACGGCTACGAGTTCGTCGTCTCCACCGAGTACCCGACGGGCGCGACGCCGGCCCCGGCCGTCGTGGCCCCGGGCCCGATCGAGCTCCCGTCGCGGACCGTCTGGCTGCTGCGGGTGCTCCGCAAGCCGTAGCCGCCGGCCCGCCCGCCGGTGATGTGGGCGGGCGGGGGGGGGCGGGGGGGGGGGCCGCGCCGCGGGGGCCCGGCCCCGCGGTGGGGGGGCGCGGGGGGCGGGCGCGGGGGGGG
>NZ_JBJGZP010000020.1:0-80342 GCF_054050555.1 Blastococcus sp. SYSU D00695 | reverse complement strand
CCCCCCCCCCCCCCCCCCCCCCCCCCCCCCCCCCCCCCCCCCCCCCCCCCCCCCCCCCCCCCCCCCCCCCCCCCCCCCCCCCCCCCCCCCCCCCCCCCCCCCCCCCCCCCCCCCCCCCCCCCCCCGGAGGGGGGCGGGGGCAGCGGGGTGCGGGCGCGGGGAGGAGCTCCCGGGGAGGAGCTCCCGGGGACGCGAAAGACCCCGGGGACCGATGGTCCCCGGGGCCCGGCGTTCCGAGCGGGTGTCCGCGCCTACGCGCGGACGACCTTGCCGGCGCGGATGCACGAGGTGCACGCGTTGATCCGGCGACGGTTGCCCGGGGCCACGAGGGCCTTCACGGACTGGATGTTCGGGTTCCAACGGCGCGGCGTGCGGCGGTGCGAGTGCGACACCGACATACCGAAACCGGGCCCCTTGCCACACACATCGCAGACGGCAGCCACGGTGGATCACTCCCAGAGTTCGTTCACTTCTCCGCGGCGCTCGGAACGGCAGCCGCGTACAGACCGTCGGCCAGTCTAACCGCTTCCCCCCGGCGCCGTCGCGCGCCCCGGGGACGTCGCTGCCCGTGGGTACTCTCCCGCCGTGTTGCCGGTGCTGGACGACGCCGCGGCCGGCCGCTGGTGCCGGGCCGCGGTCGCCGCGCTGGCGCAGGCCCGGGGCCGGCTCGACGACCTGAACGTCTTCCCGGTCCCCGACGGCGACACCGGGACGAACCTGCTGCTCACCGCCGAGGCCGCGCTGGCCGCGCTGGAGCAGGAGGGCCGGGCGCCGGGGGAGTCGGCGTGGACGGTGCTGGCCCGCGGCGCCGTCCTCGGGGCCCGGGGGAACTCGGGCACGATCCTGGCGCAGGTGTTCCGGGGCCTGGCCGACCGGCTGGCCGGCGCCGGCCCGGCCGACGGTCCGGCCTTCGCCGCCGCGCTGCAGGGCGCGGCCGAGGCCGGCTACCGCGCCGTCGCCGAGCCGGAGGAGGGCACCTTCCTCACCGTGGCCCGCGCCGGGGGAGAGGCCGCGGTCGCCGCGGTCGCCGAGGGGCGCACGGGGCTCGACGAGGTCGTCCGGGCCGCCGCCGACGGCGCGCGCGTGGCGCTGGAGGCCACCCCCGCCCAGCTCGCCGTGCTCCGCGAGGCCGGCGTCGTCGACGCGGGAGGCGCCGGGCTCTGCCTGGTGCTCGACGCGCTGGTCACCACCGTCACCGGCGTCGAGCCGGCCCGGCCGCCGCTGGTCCGCCGCGAGCCGCACGCGCACGGGGCCGCCGGTCGCCCCTCGGGGCGCTCCGCCCACGGTGGTCACGACGCCCCGCACCAGCCGCCCGCGGGCCCCGGCAGCGAGGTGCAGTACCTGCTCTCCGGCGCCGACGAGGCCGGCGTCGCCCGCCTGCAGTCGCGGCTGGCCGAGCTCGGCGACAGCCTCGTCGTCGTCGGCGTCGACACGCCCACCGGCCGGGAGTGGAACGTCCACGTGCACGTCGCCGACGTCGGTGCGGCGATCGAGGCCGGCATCGAGGCCGGCCGGCCGTACCGGATCTCGGTGACCCCGCTGGCGCCCGTGCCCCGGGCGGCGCCCGCGCAGGGCACCCGCGCGGTGGTCGCGCTGGTGCCCAGCGAGGGCCTGGCGGCGCTGTTCGCCGGCGAGGGCGTGTTCGTGGTCACCTGCGGCCCCGACGGCGTCACCGAGGACGACGTGCTCGCCGAGGTGCTCGGCTGCACCGCCGCCGCGGTCGTCGTCCTGCCCAACGACGCCGGGCTGGCGCCCGTGGCCGCCCGGGCCGCCGTCCGCGCCCGCGAGCTGGGCCGGGAGGTGGCCGTCCTGCCCACCCGGTCGCCGGTGCAGGGGCTGGCCGCGATCGCCGTCGCCGACCCCTCGCGGCACTTCGGCGACGACGTGGTGACCATGGCCGAGGCCGCCGCCGCGACCCGGTGGGCGGAGATCACCGTCGCCGACCAGGAGGCGCTGACCACCGCGGGCCGCTGCCGGCCGGGGGACACCCTGGGCTCGGCGGAGGGCGACGTCGTGGTCGTGGGGCGCGACCGCGACGCGGTCGCGTGCGAGCTGCTGGACCGGCTCCTGTCGGCCGGCGGCGAGCTGGCCACGCTCGTCGTCGGCCCCGACGCGGGGCTGGGCGACGTCGCCTGCCGGCACCTGGCGACCACGCACCCGACGGTCGAGGTGGTCCGGTACGACGGCGGGGCGGCGGGGGTGCCGCTCCTGGTGGGGGTGGAGTGAGTGGCGTTCGACCTGACCACCGACCTGTCGAGGGTGCTGGGCCCCAAGACCTCGAAGGCCATGGCGACCTCGCTGAACCTGCACACCGTGCGCGACCTGTTGCGGCACTACCCGCGGCGCTACGCCAAGCGGGGGGAGATGGCCCGCCTGGACGACCTGCAGGTCGGTGACCGGGTCACCGTGCTGGCCCAGGTCCGCCGGGTGACCACCCGGCCGATGCGCCAGCGCCGCGGGATGCTCACCGAGGTCACCGTCGGCGACGGCGCCGGGACGATGCAGCTGGTCTTCTTCAACCACCGCCACGCCCAGCTGCACGAGGGCGACTGGGGCCTGTTCGCCGGGACCGTCGGTGAGTACCGCAACAGCAAGCAGTTCGCGCACCCCGACTTCCACCTGATCACCGGGGACGACGACGAGGAGTGGGCCCGCGCGCTCATCCCGATCTACCCGGCGAGCAAGGAGGTCAGCAGCTGGGTGCTGCAGCGCTCGGTGAAGCTGCTGCTGGACTCCGGCGGCGGTTTCGGCTTCGTGACCGACCCGCTGCCGGAGGCGATCCGCGCCCGGCACGGGCTGCCGAGCCTGCCGGCGGCGCTGCTGGACATCCACCGGCCCACCGGCACCGAGGACGTCGAGCGGGCCGAGGAGCGGCTCAAGTTCGACGAGGCCCTCACCCTGCAGCTCACCCTGGCCGCCCGGCGCCGGGCCGCGGCGCTGGAGCCCGGCACCGCCCGGCCGCGGCGCCCGGGGGGCCTGCTGGACGCCGTCGACGCCGCGCTGCCGTTCGCCCTCACCGAGGGCCAGCGGGACGTCGGCGAGGAGCTGGCCGCCGAGCTCGACCGGGACACCCCGATGCACCGGCTGCTGCAGGGCGAGGTGGGCTCGGGCAAGACCGTCGTCGCGCTGCGGGCGATGGCCCAGGTCGTCGACGCCGGGGGGCAGGCCGCGCTGCTGGCCCCCACCGAGGTCCTCGCCGCGCAGCACGCCCGCGGCATCGGCGCGCTGCTCGGCCCGCTCGGCCGCGCCGGGGAGCTGGACGGCGACCCGGCCGGCACCCGGGTGGTGCTGCTGACCGGCTCGCAGCGGGCCGCCGCCCGCCGGGAGGCCCGCGCCGCGGTCGCCGACGGCAGCGCCGGCATCGTGATCGGCACCCACGCGCTGCTGCAGGAGGGCGTGGAGTTCGCCGACCTCGGCCTGGTCGTGGTCGACGAGCAGCACCGGTTCGGCGTCGAGCAGCGCGACGCGCTGCGGGCCAAGGGCACCCGGCCGCCGCACGTCCTCGTCATGACGGCCACACCCATCCCGCGCACGGTGGCGATGACCGTCTACGGCGACCTGGAGGTCTCCACGCTGCGGCAGCTGCCCAGCGGCCGCGGCGGGGTGCGCAGCTCGGTGGTGCCGGTGGCGGAGAAGCCGGCGTGGCTCGACCGCGCGTGGGAGCGGCTGCGCGAGGAGGTCGCCGCCGGCCGGCAGGCCTACGTCGTCTGCCCGCGGATCGGGGACCTGGAGGAGGAGAAGGGCGGCACCGAGGACGAGCCGGGGGACGACGACGGCGCGCCGGCCGACGACGGCTCGGACCGCCGGCCGCCGCTGGCGGTGCTCGACGTCGCCGAGGCGCTGCGCACCGGGCCGCTGGCCGGCCTGCGGCTCGACGTCCTGCACGGCCGGCTGCCCCCCGACGAGAAGGACGCCCGGATGCGGGCCTTCGCGTCCGGGGAGACGCAGGTGCTCGTGGCCACGACGGTCGTCGAGGTCGGCGTCGACGTGCCCAACGCCACCGTGATGGTCGTGATGGACGCCGACCGCTTCGGCGTGAGCCAGCTGCACCAGCTGCGCGGGCGGGTGGCCCGCGGGAAGCACGCCGGGCTGTGCCTGCTGGTGTCGGAGGCGTCGTCGTCCTCGACCACCGGGCAGCGGCTGGCCGCCGTGGCCGCCACCTCCGACGGCTTCGAGCTGGCCCGGGTCGACCTGGAGACCCGCCGCGAGGGCGACGTCCTGGGAGCGGCGCAGTCGGGGCGGCGCTCGGGCATCCGGCTGCTGTCGCTGCTGGAGGACGAGGAGCTCATCGCCCGCGCCCGCGCCGAGGCGACCGCCCTGCTGGCCACCGAGCGGGGCCTGGCCGAGCACCCCGGCCTGGCCATGGAGGTGGCGGCCCTGGCCACCGACGAGCGCGCGGGATACCTGGAGAAGGCATGAGGCAGGACCCCGTCCCGGGGCCGCGGACGTGACCCGGCTGATCGCGGGTGTCGCCGGGGGGCGGCGGCTCGCGGTGCCGCCCTCGGGCGTGCGCCCCACCGGCGACAAGGCCCGGCAGGGGTTGTTCAACAGCCTGACCGCGCTGCTCGACCTCGACGGCGCGGCGGTGCTCGACCTGTACGCCGGCTCCGGCGCCCTGGGGCTGGAGGCCCTGTCGCGCGGCGCCGCGCAGGCGGTGCTCGTCGAGTCCGGGCCGCGGGTGCTGCCGGTGCTGCGGGCCAACGTGGCCGCCGTGGGGCTGCCGGGTGCCCGCGTGGTCGCCGGGTCGGTGCCCGCGGTCGTCGCCGGGCCGCCGCCGGCCCGGTTCGACCTGGTCCTCGCCGACCCGCCGTACGCCGTCCCGGTCGCCGAGGTCCTCGGCGTGCTCTCGGCGCTGACCGGCGGGGGCTGGCTGGCCGAGGAGGCGGTGGTGGTGGTGGAGCGGTCCAGCCGCGAACCGGCGTGGGAGTGGCCGACACCCCTGACCGGCATCCGCGATCGCCGCTACGGGGAGGCCGTGCTCCGGTACGGTCGGCTGTCGTGAGGCGCGCCGTCTGCCCCGGTTCGTTCGACCCGGTCACCAACGGCCACGTCGACGTCATCTCCCGTGCCGCCGGCCTCTACGACGAGCTGGTCGTGGCGGTCCTGGTGAACCCCGGCAAGGCCGGCCTGTTCACCGTCGAGGAGCGCATGGAGCTGCTCCGCGAGGCGTGCGCGGGCCTGTCGAACGTGGTCGTCGACAGCTTCCACGGCCTGCTGGTCGACTACTGCCGCGCCCACGACATCCCGGTGATCGTCAAGGGCCTGCGCGCCGTGAGCGACTTCGAGTACGAGCTGCAGATGGCCCAGATGAACCGCGAGCTGGCCGGCATCGAGACGCTGTTCGTGCCGACCGCGCCGCAGGTCGGGCACCTGTCCTCGAGCCTGGTCAAGCAGATCGCGACCTTCGGGGGCGACGTCTCCCGGCTGGTGCCC
Source organism: Blastococcus sp. SYSU D00695 (assembly GCF_054050555.1). NCBI lineage: Bacteria > Bacillati > Actinomycetota > Actinomycetes > Geodermatophilales > Geodermatophilaceae > Blastococcus > Blastococcus sp. SYSU D00695. Next base: position 74,909 of record NZ_JBJGZP010000020.1, on the reverse strand, counting down.
GCGGCCGTCCTCGACCGCCTCGTCGCGCAGCGGGAGGAGGGCCGGTGACGGAGGTCGTGTACCGGCTCTACGACGTCGTCGACGAGCTCAGCCAGGTCATCGAGCACGCGCGCAGCGTGCCCATGTCCGGCTCCTGCATGGTGCCGCGCGACCACCTGCTCGACCTGCTCGACGAGCTGCGCGAGAACCTGCCCGACGAGGTGCAGCAGGCCGGGCGCATCGTCGAGCAGCGCACCGAGATCCTCCAGCAGGCGCAGGCCGAGGCCGAGCGGCTGACCGGGCGCACCCGCGGGGAGAGCGAGCAGCTGGTCTCCGGCGCCCGGCGGCAGCGCGAGGAGATCCTCGGGGTGGCCCGCCGCCAGCGCGACGAGCTGCTGGCCCAGGCCCAGGCCGAGGCCGAGGACGTGCTGGCGGAGGCGGAGGCGGAGGCCGCCCGGCTCATCGAGGAGGCCCGGCTGCACCACGAGGCGGTGCTCGCCGACGCCCAGGCACAGCAGGCGGAGCTGCTCGCGGCGGCCGCGGAGGAGCACGAGCGGCTGATCACCGAGACCGAGGTCTACCGCTCCGCCGTCGCCCGCGCCGACGAGCTGGGCGCGCAGACCGTCGCCGACGTGGCCCGCATGCGCGCCGAGGTCGACGAGTACGTCGACAGCCGGCTGGCCGACTTCGGCACCACGCTGGAGCGCATGATGCGCTCGGTCGACAAGGCCCGGCTGACCCTCCGCGAGTAGGAGGGCCGCCCGCCCCCGGCGCGGTCGCTGCGGGGGGTGCCCGCCGGTCCGACGGGGGCCGTCGCGCATCGGGTAGTCTTGGCGACTGCTCCGGACGTGGGTGCACACCCCGCCGGGCCCCTCCCTCTCCCGACCCGTGAGTACCGACATGCCTGCCGCACCGCAGCCCCGCCCCGGCGCCGCGTCCCCGGACGCCCGGCGCTCCGCCGCCGACCCCTGGCGCGTGGACCTGCGGGAGCTGGGCCGCCGGGCCGGGTCGATGACCGAGCTGGACCGCGCGGTCCCGGCGCCCGAGGGGTTCCGCGTCGAGCTCATCGGCGTCCCCGAGGGTGCGCCGGTGCAGCTGCACCTGCGGCTCGAGGCGGTCATGGAGGGCGTCCTCGTCAGCGGCGACGTGCAGGCCCCGCTGCGGGGCCAGTGCGCCCGCTGCCTGGACGACGTCGAGGACACCCTCGACCTCCCCGTGCAGGAGCTCTTCGCCTACTCCGGCAGCACCACCGAGGCCACGAGCGAGGAGGACGAGGTGCGCCGCGTCGAGGGCGACCACCTCGACCTGGAGCCGATGGTGCGTGACGCCGTCGTCCTCGCCCTGCCGCTGTCGCCGACCTGCACCGAGGACTGCTCGGGGCTGTGCGCCGACTGCGGCGAGCGCCTCGACGACCTCCCCGCCGACCACTCGCACGAGCTGGTCGACCCCCGCTGGGCCGGCCTCGCCGGCAAGCTCACACCCCCGCCGGGCGCTCCTGGCGGTTCCAACCCGAAGGAGAACTGACGTGGCCGTCCCGAAGCGGAAGATGTCCCGCAGCAACACCCGCGCGCGCCGCTCGCAGTGGAAGGCGACCGCCCCCACCCTGTCGCCGTGCCCGAACCGGGCCTGCGGCGAGCTCAAGCCCCCGCACCAGGCCTGCCCGACCTGCGGCCAGTACGAGGGCCGTCAGGTCCTCTCGGTCTGACCCGACCGATCGTGGGGAGCCCCGCCGCGGCCGCACCGGCCACCGGCACCGGCCCGAGCCCGTCGCCGGGCGGGGCCGCCCACGCCGAGTCCGCGGCCGCCTGGCTGCTCGGCGCCCTCGGCGTCGAGCTGCCCGGCGGCCTGCTGGCGTTGGCGCTGACCCACCGGTCGTTCGCGTACGAGAACGGCGGGCTGCCGACCAACGAGCGGCTGGAGTTCCTCGGGGACTCGGTGCTCGGCCTGGTCGTCACCGACGAGCTGTACCGCAGCCAGCCCGACCTGCCCGAGGGGCAGCTGGCCAAGCTGCGCGCCTCCGTGGTCAACATGACGTCGCTGGCCGGTGTCGCGCGGCGGCTCGGCGACGGCGGCATCGGCCCGCACCTGCTGCTGGGCCGCGGCGAGGAGACCACCGGCGGCCGGGACAAGGACTCGATCCTCGCCGACGCCATGGAGGCGCTGATCGGCGCGCTCCACCTCGGCCTCGGCCTGGACGTCGCGGCCGCGATCGTGCACCGCCTGTTCGACCCGCTGCTGGCCGAGGCGGCCACCCGCGGTGCCGGCCTGGACTGGAAGACCAGCCTGCAGGAGCTCGGCGCCGCCCGGGGTCTGGGGGCGCCCACCTACGTGGTCGAGGACACCGGCCCCGACCACGCCAAGAGCTTCACCGCCGCCGTGCTGCTGTCGGGCACCGAGTACGGCCGCGGTGGCGGCCGCACCAAGAAGGCCGCCGAGCAGGGTGCCGCCGAGGCCGCCTGGCGCGCGCTGACCGCCGACACCCCGGTCGAGCCCGCGGCCGGCGCCCCCGCGAGCTGATCCGCGGTGCCCGAGCTGCCCGAGGTCGAGGTGGTCCGGCGGGGCCTGGCCCAGTGGGTCGCCGGCCGCACCGTCGCCACCGTCGAGGTGCGCCACCCCCGGGCGGTGCGCCGGCACCTCGAGGGCGTCGAGCACTTCGTCGCCGCCCTGACCGGGCGCACCCTGACCGCGGCCCACCGCCGGGGCAAGTACCTGTGGCTGCCGGTCGCCGAGCCCGACGGGACGCCGTCCGGCCGGGCGCTGGTCGCGCACCTGGGCATGAGCGGCCAGCTGCTGGTGGAGAAGCCCAGCCAGCCCGACGGGGTGCACCTGCGGGCCCGGTTCACCTTCACCGACGGCGGCCGCGAGCTGCGGTTCGTCGACCAGCGGACGTTCGGGGGGCTGGCGGTCGAGGAGGCGGTCCGGGACGAGCTGCCCGCGCGGCTGGCCCACATCGCCATCGACCCGCTGGACCCCGCCTTCGACGAGGCCGCGTTCAGCGCCGCGCTGCGGCGCCGGCACACCGAGGTGAAGCGGGCGCTGCTGGACCAGACGCTGATCGGCGGGGTCGGCAACATCTACGCCGACGAGTCGCTGTGGCGCGCCCGGCTGCACGGCGCCCGGCCCACCGACGCCCTCACCCGCCCGCAGGTCACCGCGCTGCTGCAGGGCGTGCGCGACGTGCTGGGGGAGGCGCTGGCGCAGGGCGGCACCTCCTTCGACTCCCTCTACGTCGACGTCAACGGGCAGAGCGGGTACTTCTCCCGCTTCCTGGCCGTCTACGGGCAGGCCGACCGGCCCTGCCCGCGCTGCGGCACCCCGATCCGGCGCGAGTCCTTCATGAACCGGTCCAGCTACAGCTGCCCCCGTTGCCAGCCGCGCCCGCGGCCGCGGCGGTCGCCGGCGTGAGCGGCACGGTCCGCGTCGTCGCGGTGGTGTCCGGCCTGGTCCAGGGCGTGGGCTACCGGTGGTTCGTGCGCGGGCTCGCCCGGGACGCGGGCCTGGCCGGCTCGGCGACCAACCGCGCCGACGGCTCCGTGGAGGTCGTGCTCGAGGGCCGCGAGGACGCCGTCCGCGCCGTCGTCGCCGCGCTCGCCGGGCCCGATGCCCCGGGGTCGGTGCGCTCGGTCGACGCCCACGACGCCGACGTGCAGGGACTGCGGGACTTCACCACGGCGTGACGAACGCGACATCCCCCGGACACGGGACCTCGGCAGCGCGCCGTTGACCTGCGTGTCCCTCCCTGTCACCCTTGTGGTATCCAGCCCGCGCCGACCGCGATCCGGGGCGCCGGGCACACCTCCCGCTGTAGGAAGGCCGCCACAACCATGGCCAAGGCCCTGTTCGGTCACGTCGTCAGCCCGGCGCAGCTGGTCGTCGAGGAGAACGCCGCCCTGCGGGCGCGGGTACGCCGCCTGGAAGCCGAGCTCGAGGAGCTCCGCGCGCAGCGCGACGCGGCCCGCGACGCCGTCATCGCCTCCGAGCTGCTGAGCATGGCCGGCGACAACACCGAGCCGGCGCTGGCCTGACGAGGGACGTCGCGGCCCCGCACCGGCGGGGCCACACGCGCCCCGGTTCCCCGGGCCCGGGCCGCCTCCTCCGCTAGCCTCCCCGTCTCGTGCACCTGTCGAGCCTGACGCTCAAGGGCTTCAAGTCCTTCGCGTCCGCGACGACCCTCCGCCTGGAACCGGGCATCACCGCGGTCGTCGGCCCCAACGGCTCGGGCAAGTCCAACGTCGTCGACGCCATCGCCTGGGTTCTCGGGGAGCAGGGTGCCAAGAGCCTGCGCGGCGGCAAGATGGAGGACGTCATCTTCGCCGGCACGGCCGGCCGCCCGCCGCTGGGCCGGGCCGAGGTGACGCTCACGATCGACAACGCCGACGGCGCCCTGCCGATCGACTACACCGAGGTGTCGATCACCCGCCGCATGTACCGCTCCGGGGAGAGCGAGTACGAGATCAACGGCGACAAGGTGCGCCTGCTCGACGTGCAGGAGCTGCTCAGCGACTCCGGCATCGGCCGTGAGCAGCACGTCATCGTCGGCCAGGGGCAGCTCGACGCCGTGCTGTCCGGCCGGCCCGAGGACCGCCGTGCCTTCGTCGAGGAGGCCGCCGGCGTCCTGAAGCACCGCCGGCGCAAGGAGAAGGCGCTCCGCAAGCTCGACGCGATGCAGGCCAACCTCGACCGGCTGGCCGACCTCACCGCGGAGCTGCGCCGCCAGCTCAAGCCGCTGGGCCGCCAGGCCGAGGTCGCCCGCCGCGCCGCGGGCGTGCAGGCCGACCTGCGCGACGCCCGCCTGCGGTTGCTGGCCGACGACCTCGTCCGGCTGCGCGAGGCGCTGAACAAGGACGTCGCCGACGAGACCGCTGCCCGGCAGCGCCGCGCCGTCGTGGAGGCCGACCTCGCCGGTGTCGCCGGGCGCGAGTCGGCGCTGGAGTCGGCCCTGGCGGCCAACGCCCCGCTGCTGGGCGGTGCGCAGGACACCTGGTACCGGCTGTCGGCGCTGACCGAGCGCTTCCGCGCGGTCGCCTCCCTCGCCGGGGAGCGGCAGCGGCACCTGTCCGCGGCGCCCGCCGTCGCGAGCAGCGGCCGGGACCCCGAGCAGCTGGAGGCCGAGGCCGACCGGATCGCCGCCACGGAGGCCGAGCTCGCCGCCGGGCTGGAGGCCGAACGCGGACGCCTGGCCGCCGCCGTCGCCGCACGGGCCGAGCTCGACACCGCCCTGACCGCCGCGGAGAAGGCGTGGGTGGCCGCCACCCGCGCCCTGGCCGACCGCCGGGAGGGGCTGGCCCGGCTGTCCGGCCAGGTCGCCGCCGCCCGCTCCCGGGTCGCCGCCGGGCAGGCCGAGATCGGCCGGCTGGCCACGGCCGCGGACGAGGCGGCCCAGCGGGCCGAGGCCGCGGCTCAGCGGCTGGCCGAGCGGCGCGAGGCCCTGACCGAGCAGGAGGACGGCGACGGCGCGCTCGTCACCGCCCACTCGGACGCGGTGGCCGCGCACGCCGAGGCCGCCCGCCGGGTCACCGAGCTGACCGCCGCCGAGCGGGCCGCCGAGCGCGACCGGGCCGGCGCGCAGGCCCGCCGCGACGCGCTCGCCTCCGGCCTGGCGCCCGCCGACGGCGCCGCCGCCGTCCTGGCGGCCGGGCTGCCCGGGGTCCTCGGCCCGCTGGCCGACCGGCTGACCGTCGCCCCCGGCGCGGAGACGGCCCTGGCCGCGGCGCTCGCGGGGATGGCCGACGCCGTCGTCGTCACCGGCGTGCCCGAGGCCGCGGCGGCGCTGGCCCACCTGAAGGACGGCGCCGGCGGGCGGGTGGCGCTGCTGGTCACCGCCGGCCTGCCGCCGTTGCCGCGCGAGGGGTGGCCGCAGTTGCCCAGGGGCGCGCGCTGGGCGCTCGACCTGGTGACCGCGTCCGACGACCTCGCCCCCGCCCTGGCCCGCGCCCTGGACCGGGTCGCGGTCGTGCCGGACCTCGACGACGCCACCGTTCTGGTGGGCACCCACCCGCGGGTGCGGGCCGTCACCGCCGGCGGCGACCTGGTGGGCGCCGACTGGGCGGCCGGCGGGCAGGCCGACGCCCCGACCGGGCTCGAGGTGCGGGCGCGGGTGGAGGAGGCCGGCCGCGCCCTCGAGGCCGCCGCGGCCCGGGCGGCCGCGCTCGCCGACGAGCTCGCCGCCGCCCGCGAGGCCGCCCGCGCCCGCTCGGCCGACGTGGAGACCGCCCTCGCCGCCCGGCAGGCCGCCGACCGCAGCCGGTCCGCCGTCGCCACGGAGCTCGCCGAGCTCGGCGCCGCCGCCCGGTCCGCCACCGCGGAGGCCGACCGCTCGGCGGCCGCCCGGGTGCGGGCCGAGCAGGCGCTGGAGCAGGCCGAGACCGCGCTCGCCGGGCTCGCGGAGCGGCTGGCCGCGGCCGAGGCCGAGCCGCTGGCGGACGAGCCGTCGTCGGAGGAGCGCGACCGGCTGCGCCTGGAGGTCGCCGCGGCCGGCCGGGCCGAGACCGAGGCGCGGCTCGCCGTCCGCACCGCCGAGGAGCGCGCCCGCGCGCTGTCCGGCCGCGCCGAGTCGCTGCGCCGGCAGGCCCGCCAGGAGCGGGCCGCCCGCGAGCGCGCCGCGGCCGCCCGCGCCGCCCGCCAGCGCGGCGCCGCGGTCGCCGCGCGGGTGCGCGCCGACGCCGACGCGGCGCTGACCGCCCTGGCCGGGTCGCTGTCGCGGGCCGCCGCCGAGCGCGACGAGCTGGCCCGCCGCCGCGGCGCCGCCGAGGCCGAGCTGCTGGAGGTGCGCAGCCGGGTGCGGACGGCGACCGCCGAGCTGGAGCGGCTCACCGACGAGGTGCACCGCGACGAGGTCGCCCGCGCCGAGCAGCGGTACCGCATCGAGGCGCTGGAGGCGCGCGCGGTGGAGGAGTTCGGCGTCGACCTGCCGGCGCTGGTCGCCGAGTACGGACCGTCCGCGCCCGTCCCGCCGTCCCCGGCGCAGCTGGCCGCGGCCGAGCAGGCGGGGGAGCCCGAGCCGCAGCCGGTGCCCTACGACCGGGCCGCCCAGGAGCGGCGGGCCGCCCGCGCCGAGCGGGACCTGGCCACGCTGGGCAAGGTCAACCCGCTGGCGCTGGAGGAGTTCGCGGCGCTGGAGGAGCGGCACACCTTCCTGGCCACCCAGCTGCAGGACCTGGAGGCCACCCGCCGCGACCTGCTCACCGTCGTCCGCGAGGTCGACGGCCGCATCCACGACGTCTTCGCCGCCGCGTTCGCCGACGTGCAGCGGGAGTTCGAGCAGGTCTTCGCCGTCCTGTTCCCCGGCGGGCAGGGGCGGCTGACGCTGACCGACCCCGGCGACATGCTCACCACCGGCGTGGAGATCGAGGCCCGGCCGCCGGGCAAGAAGGTCAAGCGGCTGTCGCTGCTGTCCGGCGGCGAGCGGTCCCTGACGGCGGTGGCGCTGCTCGTGGCGATCTTCCGGGCCCGCCCGTCGCCGTTCTACGTGCTCGACGAGGTCGAGGCGGCTCTCGACGACGTCAACCTCGGCCGGCTGCTGACCCTGGTCGAGCAGCTGCGGGCGACGTCGCAGCTGATCATCATCACCCACCAGAAGCGGACGATGGAGATCGCCGACGCCCTGTACGGGGTGAGCATGCGCGGGGACGGCATCACCGGTGTGATCAGCCAGCGCCTGCGCGAGGCCGAGCCCGCCTGACGGCCGCCCGAGCCCGCCCGACGGCGAGCCCGGCCTCAGGCATGGGAAGCCATCCCCACGTCTCAGCCGCGCAGACGTGGGGATGGCTTCCCATGCCTCAGACGCCGGAGGGGACCAGGAGGTCGACGACGACGGGCAGGTGGTCCGACGCCCCCTCGCCGTCGAGGACCTGCGCCGACGCGACGCCGATCCCGCCGGAGACCCACACCTGGTCGATCCGCCGCCGCGGCGCCCCGGCCGGGTGGGTGAGGCCCTGACCGCTGTGCCAGAACCGCCAGCCCGCCCGGTCCTCGGTGGCGGAGGCCAGGTCCCAGGCGTCGGTGAACCGCTCGCGCAGCGGCGCCAGCTCGGGGAAGTCGGGGGCGGCGTTGAAGTCCCCGACCAGGACGCCGGTCTCCATCGCCCCGGTGTGCAGCCCGGCCAGCGCCGCCACCTGCTCGGCGCGCTCGGCCGCCGACGTCGTCATGAGGTGGGTCGCGGTGACCCACAGCGCGCCGCCGTCGAGCTCGACCATCGTCTGGAGGGCGCTGCGGGGCTCACCGGTCCCCGGCAGCGGGTGGACGTCGCTGACGAGCACCGGCAGCCGGGACAGCAGCGCGTTGCCGTACTGGCGTCGCTCGCCGTCGGCGGTGCGCGGCTCGTCGATGGCCGGACCCCAGGCCAGCTGCATGTCCAGCGCGCGGGACAGCAGCAGCGCCTGGTCCACGTCCTCGCTGCGCGGGCCGAAGCGGCGGTCGACCTCCTGCAGGCAGATCAGGTCGGCGTCGGCGGCGGCGAGGACGGTCGCCAGGCGTGCCAGGTCGTGCCGGTCGTCGGTGCCCACCCCGTGGTGGGTGTTGAAGGTGACGAGGCGGACGGGGATCGGCGGCTGGTCCGGTCCGGGGGCCGGACGGCGGTCGGCGGCGGTCACCCCGTCAGCCTCGCACCCCCGGCCCCGCGCGCTCACCCCCGCGCGCTCACGCCTGCACCTGCGCCGCGACGGTGTCGGTCAGCGGCAGGTCCAGCACCTCGCGCAGCTCCTCGGTGGCGCGGGTCTCCTCGTCGGCCACGAGCAACCGGAAGCGGGCGCTGCGCCCGTCGAGGACCAGCTCGCCCACCTGGTTGCCGAAGAACGGGCCGGCGGCCTTCGTCCAGTCCAGCGGCGAGGGCGCGACGCGGCTGAGGCGCGCCAGGCCCGTCATCAGGCGGCGGGCCCAGCCGCTCCAGCCGATCCGGAAGCCGACCTTGATCGGGTGCGGCGCCTGGTTGTGCAGCGGCGAGACGGTCAGCTGGTGCACCCGGGAGGTGAGCCCGCCCGGCTCGGTCAGCTCCGCGGCGTAGGCGTGGTGGACGTCGCCGGACAGGACCAGGACGGTCGCCGGCGCCCGCCCGGCCTCGCCGCGCGCCAGGGACGTGACCGCCCGGCCCAGCCGCTCGAAGGAGGCGCCGAAGGCGGCCCAGTGCTCCAGGTCCGCGGCCTGCCGGAGCCGCTCGGCCAGGCGGCCGCGCCACCGGCCCTCGTGCCGCACGTTGAGGGTCTCGTTCCACCGCTCGACCTCGTGGATCGCGTGGGGCAGCAGCCAGGGCAGCGAGGTGCCGACGACGACGTGCTCCACGCCGTCGGCGACCGCCTGCCGCATCGCCGCCTCGACCCAGTCGAACTCGTCGTCGTCGAGCATCCGCCGGGCCTGCTCGTCGAGCACCCGGCCGGCGCGGCTGTCGACCATGACCAGCCGCACGTCGCCCCAGTGCCGCACGTAGCTCCACCGGATCGAGCGCGGGTCGCCGTCGGCGGCGACGGCCAGCTCCCGCAGCAGCGGCTCGGCGTCGTCGTCGCCGTCGGCGCGGGCCTGCATCGCCTGCCACACCGCGTTCCCGGCGAGCTCCTGCGGGCTGAGGTTGCCCAGGTGCTGGTAGACCCAGTAGCTGACCAGGCCACCGGAGATGCGGTCGGCCCACCAGCCGGTGCCCGTCACCTCGCGACGCCAGGCCGCCGAGGTGTTCCAGTCGTCGATCATCTCGTGGTCGTCGAAGACCATCGACGAGGGGATCGTCGACAGCAGCCAGCGCACCTGCGGGTCCGACCAGGACTCGGCGTACAGCCGGGTGTACTCCTCGAAGTCGGCGACCTGCGCGTCCTCGGGCACCGGCTCGCCGCGGCGCAGGCCCAGCCACTCGCGCGTGGCCGCGGTCAGCTCGTCGGCGTAGACCTGGTCGCCGAGCAGCACCAGCGCGTCGGGCCAGCGGTCCTCGGGCAGCGCGGCCACCCGGGAGCCGTAGACGTCCAGGGCGTCGGGCGGGATGCCCTCCGACAGCGCCACGGTGCTGGGCGTGGCGTACCGGCAGGAGCCGAAGGCGATCGTGAAGGGGCCCGGCCGCCCGGGGGTGCGGATGCGGCTGGGCGGGAAGGGCGACGCCGCGTCCGGCCAGACCCGTCCGCCGTCCAGGTGCACCTCGTAGGGGGTGGTGCTGCCCGGCTCGAGGCCCTCGACGAGGACGAGCGCGTAGTGGTGGCCGCCGACGCGGAAGGTGCGCGCGCGCCGGCCCAGCACCGACACCTCGCAGGCGCGGTCGGTCTCGACCCACACGGTCGCCGAGACGGGGTCGACGTGCCGCAGCAGCGGGCCGAGGAGGAGGGCCGGGGTGGTCCGTGCGGGCAGCGGCATGCCGGCCAGGGTCCCACCCGGAGCTGGCATTCCCCCCGGTGCGGCCCCGGGGTCTCCTGGGAGACTGGGCACATGGAGTTCGTGCTGATCGCGGTCGCGATCCTCGTCGTCGCCCTGCTGGTGGGCGCGAGCCTGCTGGTGAGCCGTGGCCGCCGGACGACGCGCCTGGACGACGACGCCGCGGCGGGCACCACGCTCACCCGGCCGCGCCCGCCCCAGGCGCCGCCGACCGAGCCCGCCGCCCCGGCCGGCGCCACCGCCAGCGGGCAGGGGACGACGGCCGCGGAGGAGACCCGGCCCGACGTGCCGGTCGAGCTGCCGCCGGCCGAGCCCGAGCCGGGGCTGGTCTTCGAGACGCCGCCGCCCTCGGCCGGCCGGCTGGTGCGGCTGCGCGCGCGGCTGGCCCGCTCGCAGTCGTCGCTGGGCCGCGGCCTGCTCACCGTCCTCGCCCGGGAGAAGCTGACCGAGGACGACTGGGAGGAGGTCGAGGAGACCCTGCTGGCCGCCGACGTCGGGGTCGCGGCCACCACCCAGATCGTCGACCGGCTGCGCACCCAGTCGATGGTGCTGGCCACCGCGTCCGGCGCTGACCTGCGGGCGCTGCTGGTCCGCGAGCTGACCGCCGTCCTGGGGCCGGACCTCGACCGGTCGCTGGGCGTGCAGCGGCACGAGGGGCGCCCGGGTGTGGTCCTCGTGGTCGGGGTCAACGGCGCCGGCAAGACGACGACGGTCGGCAAGATCGCCCGCGTGCTCGTCGGCGACGGCCGCAGCGTCGTCCTCGGCGCCGCCGACACCTTCCGCGCCGCCGCCGCCGACCAGCTGGAGACGTGGGGCGAGCGGGTGGGGGTGCTGACCGTCCGCGGCCGGGAGGGCGCCGACCCCGCGTCGGTGGCGTTCGAGGCGGTGCGCACCGGTGTCGAGGCCGAGATCGACACGGTCGTCGTCGACACCGCCGGGCGGCTGCACACGAAGTCCGGCCTCATGGACGAGCTGGGCAAGATCAAGCGGGTGGTGGAGAAGCAGTCGCCGGTCACTGAGGTGCTGCTGGTGCTGGACGCGACCACCGGCCAGAACGGCGTCGTGCAGGCGCGGGTGTTCACCGAGGCGGTGGAGGTCACCGGCGTCGTCCTCACCAAGCTCGACGGCACCGCCAAGGGCGGCATCGTCGTCTCGGTGCAGCGCGAGCTCGGCATCCCGGTGAAGCTGGTCGGCCTGGGGGAGGGCGCCGACGACCTGGCGCCCTTCGAGCCCGAGGCCTTCGCCGAGGCCCTCGTCGGCGGGGAGTGAAGAAGGACCCCGTTGCCCCCCACCACTCGCGAGCTCGCGGCGGGCCCCTGCAACGGGGCCGTCGCGCCGAGCAACCCCGCTACGGCACGCGGGTCGGGTCGAAGCCGTAGGGCAGCTCGAGGCGGTGGCGGGCCAGCAGGTCGGCGTCGGCGAGCAGCTCGCGGGTCGGCCCGTCGGCCACGACCACGCCGCCGTCGAGCACGACCGAGCGCGGGCACAGCTGCAGGGCGTAGGGCAGGTCGTGGGTGACCATCAGCATCGTCACCGGCAGGGCCTGCAGGACCTCCGCCAGCTCGCGCCGGCCCGCCGGGTCGAGGTTGGACGACGGCTCGTCGAGGACCAGCACCTCCGGGTGCATGGACAGCACCGTGGCGACGGCGACGCGGCGGCGCTGACCGAACGACAGGTGGTGCGGCGGCCGGTCGGCGACCCCCGCCATGCCGACCTGCTCCAGCGCGGCGGCGACCCGGGCGGTGACCTCGCCTTCGGGCAGGCCCAGGTTGCGCGGGCCGAACGCGACGTCCTCGCCCACGGTGGGCATGAAGAGCTGGTCGTCGGGGTCCTGGAAGACGATGCCGACGCGGCGGCGCACCTCCTGCAGCGTGCGCCGCTCCACCGGCAGGCCGGCGACGGTGACCCGGCCGCGGCCGCCGGCCAGGACGCCGTTGAGGTGCAGCACGAGCGTCGTCTTGCCCGCCCCGTTGGGGCCGAGCAGCGCGACCCGCTCGCCGGGGTCGATGCGCAGGTCGACGCCGTACAGCGCCTGGTGCCCGTCGGGGTAGGCGAAGGCCACGTCCTCGACGAGCAGGCTGGGCGCGGTCACCCGACCAGCATCCCCGCCCCGAGCACGGCGGCGGCGGCCAGGGGCAGGCTCAGGCCGAGGACCCACTGCCGCGGGGCGACCGCGGCGGCCGGGGCGCCGACGAGCCGGCCGGTGTAGCCGCGCGACAGCATGGCCAGGTGGACCCGCTCGCCGCGCTCGTAGGAGCGGACGAACAGCGACGCCGCCGCGGGGCCGAGCACCCGCAGCGCGCCCAGGTGGCGGGGGCGGAAGCCGCGCGACTCGCGGGCGACCCGCATCCGGCGCAGCTCGCCGGTCACCACGTCGGCGTAGCGGATCATGAAGGACAGGATCTGCACCAGCGCCGCGGGCAGCCGCAGCCGCTCCAGGCCGCGCAGCAGGTCGCGCGCGTCGGTCGTGGCGGCCAGCACCGTCGCGGCGAGCACCGACAGGGTGGCCTTCGCCAGCAGCCCGCCGCCGGCGGCGAGGCCGCTCTCCGACAGCGACAGCCCGGCCACCTCGACGCGCGGGCCCCGGGAGACGACCGGCAGCAGCAGCGCGAAGACCACGAACGGCAGCTCCACCGCCAGGCCGCGCACGAGCCGGCGGGCGGGCACCCGCGCGGCCGCGGCCACGGCCAGGACCAGCAGCAGGAACCCGCCGTAGGCCGCCCACGCCCAGCCGGCGTGCACCGGGGTGGCGACCACCACGAGGGCGAACGCGAGGACCGCGACGAGCTTGACGTGCGGCGGCAGCCGGTGGACGACGCTGGTGCCCGGGACGTAGGCGGCGCCGAGGGCCCCGCCGTGCCCGGCCCCCACTCAGCCCACCCGGTCGGCGGGGGCGGGCTCGCCGCCGGCGTCCCCGGCCTCGGCGTCCCCGGCCACGGCGTCCCCGGCCACGGTGTCCCCGGCGCGGCGCCGGCGCAGGGCGAGCGTCAGCCCGCCGGCGAGCACGAGGGTCACCGCGACCCCGATGACGCCGGCCAGGCCGCCGGACAGCCGCCCGTCGTCGACGCCGCTGACCGCGTAGTCGGCGAGCGGGGAGTCGGCGGTGGCGCTGTCCTCGGCGGTGGAGCCGAAGCCCTCCTGCTCGGCCGACTTCTCCAGGCCGTCGGGGGAGGAGGAGGCGTAGTAGCTGCCGACGCCGGCGATCAGCAGCGCGACCAGCAGACCGACGAGCAGGAACGTGCGGTTGCGGCGGCTCACCGCACGCCCCCGGCGGCCGGGGCGGTCAGCGGCCGCGGCGCCAGGTCGGCCGGGCGGCGCAGGTGGGCCGCCCCGTGCACCAGGTCCGGGCGGACGGCCAGGACCGCGCTGAGCACGGCGGCGGTGATGGCGGCCTCGCCGAGGCCGATGAGCAGGTGGATGCCGCCCATCGTCGCGGCGACCGCGCCGAGGGAGACGTCGGCGACCCCGCCGACGGCGAACAGGCCGACGAACGCCATCGCGGCGGCCGGCACCGAGACGAACGCGCCGACGGCGGCGCCGACGAGCACGCCGGTGCGGGTGCGCGGCAGCAGCCGGACGACCAGCCGCGTGACGCCGTAGCCGAGCGCGACGGCCACCAGCCCCATCAGCGTCACGTTGGTGCCCAGCGCGGTCAGCCCGCCGTCGGCGAACAGGACCGCCTGGACGACGAGGACGACCGTCATGCACAGCACCGCCGTCCACGGCCCCACGAGCACCGCCGTCAGCGCGCCGCCGATGAGGTGACCGCTCGTGCCGGCGCCGACCGGGAAGTTCATCATCTGCACGGCGAAGACGAAGGCCGCGGTGAGCCCGGCCAGGGGAGCGGTGCGCTCGTCGAGCTCGCGGCGGGAGCCGCGCAGCGCCAGGGCGACGGTGCCCGCGGCGAGCACGCCGGTGGCGACCGAGGTCGGGGCGTCGAGGAAGCCGTCCGGGACGTGCACGCTGCCTCCGCGGGGTCGGGGAGAGCCGGGCCGGCTCCGGCGGGCAGCTTATTGCACATCGCTCGCACCTGCGAAGGCGTCGCACGAGGTCCCGCCCGCCGGCGGCCGGCCCCGTGCAACAGCGGGGAAACACCGGCGACGGACACGCGGGCCGGAGTTCACCGGCGCGAAACAGTCGCGCGCCGCCGTCGGAAACAGGAGCGCGGCACGGTGGGCGCCGCGGTCCCCCCTCCCCGACGGGGGTGCCGGTCACCCCCGCCGGGAGCGCCCGCCCCCGGTGCCCGACCTGTCCCGCCCACGCGGGTCCGCGGCCCCGGCCGCCCACTCCCGACAGGAGGTTGCCGTGCTGGACACCGGCAACACCGCCTGGATCCTCACCAGCGCGTCGCTCGTGCTGCTGATGACCCCGGGCCTGGCGCTCTTCTACGGCGGCATGGTCCGCGCCAAGAGCGTGCTCAACATGATGATGATGAGCTTCGGCGCGATGGCCCTGGTCACCGTGCTGTGGGTCCTCTTCGGCTACTCGATCGCCTTCGGCGACGACGTCGGCGGGGGCCTGCTGGGGGACCCCACCGAGTTCCTCGGGCTGGAGGGCCTCATGGCCGACGCCGACACCGCGCTCCCGGCCATGGCCTTCGTCGGCTTCCAGGCGGTCTTCGCGATCATCACCGTCGCGCTGATCTCCGGCGCCATCGCCGACCGCGCCCGCTTCGGCGCGTGGATGCTGTTCGCCGGCCTCTGGGTGACCGTCGTCTACTTCCCGGTCGCGCACTGGGTCTTCGACTTCACGGCGACCGACGAGGACGGCACGGTCACCCACACCGGCGGGTGGATCGCCAACCAGCTGGCCGCCGTCGACTTCGCCGGCGGCACCGCCGTGCACATCAACGCCGGCGCCGCCGCCCTGGCCCTGGCGCTGCTGCTGGGCAAGCGCCGCGGGTTCGGCCGCGACCCGATGCGGCCGCACAACCTGCCGCTGGTCATGCTCGGCGCCGGCCTGCTGTGGTTCGGGTGGTTCGGCTTCAACGCCGGCTCGGCGCTGGGCGCCAACAACACCGCCGCGGTCGTCTGGGTCAACACCCTGGCCGCCACCGGCGCCGCCGTCCTCGGCTGGCTGGTCACCGAGAAGCTGCGCGACGGGCACGCCACGTCGCTGGGCGCGGCCTCCGGCACGGTCGCCGGCCTCGTCGCCATCACGCCCGCCTGCTCCGCGCTGTCCCCGGTCGGCTCGCTCGTCGTGGGCGCGATCGCCGGTGTGCTCTGCGCCCTGGCCGTGAGCCTCAAGTACCGGCTGGGCTACGACGACTCGCTCGACGTCGTCGGGGTCCACCTGGTCGGCGGCCTGTGGGGGACCCTCGCCGTCGGCCTGTTCGCGACGTCGAGCGCGCCGGCCACCACCTCGGTGCACCCCGACGGCGTCGACGGCCTCTTCTACGGTGGCGGGGTCGACCAGCTGTGGCGGCAGGCCGTGGGCGCCCTCGCCGTGCTGGTCTTCTCGTTCGTGCTCGCCTACCTGATCGGCATGCTCGTCAAGGCGGTCACGGGCTTCCGCATCAGCGAGGAGGAGGAGGTGGCCGGCATCGACACGGCGGTCCACGCCGAGACCGGCTACGACCTCGACTCCCTCGGCAGCGGCGGCGGCAGCACACTGCGTGAGCAGACCCGGGCCGCCTCCGGGCCGGGTTCTCCGTCCCAGGGCGTGGCCCGCGACATCGAAGGGAGCCGGGCGTGAAGCTCGTCACCGCCATCGTCAAGCCGTTCAAGCTCGACGACGTCAAGAACGCCCTCGAGCTGATCGGCATCGCGGGGCTGACCGTGAGCGAGGTCCAGGGCTTCGGCCGCCAGCGGGGCCACACCGAGGTCTACCGCGGGGCGGAGTACCAGGTGGACTTCGTCCCCAAGGTCCGCATCGAGATCGTCGTCGGCGAGCACGACGCCGCCCGCGTCGTCGACGCCATCGTCGAGTCGGCGACCACCGGCCAGATCGGCGACGGCAAGGTCTGGGTCACCACGATCGACGAGGTCGTGCGGGTCCGGACCGGCGAGCGCGGCGCCGACGCGCTCTGAGCGGACCCCGGCCGCTCACCGGCCGGCCGGTGCGGCGGGGCGACCCGCCGCCCCGGCCGGCGTCTCCTCCCGGTGCCGCGCAGGCGCCGGACCCGACGGCGATGGGGAGTTCGTGCTGGACACCGAGTCGCTGCCCGCGCTGAGCCGGCCGGAGCGGGTGCGGGCCCTCGACGCCTGGCTGGCCGCGCTGCTGGCCGCCGCGGTCGAGGGCACGCCGCCGCCCGCCGCCCGGCGCGGCGCGGCCCCACCCCGCGCCGGGACCGACGGCCTCGCGCTGGTCGCCGTCGGCAGCCTCGGCCGCCGGGAGCCCCCGCCGCACGCCGACCTGGACCTGGTCCTGGTGCACGACGGCCGCCCGGAGATCGCCGCCCTCGCCGAGGCCGTCTGGTACCCGGTGTGGGACGCCGGGCTGCGGCTGGACCACTCCGTGCGCACCGTCGCCCAGGCCGTCGCCGTCGCCTCGAGCGACGTGCGGGCCGGTCTGGGCCTGCTCGACGCCCGCCTCGTCGCCGGTGACGCCGACCTCGCCGCCCGCCTGCGCACCGCGACCCGCGCCAGCTGGCGCCAGTCCGCCTCCCGGCTGCTGCCGCAGCTGCGCGACCTGCGCCGCGAGCGGGCCCGGAAGGCGGGCGAGCTCGCGTTCCTCCTCGAACCCGACCTGAAGGAGGCCTACGGCGGGCTGCGCGAGGGGCAGGTGCTGCGCGCGGTCGCCGCCGCCCAGCTCGCCGACGAACCCTCCCGGGAGGCCGAGGAGGCCTACGCCTTCCTGCTCGACGTCCGCGACGAGCTGCGCCGCCGCTCGGGCCGCCCCTCCGACGTGCTGGTGCGCCAGGAGCAGCGGCCGGTGGCCGCGGCGCTGGGGCTCGCCGACGAGGACGTGCTGCTGCGGCAGGTCAGCCTCGCCGGGCGCCGGCTGGCCTTCGTCGCCGACGAGACGTGGCGGCGGGTGGAGGCGGCGCAGGTCCGCCGTCCCCGGGCCCGCGCCCGCCAGGTGCCCCGGGAACCGCTCGCCGAGGGCGTCGTCCGGCAGGGCGACGAGGTGGTGCTGGCCCGCGACGCGCGGCCCGCGGCCGACCCGGGGCTCCTGCTGCGCGGGGCGGCGGCCGCCGCGCGCGCGGGCCTGCGGCTGTCGCCGTACACGCTCAAGGTGCTGGCCGCGCACGGGCCGCCGCTGCCCGAGCCGTGGCCGGCGGAGGTCCGCTGGTCGTTCCTGCGGCTGCTGGCCGGCGGCCGCAGCGCCGTGCCGGTGCTCGAGCAGCTGGACCAGGAGGGGTTGCTGGCCCGCCTGCTCCCCGAGTGGGACCGCGTCCGGTCGCTGCCGCAGCGCCACCCCTGGCACCGGTTCACCGTCGACCGCCACCTGGTCGAGGCGGCGGCCGCCGCCGCCGAGCTGACCCGCGACGTCGACCGGCCCGACCTGCTGCTGGTCGGGGCGCTGCTGCACGACATCGGGAAGGGCTGGCCCGGCGACCACAGCGTCGTCGGCGAGCCCGTCGCGGCCGCGGTCGCCACCCGCATGGGGTTCGCGCCGGCCGACGTCGCCACGCTGGCCGCGATGGTCCGCCACCACCTGCTGCTCCCCGACACGGCCGTCCGCCGCGACATCGACGACCCGGCCACCGTCGAGCGGGTCGCCCAGACCCTCGGCGGCGACCCGGCGCTGCTCCACCTCCTGCACGCCCTCGCGCAGGCCGACGGCGCGGCCACCAGCGCCTCGGCCTGGTCGCCGTGGAAGGCGCACCTCGTGGCGGCGCTCGTGGCCCGGGTGCGGGCGTACATGGGCGCCAGCACCGTGCCCGACTCCGAGCCGGTGCTGAGCCCCACCCCGCCCCAGGTGACGGCGCCGACGTCGGACACGGGGGCCGCCGTGGACGCGGTGACGATCGGCATCGAGGACGTCGCCGACGGGCAGCAGATCACCGTCGGGGCGCCCGACCGGCCCGGGTTGTTCAGCGTGCTGGCCGGTGTCATGGCGCTCAACCAGCTCGACGTCCGTGCCGCCAAGGTCAACGTCGCCGGCGGCCGGGCGACGGCGGTGTTCGCCGTCCGTCCCCGGTTCGGCCGGGCACCGGTGGCGGCGATCCTCGCCGACGCGGTGCGGGCGGCCCTGGAGGGGACCCTGCCGCTGGCCGAGCGGCTGCGGCAGCGCGAGGCCGACTACCGCCAGGACGGCGGGCCGGCGGCGCCCCCGCGGATCTCCTGGCACGACGCGGAGGCCAGCGGGGAGCAGAACAGCATCGTCGAGGTGCGGGCCGGGGACCGGGCCGGGCTGCTGTACCGGCTGACCGCGGCGCTGGCGGGGGAGGGCCTGGACGTGACCTCGGCGCGGGTGGAGACGCTGGGGGGCGACGCCGCGGACCACTTCTACGTGTGCAACTCCACCCGGGAGCCGATCGACGCCGCGCAGCGGGCGCGGGTGGAGGCCGCGCTGGCCGGTGCCGCGCGAGGCGTACCCGGCCCCGTCGCCGGCGGCCGGGGGAGCGGGGACACGCCGGGCTGAGGTCCGCGGTCCTGTCGGTGGCGCGTGCTCTCCTCGGATCGGGACGGAACGGTCCCGTCTGGTGTCGAGAGGAGTACGACGTGTCCGACGTGCGCGACTGGCCCTGCCCCGAGTGCGGCGACGTCCGGGTGTTCGTCCAGCCGCCGTGCGCCGAGGGGCACGGCGAGGACGGCGGGGAGTGCCCCGAGTGGGCCTGCGCCGACTGCGGTGCCGCGCTGCTGACCGGCCCGGTCCCGGTCCCGGCGGCCGTCGCGGTCGCCGTCCGCCGGGCCGCCTGAGCGGCGGGCCCTGCAGCGGGGCCGGGCGGGTCGGGTCGGCCCGTACGCTGAGGTAAAGGCGCGGCCGGACCGCGCCCGGAACTCTCCCCCGAGGACGGCTTGTGTTCGAGACCCTCTCCGACCGCCTGGACAAGGTCTTCACCGGCCTGCGCGGCAAGGGCCGGCTGACCGACGCCGACGTCGACGCCACCGCCCGCGAGATCCGCATCGCGCTGCTCGAGGCCGACGTCGCGCTGCCGGTGGTGCGGGCCTTCATCGCCGCCGTCAAGGAGCGGGCGCGCGGCGCCGAGGTGTCGCAGGCGCTGAACCCGGCGCAGCAGGTCATCAAGATCGTCAACGAGGAGCTGATCCAGGTCCTCGGCGGGGAGACCCGGCGGCTGCGCTACGCCAAGACCTCGCCGACGGTCATCATGCTCGCCGGCCTGCAGGGTGCCGGTAAGACGACGCTGGCGGGCAAGCTCGGCCGGTGGCTGAAGAGCCAGGGGCACACGCCGCTGCTCGTCGCCGCCGACCTGCAGCGCCCGAACGCCGTCAACCAGCTGTCGATCGTCGCCGGCCAGGCGGGCGTCGACGTCTACGCGCCGGAGCCGGGCAACGGCGTCGGCGACCCGATCCGGGTCGCCGCGGACTCGATCGAGCACGCCCGCCGCACGATGCACGACGTCGTGGTGGTCGACACCGCCGGCCGCCTCGGCATCGACGCGGAGCTGATGGCCCAGGCCGCCGGCATCCGGGACGTCGTCCAGCCCGACGAGACCCTCTTCGTCGTCGACGCGATGATCGGCCAGGACGCGGTGACCACCGCCGAGGCGTTCCGCGACGGCGTCGGCTTCACCGGCGTCGTGCTGACCAAGCTCGACGGCGACGCCCGCGGTGGTGCGGCGCTGTCGGTCCGCTACGTGACCGGCCAGCCGATCATGTTCGCCTCGACCGGCGAGAAGCTCACCGACTTCGACGTCTTCCACCCCGAGCGGATGGCCTCGCGCATCCTCGGCATGGGCGACGTCCTCACCCTCATCGAGCAGGCCGAGCAGGCGTTCGACGCCGACCAGGCCGAGCGGATGGCCGGCAAGCTCGCCTCCCGCGAGGGCTTCACGCTCGAGGACTTCCTCGAGCAGATGCTCGCCATCCGCAAGATGGGGCCGATCGCCAACCTGCTGGGCATGCTGCCCGGCGCCGGGGCGATGAAGGAGCAGCTCAAGCAGGTCGACGACCGCGACCTGGACCGGACCGCGGCGATCATCCGCTCGATGACGCCGGAGGAGCGGGTCAACTCCAAGATCATCAACGCCTCGCGGCGGGTGCGCATCGCCAACGGCTCCGGCGTCAGCGTCACCGACGTCAACCAGCTGCTGGAGCGGTTCGCGCAGGCCCAGAAGATGATGGGCCAGATGGCCGGCAGCATGGGCATGCCCGGCATGGGCCCCATGTCCAAGAAGGCCCGCGGCCGGCAGATGCAGGCGCAGGCGAAGAAGGGCAAGGGCAAGAAGGGCAAGGGCAAGGCGCCCGCCCGCCGGCCCATGGGCGCCCCCGGCCTGCCCGCCGGCGGCAACCCCTTCGGCGGCCTGCCGGGCGGGATGCCCGGGGGGATGCCCAGCCTGCCGCCGGGGCAGGGGATGCCCGACCTCACCAAGCTGGACTTCGACAAGTTCAAGGACGGCGGGCGCTGACCCCGCCGTGACCGCGCCCGCGCTGCACCTGTCCGGCGTCGTCCTCCCCGAGGGCGAGCACCGGGACCTCTGGGTCCGCGACGGCCTGCTCACCAGCGAGCCGGTGCCGGGCGCGGAGACGGTGTCGCGCGGCGGCTTCGTGCTGCCGGGGCTGGTCGACGCGCACTGCCACGTCGGCATCGGCCGCGGCGGGGTGCACGTGGAGACCCTGGACGGGCTGCGCGAGCAGGCGCTGGCCGAGCGGTCGGCCGGCGTGCTGGCGCTGCGTGACTGCGGCTCGCCGGTGGACACCCGGGCCCTGGACGACCAGCCGGACCTGCCGCGGATCATCCGCGCCGGCCGGCACCTGGCCCGCACCCGCCGCTACCTGCCGGGGCTGGGGATCGAGCTCGAGCCCGAGGACCTCGTCGCCGAGGTGCGGGCCCAGGCCCGCCGCGGCGACGGCTGGGTGAAGCTCGTCGGCGACTGGATCGACCGCTCGGTGGGCGACCTCGCGCCGGAGTGGCCGGCCGACGTCGTCGCCGCCGCCATCGCCGCCGCCCACGAGGAGGGCGCCCGGGTCACCGCGCACACCTTCGGCACCGACGCCCTGCCCGACCTGATCCGGGCCGGCATCGACTGCGTCGAGCACGGCACCGGGCTCACCGAGGAGCTCGTCGGCGAGATGTCCGCCCGCGGCACCGCCGTCGTCCCCACGCTGGTCAACGTGGAGAACTTCCCCGGCTTCGCGCAGGCGGGGGAGAAGCGCTTCCCGGCCTACGCCTCGACGATGCGCCGGCTGTACGCGGGCTCCGGTGCGGTCGTGCGCGCGGCGTACGAGGCCGGGGTGCCGGTGTTCGCCGGCACCGACGCCGGCGGCGGCATCGACCACGGCCGGGTCGCCGACGAGATCCGCGCGCTCGCGGCCGCCGGGCTGCCCCCCGAGGCGGCACTGGCGGCCGGCTCGTGGGCGGCGCGCACCTGGCTGGGGCTGCCCAACGTGGTCGACGGCGCCCCGGCCGACCTCGTCGTCTACGACGCCGACCCGCGGGCCGACCTCGACGTGCTCGCCCGGCCCGCGCTCACCGTCCTGCGCGGGCGGGTGTACCGCTAGCGCCCCTCCGGCGGCCCCAGCTCGAGCACCACGTCGGTGCCCGCGGCGGACGAGCGCACCCGCAGCGACCCACCGGACGCCTCCGCCGTCCGCCGGGCGATGTCCAGGCCCAGGCCGGTGGAGCCGCCGCCGCTGTGCCCGCGCGCCAGGGCCGCGTCGGGGACCCCCGGGCCCTCGTCCCGGACGGTCACGACCGCGCCACCACCCTCGCGCGACCGCACGTCCACGCCCATCGCGGTGCCGTCGGGGGTGTGCGCGAAGACGTTGCCCAGCAGCGCGTCCAGGGCCGCGGCGAGGTCCCCCGCGGGGACGCGGACCGGCAGGGGACCGTCGGCGTGCCGCACGTGCAGCGGTCGCTGCTCGTCGGCCGCCAGCACCGACCAGAAGCGCGCCCGCTCGACGGTGACCGCCACGGCGTCGCACCCGGCCGCCAGCCCCTCCCGGACGGGACGCCGGGCCTCCCGGATCACGTGGTCGACCGCCCGGTCGAGGGCCTCGACGTCGTCCAGCAGCCGCGCCCGGTGCTCCGGCGGCAGCGCCTCGGCGTCCAGCTGCAGCGCGGTCAGCGGCGTGCGCAGCCGGTGGGCGAGGTCCGCGGCCGCCTCGCGCTCGGCGTGCAGCAGCTCCCCGATCCGGCCGGCCAGCTGGTCGACGGCCTCGCCGACGTCGCGGACCTCCGCCGGCCCGGCCGGGGTGGTCCGCGCCGAGAGGTCCCCGGCCGACAGCCGGCGCGCCGTCGTCGCCAGGTCGGTGACCGGGCGGGTGAGCGAGCGGGCCAGCCGGTCGGCCACCAGCAGCGCCAGCGCCAGCAGCACCACCCCGAGCCCGCCGAGCACCAGCCAGGTCCGCAGCACCCCGGTGCGCAGCAGCTCCGACGGCACGAACACCTCGATGACCGCCGTGCCGTCGCCGCGGCGCACCGGCTGCAGCACCCGCGTGCCGCCGTCCTCCTCGCGGACGGTGGCCGAGGTGACCGCGCCCCCGGGGCCGCCCGCCCGGTGCTCGCCGAGCCACTCGCCGTCGGGCCAGCGCACCGCCACGTCGAGCGCCGCGGCGGTGCCCACCAGGTCCTCGGCGACCTGGTCGCGGCCGGACAGGCCCACCGACGGGGTCAGGAACTGCACCTGCGCCTGCGCGCCGTCCAGGGCCCGCGCCGCGGCGACCCGGGCGACGAGCGCGGCCGACGGCAGCAGGAAGGCCAGTAGCACCACCGAGGTCGTCGCCGCGACCAGCAGGGTGATCTGCCGTCTCACGGCTGTGCGGGATCGGCCAGGCGGACCCCGACGCCGCGCACGGTCTGCAGGAGCCGGGGCTCGGCGCCGGACTCGCCGAGCTTGCGCCGCAGCCAGGACAGGTGGACGTCGACGGTCCGGTCCGAGCCGCCGTAGGGCAGCCGCCACACCTCGGCGAGCAGCTCGCGCTTGGGGACCACCGTGCCCGGCCGCGCCGCCAGGTAGGCCAGCAGGTCGAACTCCTTGGGGCTGAGCTCGACCGGCGCCCCGCCGTAGGTGACCCGTCGGCTGTGCGGCTCGACGGCCAGCTCGCCGACCACCAGCGGGGACGGCGGGGTGGCCGCCCCCGCGCCCGTGCGGCGCAGGACCGCCCGGATCCGGGCCTCCAGGTGGTCGGCCCGGAACGGCTTGCGGACGTAGTCGTCGGCCCCGGCGTCCAGCGCCTGCACGACCGCGTCGTCGTCGTCCCGGGCGGTGGCCACGACCACCGGCACGGTCGAGACCGCCCGCAGCATCCGCAGCAGCTCGGCGCCGTCGAGGTCGGGCAGGCCGAGGTCCAGGACGACGATGTCGGGCCGCTGCTCGACGGCCAGGCGCAGGCCCTCCAGGGCCAGACCGGCCGTGCTCACGACGTGCCCGCGCTCGCGGAGGGCGCGCACCAGCGCGGTGCGGATGCGCTCGTCGTCCTCGACGACCAGTACCTGGGCCACGTCGCGGGACGCTAGCGTCCCCCGGGGCCGGGTCCGGCGGTCCTGGCCGAGGCTTGAGGCCACCTTGACCCGGTCTTGACCGAGACGGACGGAGGGTCTGCCCCATGAGACGACCACTCCTCCTCGGGGCCGCCTGGACCGCGTCCGCCGCCGTCGCCGTCGGGCTCGGGTTCCTCGCGGTGTCCCTCGTCGACGCCTCGGCGTCCCCCGGCACCGCCCTCGCCGCCGCGACCGGCACCGCCACCCCGGCCGCCCGCACCTCGGCCGCCGTCCCGTCGGCCGGCACCTCCGCCACCGCCCCGCCGTCCGCGTCCCCCGGCACTGGGGAGTACGTCACGGTGGGGGGCACCGTCTACGCCGACTGCTCCAGCGGGTCGCCGGTGGTGGCCGGCGCGCCCGCGGCGGGCTGGTCGGTCGACGACTCGCCGGACCCGGGGGAGATGGAGTTCGAGAGCGGGTCGCAGAAGGTCGAGGTCGACGTCTACTGCACCGGCGGGGCGCCGTACTTCGTCCTCGACGACTCCAGCACCCGGGCGACCCCGTCGGCGGTGCCGGCCGGGCCGTCGGCGACGCCGGCCGGGCCGTCCACCTCGGGCGGGGGCCACGGCTCCGACGACCCGCCGGGCGACGACCGGGGCGGGGACCGCGGGGGCGACGACCACGGCGGGCACGGCTCCGACGACTGACCGGCCCACCCGGCCACCGCCCGCGGAAACCCGCGGGCGGTGGCCGGAGCCCGCCTGGGAGGATCGGCCTCGTGCTCCTCCGGATGTCCTCCCTGTTCCTGCGCACCCTCCGCGACGACCCGGCCGACGCCGAGGTGCCCAGCCACCGGCTGCTCGTGCGCGCCGGCTACATCCGCCGCGCCGCGCCCGGCGGCTTCACCTGGCTGCCGCTGGGCTACCGGGTGTTCCGCAACGTGGAGCGCGTCGTCCGCGAGGAGATGGACGCGATGGGTGCCCAGGAGGTGCACTTCCCCGCGCTGCTGCCGCGCGAGCCCTACGAGGCGACGAACCGGTGGACCGAGTACGGGCCCAACCTGTTCCGGCTGACCGACCGCCGCGGCAACGACTTCCTGCTCGGGCCCACCCACGAGGAGATGTTCACGCTCCTGGTGAAGGACCTGTACTCGTCGTACAAGGACCTCCCGCTGTCGCTGTACCAGATCCAGACCAAGTACCGGGACGAGGCGCGGCCCCGCGCCGGGCTGTTCCGCGGCCGCGAGTTCACGATGAAGGACAGCTACTCCTTCGACGTCGACGACGCCGGGCTGGACAAGAGCTACACCGCCCACCGCGACGCCTACATCCGCATCTTCGACCGGCTCGGCCTGGAGTACGTGATCGTCTCGGCGATGTCCGGGGCGATGGGCGGCTCCCGCAGCGAGGAGTTCCTGCACCCCACCGAGATCGGCGAGGACACCTTCGTCCGCTCCGCCGGCGGGTACGCGGCCAACGTCGAGGCGGTGACGACGGTGGTCCCCGAGGAGGTCCCGCTCGACGGGCTCCCCGAGGCGCACGTCGAGGACACCCCCGACACCCCGACGATCGAGACGCTGGTCGCGGTCGCGCAGCAGCTGTTCCCCGACGCCGGGTACACGGCCGCGTCGACGCTGAAGAACGTCGTCGTCACCCTCGTGCACCCCGACGGCACCCGCGAGCCGCTGGTCATCGGCGTCCCCGGGGACCGGGAGGTCGACGCCAAGCGGCTGGAGGCCCAGGTCGCCCCCGCCGAGGTCGAGCCGTTCACCGAGTTCGAGCAGCACCCCGCGCTGGTCAAGGGCTACATCGGCCCGCAGGTGCTCGGCGCCGACAGCGCGTCCGGCATCCGCTACCTGGTCGACCCGCGCGTGGTCTCCGGCACCCGCTGGATCACCGGCGCCAACCAGCCCGGCAGGCACGTGTTCGACCTGGTCGCCGGCCGGGACTTCGGCTGGGACGGCGTCATCGAGGCCGCCGAGGTGCTGCCCGGGGACCCCGCGCCCGACGGCTCCGGCCCGCTGGAGCTCGCCCGCGGCGTGGAGATGGGACACATCTTCCAGCTGGGCCGCAAGTACGCCGAGGCGCTGGACCTGAAGGTGCTCGACGAGAACGGCAAGCTCGTCACCGTGACCATGGGGTCCTACGGCATCGGCGTCTCCCGCGCCGTCGCCGCGATCGCCGAGTCCACCCACGACGAGCTCGGGCTCGTGTGGCCGCGCGAGATCGCCCCGGCCGACGTGCACGTCGTGGCCACCGGCAAGGACGCCGCCGTGTTCACCGCCGCCGAGGAGCTCGCCCGGGCGCTGGTGGGCGCCGGGCTGACGGTGCTCTACGACGACCGGCCCAAGGTCTCGCCCGGGGTGAAGTTCAAGGACGCCGAGCTGCTCGGGATGCCGACCATCGTCACCGTGGGGCGCGGCCTGGCCGACGGCGTCGTCGAGGTCCGGGACCGGGCCACCGGCGAGCGCGCGGAGGTCCCGGTCGCCGAGGCCGCCGCGCGGGTGCTGGCCGCCGTCAGGGGCTAGTCGCCACGAGCTCGACCTCGAAGCCGTCGCCGTCCTCCAGGTAGGCGGCGCGGTGGTCCGGGCCGCCGGCGAACGGGTGCCGGTCGGCGAACAGCAGCCGCCACCCGTGCGCCGGCGCCTCGGCGACGAGGGCGTCGAGCTCGGCCGGCGTCCCGGCGTGGAAGGCCAGGTGGTTGAGCCCGGGCGCGCGGCGCTCGTGCCGGTCGCCGGCCAGGTCCGGG
This sequence comes from Blastococcus sp. SYSU D00695, assembly GCF_054050555.1. Classification (NCBI taxonomy): domain Bacteria; kingdom Bacillati; phylum Actinomycetota; class Actinomycetes; order Geodermatophilales; family Geodermatophilaceae; genus Blastococcus; species Blastococcus sp. SYSU D00695. The sequence continues at coordinate 48,347 of NZ_JBJGZP010000020.1, read as the reverse complement.
GACCGCTCGAGGACGACGTAGACGTCGCCCGACCGCCACGACCGGCCGTGCTCCCAGGACCGGTACGGCGTCGCACCGAGCCGGGTCAGCAGCCACCCCCAGGAACGCTGCGCACGGGGCAGGTCCGGCACCCACAGCTCCACGTGGTGCAGCAGACCCCGGCTGGCTCCATCCCCGGTCGTCACGTCTGGCATCATGGTCGGTCGAACACGGCGGTGCGCGGCCCTCTCACCGTGCCCGGCCGTGTCCCTGGCTCCGCCCCGGCGTACCCCACGCGTCCGTCCGGCGAGCACCGACAGACAGCGTTCGAGGAGAACACGAGCCACCGTGGCCACCAAGATCAAGCTCATGCGCCTGGGCAAGATGCGCGCGCCGTACTACCGCATCGTCGTCGCCGACTCGCGCACCAAGCGCGACGGTCGCTCCATCGAGACGATCGGCAAGTACCACCCGAAGGAGGACCCGTCCTTCATCGAGGTCGACAGCGAGCGGGCGCAGTACTGGCTGGGTGTCGGCGCGCAGCCGACCGAGGCCGTCGCCGCCATCCTCCGGGTCACCGGTGACTGGCAGAAGTTCAAGGGCGAGCCGGCCCCGGCCCCGATGAAGGTCGCGGCCCCGAAGCCGGACAAGAAGGCCCTCTACGAGGAGGCCGTCCGCGCCTCCGGTGACGAGCCGGCTGCCGGCGCCACCACCCCGAAGAAGAAGGCCGCCCCCAAGGCCGACGCCCCCGCGGCGGACGAGGCGCCCGCCGAGGCCGCCGCCGAGACGCCCGCCGAGTAAGACGTGGTCGAAGAGGCGCTCGAGCACCTGGTCAGGGGCATCGTCGACCACCCGGAGGACGTCCAGGTCGACCTGCTCACCAGCCGCCGCGGCAAGACCCTCGAGGTCCGGGTGCACCCCGACGACCTCGGCAAGGTCATCGGCCGCGGCGGCCGCACCGCCAAGGCGCTGCGGACGGTCATGACCGGCGTCGGCGGCCGGGGCCTGCGGGTCGACGTCGTCGACACCGACGGGCGCTGAGCGCGCCGTCCCTTGAGCACCACCCCCGACGACACCGTGGTGGTCGGCCGCATCGGCCGGCCCCACGGTGTCCGTGGTGAGGTCACCGTCGAGGTCCGCACCGACGACCCCGACCTCCGCTTCGCCCCCGGCGCGGTCCTGCGCACCGAGCCCGCCGCCCGCGGCCCGCTGACGGTCGCCGGCCGCCGCTGGCACCGCGAGGTCCTCCTGCTGCGGCTCGCGCGGCCCGACGGCAGCGAGCTGGACAGCCGCGAGGCCGCCGAGGAGCTGCGCGACACCGAGCTGCACGTCCCCGTCGCCGACCTGCCGGCGCTCGCGGACCCCGACGTGTTCTACGACCACCAGCTGGTCGGTCTGGCCGCGCGGCTGCCCGACGGCACCGCCCTCGGCGAGGTCACCGCCGTGCGCCACGAGGGCACCGAGCTGCTCGTCGTCCGGCGTCCCGAGGGCGGCACCGTCCTCGTGCCGTTCGTCTCCGCCATCGTGCCGACGGTCGACCTGGCCGGCGGGCTCGTCGTCGTCGACCCGCCCGAGGGGCTGCTGGACCTGTGACCGCGCCCCTGCCGTACCGGGTCGACGTCGTCACGATCTTCCCCGAGTACCTGGCGCCGCTGCGCCAGTCGCTGCTGGGCAAGGCCGCCGAGCGTGGCCTGGTCGCCATCGGCGTGCACGACCTGCGGCAGTGGACCGACGACGTGCACCGCACCGTCGACGACGCCCCCTACGGCGGCGGCCCCGGCATGGTCATGCGGCCCGAGCCGTGGGCGCGGGCGCTGGAGGAGGTCCGCCCGCCCGGCACCCGTCTGGTGGTGCCCACCCCGGCGGGCCGGCCGTTCACGCAGGCCGTCGCCGCGGAGTGGGCCGCCGAGCCCGGCCTGGTGTTCGCCTGCGGGCGCTACGAGGGCATCGACCAGCGGGTCGCCGACTGGGCCGCCGACGCCGGGCCGGTCTCGGAGGTGTCGATCGGCGACTACGTGCTGGCCGGCGGGGAGTCCGCGGTGCTGGTCATGGTCGAGGCCGTGACCCGGCTGCTGCCCGGCGTGGTCGGCAACCGCGAGTCCGTGGAGTTCGACTCGCACGCCGACGGCCTGCTGGAGGGCCCCTCCTACACCCGGCCGGCGTCCTGGCGCGGCCACGACGTGCCCCCGGTGCTGCTGTCCGGCGACCACGCGGCCATCGCCCGCTGGCGGCGCGAGCAGTCCCTGCGCCGGACGGGGGAGCGGCGTCCCGACCTGCTCGCCGCGCTGCCCGAGGGGGCGCTCACCGACGCCGACCGCGCGGTGCTCGACGGTGGCTGACCGGGCCTGGGTCCGGCCCACCGCCCGCGTCGTCGTGCTCGACCCGGCCGGCCGGGTGCTGCTGCTCGGCGCGCGGCTCACCGGCCCGGACGCCGTCCCCGCCGACGTCCTGTTCTGGTACACGCCCGGCGGGGGAGTGGAGGACGGCGAGACCGTCCGCGCGGCCGCCGTCCGCGAGCTCGCCGAGGAGATCGGGTTGGTGGCCGACCCGGCGGCCCTGGAGGGGCCCGTCTGGTTCCGCCGGCACGTGGGCGCCTTCGGCGGGGTGGACATCGACTCGCGCGAGACGTTCTTCGTGCTGCGCGACGTCGAGCACACCGTCGACGGGGCCGGGCGCACCGAGCTGGAGGTGCTCGGCGACGAGCCGCACCGGTGGTGGAGCGTCGAGGAGATCGCCGCGTCGGGGGAGACCTTCGCCCCCGCGGACCTCGCCGGGGTGCTCGCCGAGCTGCTGCGCGGCCCGCACCGGGGCCCGCCGCGCTTCGTCGGCTGAAGTCGTGGCAGAATGGCTAGCTGCTGCACGACCGTCGGCCTGGCCGACGGGGCGCCGCGCACGTCGGAGCCGCAGCTCCCCGGGACGGACAGCCGGGGCGTCCCGCTGTCCGTCACCGAGTTGAGACCCCGCCGTTGAAGAACCTGGCCAGAACACGAGGACTGCTGCGATGAACACCCTGGACGTACTCGACGCCGACTCGCTGCGCGACGACATCCCCGAGTTCCGCCCGGGCGACACCGTCAAGGTGCACGTGCGCGTCGTCGAGGGCAACCGCTCCCGCATCCAGGTCTTCCAGGGCGTCGTCATCCGCCGCCAGGGCGGCGGGATCCGCGAGACCTTCACCGTCCGCAAGGTCAGCTTCGGCGTCGGCGTGGAGCGCACCTTCCCGGTGCACACCCCGGTCGTCGAGAAGATCGACGTGCTGACCCGCGGTGACGTGCGTCGCGCCAAGCTGTACTACCTCCGCGAGCTGCGCGGCAAGGCCGCCAAGATCAAGGAGAAGCGCGAGACCGTCGCGCGCTGACACGCTCGCGCCGCTGCACCTGCCTCGACACGGCGGGTCTCCCGCGCCCGTACGCTGATCCCCGATGAGCAGCGACCGGCACGGGGGACCCGCCGATGTCGTCCCCGGGGACGACGGACCCGAGGACCGCGAGGCCGCGACGCCGGCCACGCCGCCGGGCGGCCGGCGCTGGTGGGGCGGACGGCGCCCCGCGCCGGGCTCGAAGCCCTCGCTGCTGCGCGAGCTGCCGGTGCTGCTGCTCGTGGCGTTCGTCCTGGCGCTGGTGGTCAAGACCTTCTTCGTGCAGGCGTTCTTCATCCCCTCGGGGTCGATGGAGACCACGCTGCACGGCTGCCCCGGGTGCACCGGTGACCGCGTGCTGGTCAACAAGGTGCCCTACTGGTTCGGGGAGCCCGAGCCCGGCGACATCGTCGTCTTCGAGGGGCCCGACACGTGGTCGCCGGAGGTGCAGGTGGCCGAGCCGGGCAACTGGTTCTCCGGGGCCCTGCTGTGGCTGGGGCGCGCGGTCGGTGTCGCCCCGCCGAGCGAGGACGACTACGTCAAGCGCGTCATCGCCGTCGGCGGCCAGACCGTGGAGTGCTGCGACCCCGAGGGGCGGGTCATCGTCGACGGCCGTCCGCTGGACGAGCCCTACATCTACCAGGACTCCCCGCCGGAGAGCCGCTCCTTCGCCCCGGTGACCGTTCCCGAGGGCCGGCTGTGGGTGATGGGCGACCACCGCTCGGCGTCCGCGGACTCGCGGTCCCACCGTGACGACCGGTACGCCGGGACCATCGCCGTCGACGACGTCATCGGCAAGGCCGCCGTCATCGTCTGGCCGCTCGACCGGTTCGGTCTGCTGGACTCGCCCGACATCCAGGACGCGGACGCCGCCGGCGCGACCGTGACCGGGGTGCCCGTGTCCGGGGCCGCCGCCGTGGCCGCCCCGCACGTGCTCGGCCTGGTCGGCGCGGTGCCGGTCGTGGCCTGGCGCCGGCGCCGGCGGGCGCGTCGCGCGGCTGCCTGAGGCGCTCCGCGCCCGCGGGGGCGCCCGCGCGCTGTCGCCGACCCGCGACCCGTCCCGGGTCGCGGTCGGCCCGTCCCGGGTCGCTGTCGGCCTGTCCTGGCCGCCCCTCCACCCGCACCCGGGAGCGCACCGACGCGCTCGCCCGGGCAGGCGCGGCCGCCGTGTCCGGCGGACGTGCCTGGAGTGGCGTCGGTGCGCACCGGCTGGGACGCGCCGGGGCCCCGGCGTCCCCGGTGCTGTGGAGCCCGGCGACGCGCGAAATGGTGACCGAATGGCTCATCGCCATGTCGACAATCGCGAGTGCTGTTACGGATGAGGTCCGCGACTCGCTTTGTCTTGACGCGGCACAATGGCGAAAAAATGTCGGAAAAGGTGTCAAGCACTTCTCTCACCCGTCCGATGGATGGTGTGTAAGCACCACCCCGAACGTGTGAAACGGAGTCGACAGTGTCTGCACCCATGGCGAGCACCGCCCGCGGCGTGACCCGCGTGCTCATCCTCGCCGACGCCCCGGTCCTGCGCCGTGGGCTGGTCAGCATGATCAACGAGACCGCCGGGATGCAGTCGGTCGGCACCCCCGGGGAGCTCCGCCGGGCCCTGACCCTCGTCGAGACCGCCCGCCCCGACGCCGTCGTCGTCGAGCTGGGCTCGGGCCGCGCCGCCACGCTGGCCGCGTGCCGGGACCTGCGCCGCCGTTTCCCCCGGGTCGCGATCATCGCGCTCGCCACGTCGGAGGACCCGGCAGTCGTCAACGAGGCCGTCGCCGCCGGCGTCCGCGGGTACCTCATGATCAACACCAGCCCCACCCTGCTGGGCTGGGCCATCCTGGCCGCCCGCGCCGGCCGCACCGTGGTCGACCCGCAGATCCGCCGCGTGGAGCCCTCCGCCGTGCCGGCCGCCAAGCCCTTCGCCCCCGAGGTGCCGCTGACCCGCCGCGAGTCCGACGTGCTCGACGAGCTGCTGCAGGGCCAGTCGAACCGCCAGATCGGCCGCAACCTGTTCATCAGCGAGGACACGGTCAAGAGCCACGTCAAGGCCATCCTGCGCAAGCTCGGTGCCCGCGACCGCGCCCACGCCGTCTCCCTGGTCCTGTCCTCCCGCTCCTCGGGTGGCGGCTGCACGTGCGGCACCCACGCCGTCGTCCCCGCCGACACCGCCGAGGTCTGACCTCCGACCTCCCCGGTACCCGCTGCCCGCAGCGGGGGCCGGGGAGCCGCCCGGGTGGCGCCGGACCGGACGGTTCGCCTCCTCAGCGATCCGGCCCGGCGCCCGCGACTCCGGTCGCACCCCTCCACGAGCCGGCCCCCGCCTCCCGCGGGGGCCGGCTCGTGGCACGTCGGGGCACCGCTCCGCACCTGCGCCGCCGGCGAGCCCGCCGTCGTACTGTCGACGGCGCCATGGCAGTCCGCACCACCTCCCGCGCCGCGCCCGCGCCCGCCGGCGGCCGCCGGGTCGCCGACGAGCGGCCCGACGCGCTGTGGGACATGGAACGCAGGCTCCGCCGCCGCGGCTTCTCCGCGATCGCCGGGGCCGACGAGGCGGGGCGCGGCGCCTGCGCCGGCCCGCTCGTCGCCGCCGCCTGCGTGCTCCCGGCCGGCCGCCGGGGCCGCGTGCCCGGGCTGGCCGACTCCAAGCTGCTCACCGAGGCCGCCCGCGAGCGCGTCTACGCCGAGGTCGTCGACCGGGCCGTCGCCTGGTCGGTGGTGGTCATGCCGGTGCCGGACCTGGACGCGCGCGGCATGCACGTGACCAACATCGAGGCCCTGCGCCGCGCGGTGTGGGCGCTCGATCCCGGCGCCGACTACGTGCTGACCGACGGCTTCCCCGTGAACGGGCTCGCGCGCCCGACGCTGGCGGTGTGGAAGGGCGACCGCGTCGCCGCCTGCGTGGCGGCGGCCTCGGTGCTGGCCAAGGTCACCCGCGACCGCATGATGCTGGAGCTGCACGACCGGTTCCCGGAGTACGACTTCGCCGTGCACAAGGGCTACATCACCGATGCGCACAGCGCCGCCCTCGAGCGCCACGGGCCCTGTCCGGAGCACCGCCGCCGCTTCGTCAACGTGGCCCGTGCGGCGGCCGCACACGCCGGTCGCGACTCCCGGCTGCCCGGCCCGGGGCCGATGGTCGATGATGGACCCATGCGCACCGTCTCCGGAGAGCCGCGATGAGCACCGAGGACCTGGAGAAGTACGAGACCGAGATGGAGCTGCAGCTCTATCGCGAGTACCGGGACATCGTCCGCCAGTTCACCTACGTGGTGGAGACCGAGCGGCGCTTCTACCTGGCCAACTCCGTCGACCTGCAGGTGCGCGAGGCCGGCGGCGAGGTGTTCTTCGAGCTCAAGCTCTCCGACGCCTGGGTCTGGGACATGTACCGGCCGGCCCGGTTCGTGCGGAACGTGCGGGTGCTGACGTTCAAGGACGTCAACGTCGAGGAGCTGGACAAGCCCGACCTCGAGCTGCCCGACGGTCCTCGCCTGCCCTGAGCCCGCACGCCCCGCCTGCTCCTGCACGCGGGGAGGACAGCCCCTCCCGGTGACGTGGCGGTGTGGGCCGTCCACAGGCGCCGGTGCCGTCCACAGACCCGGCCCGGACGTCGCGGCCAGGGTCCGGCGCGGGCCACGGTCACGGGGTGCGAACGACGACGGACCTGGGCCTGCGGGGAGAGCGGATCGCCGCCCGCTACCTGACCGACCGGGGGATGCGGCTGCTCGACCGGAACTGGCGCTGCCGCGAGGGTGAGCTCGACATCGTGGCCCGCGACGGCGACGCCATCGTCTTCTGCGAGGTGAAGACCCGGCGGGAGGTCGGGTTCGGGCATCCCGTCGAGGCCGTGACCGCCACGAAGCAGCGGCGGCTGCGGCTGCTGGCCTCCCGCTGGCTGGCCGCGCACGAGGAGCACGCCCCCGACCTCCGCTTCGACGTCGTCGGGGTGCTGGTCCGGCCCGGCGGCCCCGCGGTCGTCACCCACCTCCCGGCGGCCTTCGAGTGAGCCTCGCCCGCACCTGGTCGGTGGGTCTGGCCGGCGTGCACGGCGCCCTGGTGGAGGTCGAGGTCGACATGTCGGCCGGGGTGCCCGGGGTCGTCCTGGTGGGGCTGCCCGACGCCGTGGTGCGCCAGTCGGTCGACCGCGTGCGCGCCGCCGTGGTCAACGCCGGCGCCGCCTGGCCGCTGCGCCGGGTGACGATCGGGCTGTCCCCGGCGTCCATGCCCAAGCAGGGCAGCGGGTTCGACCTGGCCCTGGCCGCCGGGGTGCTGGCCGCCGCCGACACCGTGCCGGCCGCGGCCGTGGGCGAGCTGGTGCTCCTGGGGGAGCTCGGCCTCGACGGGACGGTGCGGGCCATCCGCGGCGTCCTGCCCGCCGTCCTGGCGGCGAGGCGGGGCGGTCACCGCCAGGTCGCCGTGCCCGCGGGCAACGCCGACGAGGCGGCGCTGGTCGAGGGCATCGACGTGCTGCCGGTGGCCACGCTGCGGGAGCTGCTCGGCCACCTCACCGGCCGCGACCGGCTGCGGCCGCACCGGCGCGGCCCGCTGCCGGCGCCACCGCCGGGTCCCGACCTGGCCGACGTCGTCGGCCAGGCGGTCGGCCGCCGCGCCGTGGAGGTCGCGGCGGCCGGCGGCCACCACCTGCTCCTCACCGGACCCCCGGGAGCGGGCAAGACGATGCTCGCCGAGCGGCTGCCGGGGCTGCTGCCCGTCCTCGACGAGCAGGCGGCGCTGGAGGTGACCGCCATCCACTCCGTCGCCGGCACCCTCCCGCCCGGCGCGCCCCTGGTGAGCCGGCCGCCGTTCGAGGCACCGCACCACTCGGCCACCATGGCGGCGCTGGTCGGTGGGGGTTCGGGGCCCATCCGCCCCGGTGCGCTGTGCCGGGCCCACCGCGGCGTCCTCTTCCTCGACGAGTGCCCGGAGTTCCCCCGGGCGGTGCTGGACACGCTGCGCCAGCCCTTGGAGCGGGGGAGCGTCACGATCTCCCGCGCGTCGGGGGCGGCCACCTTCCCGTGCCGCGCCCAGCTGGTCCTCGCGGCGAACCCGTGCCCGTGCGCGAGTGCGGCCGGGGACGCCGCGTGCACCTGCAGCGCCCACGAGCGCCGGCGCTACCAGTCCCGGCTGTCCGGCCCGTTGCTGGACCGGATCGACCTGCGGGTCGATCTGCCGCCGGTGACCCGCGCGGCCTGGCTCGACGGCGGTGACCCGCCGGAGACCTCGGCCGTCGTCGCCGCCCGGGTCGCGGCGGCGCGCGCCGCGGCGGCCGACCGGATGCGGGGGAGCGGCCTGGCCCTCACCAGCCAGGTGCCCGGACGTCTGCTGCGGGAGCGGTGGGCGGTGCCCCGGTCGGCGTCGGTGCTGGCCGAGCGGGCGCTGGAGCGGGGCGTCCTGTCGGTGCGGGGCTTCGACCGGGTGCTGCGCGTGGCCTGGACGCTCGCCGACCTCTCCGGCCGGACCTCACCCGGCCCCGAGCAGGTCGCCGAGGCCCTGGGCATGCGCGTGCAGCGGGTGGCGGCGTGAGCCCGGACCCCGGGGCCGTGCTCGCCGTCCCGGTGGAGGACCCGGACGAGGTGCGCCGGGCCCGTGCCTGGCTCACCCGCGCGGCCGAGCCGGGCAGCGTCGCCTTCTGGCGCTTCGTCGAGCGGACCGGCCCGGTCGAGGCCGTCCGGCTGCTGCGCGCCCAGCGGGCACCCGAGGCGGTCCAGGCCCTGGTCGGGGCCCGCGCCCAGCAGGACGCCAGCCTGGTCGACCTGCGGCGCGCCGAGCAGTGCGGTGGCCGGCTCGTCGTCCCGGAGGACGACGAGTGGCCCGCGCTGGCCCTGCACGCCCTCACCGTGGCCGTCGCCGACGAACCCGACCTGCCCGGCGGCGGCAGCGACCGGACGACGGCGCCGGTGCCGCCCGTCGCGCTGTGGGTCCGCGGGCCGGCGCCGCTGGCGGAGGTCGTCGACCGGTCGGTGGCCGTGGTCGGCGCGCGCGCCGCGACGGCCTACGGGGAGCACGTCGCCGGCGACCTCGCGCACCGGCTGGGGGAGCGCGGGTGGACCGTGGTCTCCGGCGGGGCCTACGGCATCGACGCCGCCGCCCACCGGGGCGCGCTGGCGGCGGGCGCCCCGACGGTCGCGGTGCTGGCATGCGGCATCGACCGCGTCTACCCCAGCGGCAACGGCGCGCTGCTCGAGCGGATCGCGCAGGACGGCCTCGTGGTCAGCGAGTGGCCGCCGGGCGCGGCGCCCCACCGGCACCGCTTCCTCGTCCGCAACCGGCTCATCGCGGGGCTCACCCGCGGCACCGTCGTGGTCGAGGCCGCGGCCCGCTCGGGCGCGCAGGCGACCGCTCGTCGCGCCGCGCGCCTGGGGCGGCCGGTGATGGCGGTCCCCGGGCCGGTGACCAGCGCGATGAGCGTCGGCACCCACGAGTTGCTGCGCGACCGCGGCCTGGACGCGGTCCTGGTCGCCGATGCCGCGCACGTGCTGGAGCAGGTCGGCCGGCTCGGCGAGGACCTCGCACCGCCGGTGCAGGGGGTGGCCGACGTCCGCGACGACCTGTCCGACGTCGCCCGCCGCGTGCTCGACGCCTGCCCCGTCCGGCGGGGGGTGCCCGCCGAGCGGCTGGCGGCCGTGGCCGGCTGCAGCGTCGTGGAGGTGCTGCAGGTGCTGCCGGCCCTGGAGCTGGCCGGGCTCGTCCGGTGGACCGACGGCGGGTGGCGGGTGACGGCACCGCCCGCGGAGGACCGGCGGTGACGCCCGGAGGCGCGCCCCCCGGACCGAGCGTGTCCAGGAGTCGCGCGGCCGGGCCGGCCCGCCGCCCGGCGCGCCCGCTTGACCGGGCGGCCACCCCGACGGACGGTCGCTGCGTGTCCGGGTCGACGGCGGAGCTGCGCGCCGGGCTCCCGCCTGCCCTGGCCGCGGTCGTCGACGACTACGAGGAGCACCTGCGCGGGGCCCGCGAGCTGTCCGACCACACCGTTCGCGCCTACGTCACCGACGCCGTCTCCCTGCTCGACCACCTGGCCCGCCGCAGCGGCACCCGCGTCGCCGACCTGGACCTCGCCGCGCTCCGCAGCTGGCTGGCCAAGGGCCGCACCACCGGCGACAGCCGGGCGACCACCGCCCGGCGGGCCGCCGCCGCCCGGTCGTTCACCCGCTGGCTGCGCCGCGCCGGCCTCACCGGCGAGGACGTCGGCCTCCGGCTGGTCAGCCCCAAGGCGCACCGCACTCTCCCCGACGTGCTGGCGCCCGAGCAGGCCCGCACCGTCGTCGAGTCCGCCGCCGGCGCCGAGGAGCCGCTCGGCCTGCGCGACGCCGCCGTGCTGGAGCTGCTCTACGCCAGCGGCATCCGGGTGAGCGAGCTCGTGGGCCTGGACGTCGACGACGTGGACCGCGGCCGCCGCCTGCTGCGGGTGCTGGGCAAGGGCCGCAAGGAGCGCAGCGTCCCCTACGGCGCGCCCGCCGAGCGGGCCCTGGACGCCTGGCTCACCCGGGGCCGGCCCGCCCTCGCCGGCGAGCGCTCGGGGCCGGCGCTGCTGCTGGGTGCCCGCGGCGGCCGGCTCGACCCGCGCGAGGCCCGCCGGGTCGTGCACGCCGCCGTCGGGCGGGCGCCCGGCGCCCCGGACGTCGGCCCGCACGGGTTGCGGCACTCGGCGGCGACGCACGTGCTCGAGGGCGGCGCCGACCTGCGCTCGGTCCAGGAACTGCTGGGCCACGCTAGCCTCGCGACCACGCAGATCTACACGCACGTGACGGTCGAGCGGCTCCGCGCCGTGCACGCGCAGGCCCATCCGCGCGCGTGAGGGCCGACCGGCTGCCGATACTGGACTGCGATGCCCACCACGGGGCCGTCGTGACGGCCCCATGAGCGACCGGGGGACCCTCACCGTGCCCGAGGCGACGATCGACGCCCTCGACGAGTCGAACGAGGACACCGATGCGGCCATCGCCGCTCTGTGGCGCGACTACGTCACCGACCGGGACCCCGCGCTGCGCGACCGGCTGATCCTCCACTACGCGCCGCTGGTCAAGTACGTCGCCGGCCGGGTCGGCTCGGGGCTCCCCGCGCACGTCGAGCAGGCCGACCTGGCCTCCTACGGCACCTTCGGGCTGATCGACGCGATCACCCGCTACCAGCCCTCCCGCGAGGTCAAGTTCGAGAGCTACGCGATGGCCCGCATCCGCGGCGCGATCATCGACGAGCTCCGCACCACCGACTGGATCCCGCGGTCGGTGCGCAGCAAGGCCCGCCTGTTCGAGCGGACCGTCGCCGCTCTGGAGAGCCGGCTGCAGCGCAGCCCCACCGACGAGGAGGTGGCCGCCGAGATGGAGATGGACGTCGAGGACGTCCGCAAGTTCCTCGGCCAGCTGTCCCTGGTCAACGTGGTCGCCCTCGACGAGCTGCTCACCGACGACGAGGGCGGCGCCCCGCGGCTGGTCGACACGCTGCAGGACACCAGCGCCCTGGACCCGCAGGCGATGGCCGAGCACGGCGAGGCGCGCCAGCTGCTGGCCCGCGCCGTCGAGCAGCTCCCGGAGCGGGAGAAGGTCGTCGTGAGCCTCTACTACTTCGAGGGCCTCACGCTCGCCGACATCGGTCGCGTCCTCGGCGTCACCGAGAGCCGCATCTGCCAGCTGCACACGAAGGCCGTGCTGCACCTGCGCACCAAGCTCGCCGACATCGCCTGACCGGACCGGAGGAGCGCCGGGTCCGACCGCCCGGTCACGCCGCCGGGAGCAGCCGGACCCGCGGCGGCCGCAGCAGCGACAGCGGGTCCAGGTAGGTCTCGCCGCGGCGCAGCCCCCAGTGCAGGCAGGCCGCGGCGGGACAGCCGGCGTGCCCCGCGGTGAGCGTCCCGAGGGGTGCGCCCCGGACCACCGCCTGGCCCGCGCCGACGGTCGCGGCGACCGGCTCGTAGGTCGTGCGCAGCCCGCCGGGGTGGTCGACGCTCACCACCGGCCGGCCGGCGACCGACCCGGCGAACGCCACCACGCCGTCGCCCGCGGCGACCACGACCGCGCCCGGCGCCCCGGCCAGGTCGACGCCCCGGTGCCCCGGCCCGTACGGCGACGCCGGCGCCTCGAACGGCCGGGTGACCTCCGGGCCCGGCAGCGGCGCTCCCCACACCGCCGCGGGCGCCTCGGGCGCCGGCCGGGCGGCCGCCGGGCCGGGACCGGTCGAGGCCGCGACCGACAGCGCGAGGGTGAGCACGGCGGCGGCGCGGCGCGCGGCGGGGGACACGGGCTGACCCTGCCCCCGGGGCGGCGGGCAGGGCGCCGGTGACCCGGAACTGTGGACGGCGCCCGCCCCGGTGGACGCCCGGCAGGCCGCCGGGCGGGCGCGCGTATGCTGTCGGGTGCGGCCCGCCCAGGTGGGTCGACTTCGCGCGTCCTCGTACCCCGCCGCTGCTCAGCGGGGTGGTCGCCACCTCGGTCCCCGTGGTCCTCCGCGGGGTGGTGTGGCGCTCCGGACGCCAGGGCGGTGCACCACCCGGTGCCCGCGGCAACCGAGATGCGCGACCGCCCGGCGGTCGCGTGCGTACAGAGAGGCGACCATGGCAGTCGTCAGCATGAAGCAGCTGCTCGACAGCGGCGTCCACTTCGGGCACCAGACCCGTCGCTGGAACCCCAAGATGAAGCGTTTCATCTTCACCGAGCGCAACGGCATCTACATCATCGACCTGCAGCAGACGCTCGGGTACATCGACAACGCCTACGAGTTCGTCAAGCAGACGGTCGCGCACGGCGGTTCGATCCTGTTCGTCGGCACCAAGCGCCAGGCGCAGGAGGTCGTCGCCGAGCAGGCGCAGCGCGTGGGCATGCCCTACGTGAACCAGCGCTGGCTGGGCGGCATGCTCACCAACTTCCAGACCGTGCACAAGCGGCTCCAGCGCCTCAAGGAGCTCGAGGACATGGAGCAGACCGGCGTGCTGGTCAGCCTGTCCAAGAAGGAGCAGCTGGTCCTCAGCCGCGAGAAGGCCAAGCTCGAGCGCAGCCTCGGCGGCATCCGCGACATGCAGAAGGTGCCCAGCGCCATCTGGATCGTGGACACCAAGAAGGAGCACATCGCCGTCGGCGAGGCGCGCAAGCTGAACATCCCGGTCGTCGCGATCCTCGACACCAACTGCGACCCCGACGAGGTCGACTACAAGATCCCGGGCAACGACGACGCGATCCGCAGCATCACGGTGCTGACCCGCGTGGTCGCCGACGCGGTCGCCGAGGGCCTCATGGCCCGCTCGGCCGCGCAGGCCAACGCCGGCCGCGAGGACGGCGCGCAGCCGGTCATCGGTGGTGACGAGCCGCTGGCCGACTGGGAGCGCGAGCTGCTGACCGGCCAGACCGGTGAGGCTGCCGCCACCGAGCTGCCCGAGGCGCCGGCCGTCCCGCCGACCGCCACCGCCGGCGAGGTCGCCCCGGTCGAGGGCGTGCCGGCCACCGGCAGCACCGAGACCGGCACCCAGGGCGCCGAGAACGCCTGATCGCGTCCGGCGCCGTCCCCCCGAGCGGGGACGGCGCCGCACCGCCTCCACCTCCAGACCTCAGGAAGAGAGACATGGCTGACTTCACCGCAGCCGACGTCAAGCGTCTCCGCGACGCCACCGGCGCCGGCATGATGGACTGCAAGAAGGCGCTCACCGAGGCCGACGGCGACTACGACAAGGCCGTCGAGCTGCTGCGCATCAAGGGCGCCAAGGACGTCGGCAAGCGCCTGGAGCGCTCGACGACCAACGGCATCGTCGTCAGCAAGGACGGCGCCCTGCTCGAGATCGACTGCGAGACCGACTTCGTCGCCAAGAACGCCGACTTCGTCAAGCTCGGCGAGCGGCTGCTCGACATCGTCCTGGCGCAGAAGCCGGCCGACGTGGACGCGCTGCTGGCCACCGAGGTCGACGGGCAGACCGTCGCCTCGCTGATCGAGGCCGAGTCGGCCCGCATCGGCGAGAAGCTGGTCCTCTCCCGCTTCGCCGTCTTCGAGGGCACCACCGCCACCTACCTGCACAAGCGGGCCACCGACCTGCCCCCGGGCATCGGTGTCGCGGTGCAGTACAGCGGCGGCTCCGAGGAGGCGGCGCGCAGCCTCGCGATGCACATCGCGGCCGCCCGCCCGCGCTACCTCACCCGCGAGGAGGTCCCGGCCGACGCGGTCGAGACCGAGCGCCGGGTCGCCGAGCAGACCGCCAAGGAGGAGGGCAAGCCCGAGCAGGCGATCACCAAGATCGTCGAGGGGCGGGTCAACGCCTACTACAAGGACTTCGTCCTGCTCGAGCAGCCGTCGATCACCGAGCCCAAGCGCACGGTGAAGCAGATCGTCGACGAGGCCGGCCTGACCGTGGAGCGCTTCGTCCGCTTCGAGGTCGGCCAGGCCTGACCGCCGCCGCGTGACCACCGGCCCCGTCCCCCTCGGGGGGCGGGGCCGGTGGTGCGTCCGGGCCCGGCTGTCCGGACCGGGCGCATGAGGCAGGATCACCGGAACGGCACCACCAGCACGACATCACCAGGACGCCGCCGAGCGAGGGATGAGCAGTTGACCGACACCGTCGCGCCGAGCACGACCACCCACCAGATCGCGCCCACCTCCGCGCCCACGGCCTTCCAGCCGGCAGACGGCGCCGGCTACCAGCGGGTGCTGCTGAAGCTGTCCGGTGAGGCGTTCGGCGGCGGCAACGTCGGCGTGGACTCGGGCATCGTGCACAGCATCGCCCAGCAGCTGGCCGACGTCGTGCACGCCGGCACGCAGGTCGCGGTCGTGGTCGGCGGGGGCAACTTCTTCCGGGGGGCGGAGCTGGCGCAGGCGGGCATGGACCGCCGGCACGCCGACTACATGGGCATGCTCGGCACGGTCATGAACGCCCTGGCGCTGCAGGCCTTCTGCGAGCAGGTGGGCCTGGAGACGCGCGTGCAGACGGCGATCACGATGGGCCAGGTCGCCGAGCCCTACATCCCGCGCAAGGCCGTCCGGCACCTGGAGAAGGGCCGGCTGGTCATCTTCGGCGCGGGCGCGGGCATGCCCTACTTCTCCACCGACACCGTCGCCGCCCAGCGCGCGCTGGAGATCGGCTGCCAGGTGCTGCTCATGGCCAAGAACGGCGTCGACGGCGTCTACGACGACGACCCGCGGCGCAACCCCGACGCCACCATGTACACCGACCTGGACTACGCCACCGTCCTGGCCGACGAGCTCAAGGTCGCCGACGCCACCGCGATCAGCCTCTCGATGGAGAACCGGATGCCGATCGTGGTGTTCAACCTCCTGCAGGACGGGAACATCGCGCGGGCGGTCGCAGGTGAGAGGATCGGGACGCTGATCAGCACGCCGGCCTGAACCGCGCGCCGACGGCACACCCGAGGACAGAGGAAGGCGGCCCACGAGGGCGCCGCCGCAGGAGGGACAGACCCGTGATCGACGACACCCTGCTCGACGCCGAGGAGCGGATGGACAAGGCCCTGTCGGTCGCTCGGGAGGACCTCGGCTCGGTGCGCACCGGCCGCGCCGCGCCGTCCATGTTCAACCGCATCGTGGTCGACTACTACGGCGCACCGACCCCGGTCCCGCAGATGGCCTCCATCACCGTGCCCGAGGCCCGCATGGCGGTCATCAAGCCCTACGACAACGGGCAGCTCGGCGCGATCGAGAAGGCCATCCGCGACAGCGACCTGGGCGTCAACCCGACCAACGACGGCCAGATCATCCGCGTGGTCTTCCCGCAGCTGACCGAGGAGCGCCGGCGCGACCTGGTGAAGATGGCCCGGTCCAAGGGCGAGGACGCCAAGGTCGCCATCCGCAACATCCGCCGGCGCAGCAAGGAGGAGCTCGACCGCATCGCCAAGGACGGCGAGGCCGGCGAGGACGACGTGCGCCGCGCGGAGAAGGAGCTCGACGACCTCACCGCCCAGCACGTGGGCCACGTCGACGAGGCGGTCAAGAACAAGGAGAGCGAGCTCCTCGAGGTCTGACCCGACCTCTCTCGCCGCGACCATGAGACGCGAGTCCGACACCGGCCCGTTGCCGGCGGCCTCCCCGGCGGGGCCGCCGCCACCGTCGGGACCGCCGACGGCGGAGCTGGCCGTCCCCGCCACCCGGGCCGTCCCCCTGCCCGGCGGCGCTCCCCGGGACGAGCCCGCCGGCGTCCCGGCCACCAACGAGATCGCCGTCCCGCGCCCGGCGCCCGCCGCCGGCGCGCACGCGGCCGAGGAGCGGGGGGCCGCCGCACCCGAGGAGGCGGTCATCGAGCCGAAGGCGAGCCGGGCGGGCCGCAACCTCACCGCGGCGATCGCCGTCGGGCTGACCCTCGGCGCCGTCATCGTCGCCTCGCTGCTGGTCCGGCGGGAGGCGTTCCTGCTGGTCCTCGGCGCCGCCGTGCTGGTCTCGGTCGTCGAACTGGGCGGGGCGCTGCGGGCCGGCCGGGCGGCGCCGCCGGTGGTGCCCGTCGTCGTCGGCGCGGTGGCGATGATCGCCCTGGCCTGGACCCGCGGCGCCACCGGGCTCGTCGTCGCCTTCCTGCTGACCGTGCTCGCCGTCCTGCTGTGGCGGCTCGCGGACGGCCCCGAGGGCTACCTGCGCGACGCCGCCGCCGGGGTGCTCGTCGCCCTGTACGTGCCGCTGCTGGCGGGCTTCGCCGTCCTGCTGCTGGTGCCCGACGACGGCGCGACCCGCGTGCTGTTGTTCATCGCCACCGTGGTCGGCAACGACGTCGGCGGCTACACCGCGGGCGTCCTGTTCGGTCGGCACCCGATGGCCCCGACGGTGAGCCCGAAGAAGTCCTGGGAGGGCATGGCCGGCTCCGTCGTCCTCTGCGTGGCGATCGCGACGCCCATCGTCATCCTCGGCCTCGACGGCCCCTGGTGGGGCGGCGTGGTGTTCGGCGCGGCACTGGCGGTCAGCGCGACGCTCGGGGACCTGGGGGAGTCGCTGATCAAGCGCGACCTGGGCATCAAGGACATGGGCAGCCTGCTGCCCGGCCACGGCGGCCTCATGGACCGCATGGACTCGCTGCTCCCCTCGGCCGCGGTCGCGTGGCTGCTGCTGACGTGGGTGGTGGCGCCGCCCGTCTAGCGCCGCCCGTCTGGGGCCCCGCCACCTCCCACACGGTGCCCACCTCGGCGAACCCGCGCCGGGCGTACCAGCCACGGGGCCAGTCGCCGGCGGCCGTCTCCACCACGACCAGGTCGCAGCCGGCCTCGACCGCGCCGTCCAGGGCGGCCGACAGCACCGCGTCCCCGTGCCCGCGGCGGCGTGCCGCGGCGTCGGTGAGGACGGCGTCGACGAGGGCGGTGGCGCCGTCGACGCGCAGCCGGCCGGCGGCGACCACCCGCCCCTCCTCCCGCACGGCCAGGTCGGTGACGGCGACGACGCGGTCGTCGCGCTGCGCGCGGCCGACGAGCTCCTCCACCACCTCGGGCCGGTCCGGGGACGGCGGCAGCGTGCGCCGCCACGACCGGCGCCACAGGTCGTGCACCTCGTGCTGGTCCACGGGCACGGCACGCGGTCCGGCGCGACCGGCGGTGGCCGGCCGCGCCATCACCCGGACCTCCTCGGCGCGCCACCCGTCCGCGGCGAGCTCCCCGGCCACCCGTTCGGCCCCGGCCCAGCGGAGCGTGGCGGAGCAGTGGCCCAGCCCCGCCTCCCGGGCGAGGGCATCCGCGGTGCGCGCGACGGTCGCGGCGTCGACCGGGTCCGACAGCAGCAGGCGGCCGTCGTCGGGCGCGTGCCGGCACCCCGGGTGCAGCACCGCGACGCCGCCGGGCACGTCGCGCACCTCGGCCGCGCGGCGGACGCGCAGCGAGAGCGCGTGCGCCAGCGCCCGGCCCAGGGCGTCCTGCGGCGTGGGCAGCACCGGGACCGCCGGGGGCAGCCACGGCACGACCGCGACGACCGCCGCGGTGGGCAGCGGGCCGTACAGGTGCGGGAACCGCATCGCCGCGGGGTCCCCGGGCACCCCCGGCTCGAACCGCACCGGACCGGTCAGCCGGGCCGGGTCCACCACGAGCAGCACGAGGTCCCGGCGCCCGGGGTACAGCCGGGCGGCGGGCAGGTGCACCTGGTCCGGGGTGGACAGGTGCACGAACCCGGTCAGCGCCAGCGAGGGCGGCCGCACCGCGCCGGTGTCCAGCGCGGCCCGCCAGGCGGCCGGCTCGGCGAGGTGCAGCAGCGGGGTCACGCGGCGTCGGGGTCGACGCCCCGCGCGCGCAGCGCGGCCTCGATCGCCTCGCAGACCGTGCGGACGACGGACACCCGGGCCCACCGCTTGTCGTCGCCGGCGACCACGTGCCAGGGGGCGACCGGGGCGTCGGTGCGGTGCAGCATCTCCTCGACCGCCGCCTCGTAGGCGCCCCGCTTGTCCCGGTTGCGCCAGTCCTCGTCGGTCAGCTTCCAGGCCTTGAGCGGGTCGTCGCGCCGGGCCTCGAAGCGCCGCAGCTGCTCATCGGGGGAGACGTGCATCCAGAACTTCACCAGCACCGTCCCCTCGGCGGCGAGCGTCCGCTCGAGGTCGGTGATCTCGCGGTAGGCGCGCTGCCACGCCGCCTCCGGGGCGAGGCCCTCGACCCGCTCGACCAGCACCCGGCCGTACCAGGAGCGGTCCAGCACGGTCATGCCGCCCCAGCCGGGCAGGGCCGGCCAGAACCGCCACAGGAAGTGGTGGCGCTTCTCGTCGGGCGTCGGCGCGGCGAACTGGGCGACCCGCACGTGGCGCGGGTCCAGCACCTCGACGAGCCGCTTGATCGCCCCGCCCTTGCCCGAGGCGTCCCAGCCCTCGAACAGCACGCACAGCGGCGGGCCGAGCTCGCCCGAGCCCAGCTGCCCGCCCAGGAGCAGCCGCAGGTGCACCAGCCGCCGCTGCGCCGCGGCCAGCTGCTCCTTGCCCTCCTTCTTCCCCAGGTGCAGGGACAGGTCCACGTCGGCGAGGCGGCTCATGCCGCGAGCCTCGCCCGCCCGGCGGTCGCTGTCACCCCGGCGGCGGTGCGGCGTGCTGCCGGACCCACGCGTGCATGGCGATCCCCGCGGCCACGCCGGCGTTGATCGACCGGGTCGAGCCGTACTGCGCGATGGACAGCACCCCGTCGGCCAGCTCCCGGGCGGGCTCGGACAGGCCGGTGCCCTCCTGGCCGAACAGCAGCACGCAGGCGCGCGGGAGCGGCTCGGTCTCCAGCGGCCGCGCGCCGGGCAGGTTGTCCACGGCCAGCAGCGGCAGTTCTCGCTCGCGCGCCCAGGCCGCGAGCGTGGCGACGTCGGGGGAGTGGTGCACGTGCAGGTACCGGTCGGTCACCATCGCGCCGCGCCGGTTCCAGCGCCGCCGTCCCACGACGTGCACGCCGGCGGCGAGGAACGCGTTCGCGGTCCGCACCACCGTCCCGATGTTGAGGTCGTGCTTCCAGTTCTCGATCGCCACGTGGAAGGGGTGCCGCCGGGTGTCGAGGTCGGCCACGACCGCCTCGACGGTCCAGTACCGGTAGCGGTCGGCGACGTTGCGCCGGTCGCCGTGCGCCAGCAGCTCGGGGTCGTAGCGGGGGTCCTGCGGCCAGGGCCCCTCCCAGGGCCGACGCCGACGTCGTCCACCGCCGGGGTGAGTTCCCTCTCGGCGTCGGACACCCGGTGCACGGTAGTGGGACCATGGACGGCGCCATGACTGCCCTGCCCCTGGTCTTCGACGCCCCCCGCCGGGGCAAGCCGCCCCGCCACCTCGCCGACCTCACCCGGGAGGAGGCGCGGGCCGCCGTCGCGGAGCTGGGCCAGCCGGCGTTCCGCGCCGACCAGCTCGCCCGGCACTTCTACCGGGGCACCACCGACCCGGCGCAGATGACCGACGTCCCGGCCGCCGCCCGCGAGCCCCTGGCGTCGGCGCTGCTGCCCGGCCTGCTGACCCCGGTGCGGCACCAGGCCGCCGACGGTGGGCGCACCCGCAAGACGCTGTGGCGGCTGCACGACGGGGCCCTGGTCGAGAGCGTGCTCATGCGCTATCCCGACCGGGCCACGGTGTGCATCTCCAGCCAGGCCGGCTGCGGCATGGCCTGCCCGTTCTGCGCCACGGGGCAGAGCGGGCTGACCCGCAACCTGTCGGCCGCGGAGATCATCGGCCAGGCCGTGGCGGCCGCGCGGGCGATGGCCGACGGCGAGCTGCCGGGCGGGCCGGGCCGGCTGTCCAACGTCGTCTTCATGGGCATGGGGGAGCCGCTGGCCAACTACGCCCGCGTCCGCCGGACCCTCGAGGCGCTGTACACGCCCGCCCCGCACGGGCTCGGGCTCTCCCAGCGGTCGATCACGGTGTCCACGGTCGGCGTCGTCCCCGGGATCCGGAAGCTCACCGAGGAGGGCCTGTCGGCCACCCTCGCGGTCAGCCTGCACGCCCCCGACGACGAGCTGCGCGACACCCTCGTGCCGATCAACACCCGGTGGAAGGTCGCCGAGGTCGT
Organism: Blastococcus sp. SYSU D00695; assembly: GCF_054050555.1. Taxonomy (NCBI): domain Bacteria; kingdom Bacillati; phylum Actinomycetota; class Actinomycetes; order Geodermatophilales; family Geodermatophilaceae; genus Blastococcus; species Blastococcus sp. SYSU D00695. Next base: position 27,614 of record NZ_JBJGZP010000020.1, on the reverse strand, counting down.
CGCCGCCGCCGACGAGTACGCCGAGCGCACCGGCCGCCGGTACTCGATCGAGTACGCGCTCATCCGGGACGTCAACGACCAGCCGCACCGCGCCGACCTGCTCGGCCGGCTGCTGGCCCGCCGCCGCGCGCACGTCAACCTGATCCCGCTCAACCCGACGCCCGGCAGCCCGTGGGACGCCAGCCCGCTGCCCGCCCAGCGCGAGTTCGTGGCCCGGCTGCGCGCCGCCGGCGTGCCGACGACGGTGCGCGACACCCGCGGGCAGGACATCGACGGCGCCTGCGGGCAGCTGGCCGCCGCCGATCTCGCCGACGGCGTGCCCGCGGTGGCGACGGTCCCGGCCACGGAGCCCGTGGAGCCGCCGGTGCCGCTCGGCGCGGAGGCCGACGCGTGAGCCGGTCGCACCGGTGAGCGAGGTCGTGAGCCCGCGGGCGGCCGCCGAGCACTCCGAGCACAGCCACGCCGACGTCTCCGGCGGCTGGCTGCGCGCCGCCGTGTTCGGCGCGATGGACGGGCTGGTCACGAACACCGCGCTCGTCGCCGGCGTCGGTGGCGGCGGCGCCGCCCCGCGGGCCGTCGTGCTGGCCGGCGTCGCGAGCCTCGTCGCCGGGGCGCTGTCCATGGCGCTGGGCGAGTACACCTCGGTGAGGACGCAGAACGAGCAGCTCCACCTCGAAGTGGCCAAGGAGCGCCGGGAGCTGGAGGTGAACCCCCGCGGGGAGCTGGCCGAGCTGGTGCACCAGCTGCGGGTCCGGGGCGTGGAGGCCGACCTCGCCGAGCAGGTGGCCGAGCAGCTGTCCCGGGACCCGGAGACGGCGCTGCGCCTGCACGTGGTGGCCGAGCTGGGGGTGACCGTCGACGACCAGCCGTCGCCGTGGACGGCGGCCCTGTCCTCGCTGGTCACGTTCTCCGTCGGCGCGGCGGTGCCGCTGCTGCCCTACCTGTTCGGCGTCTCGCTGCTGTGGGTGGCGCTGGTCAGCGGCGGGGTGGGCCTCGCGGTGGCCGGTGCGCTCTCCTCGCGGTTCACGCCCCGGCCGTGGTGGTATGCCGCGGGCCGGCAGCTGCTGTTCGGCGCGGTCGCCAGCACCGCGACCTACCTGATCGGGCTGGCGATCGGCGTCACCGCCACCTGAGCCTCCCTGCCGGCCCCGGACGCGCGAGGAGGCCCGCCCCCACCGGGGACGGGCCTCCTCGCGCGTTCGCCGCTCAGCTCACTTGGCGCGCCAGGCGTTCTTCCGGCGCCGGATGTCCATCAGCAGGATCAGGACCATCACGGCGGCGACACCCACGACCCAGATGTCCTCGACCCGGCCCTCGTGGTTGCCGACCAGGTAGGCGAGGACGACCAGCACCGCGATCCAGGCCCCGATGCGGCCGGCGCGGCCGGTCTCGCCGTGCCAGCCCCAGTCCTCGGGACGCTCGTGCTCGACCGGGTGCGCGTCGTGGCGCACGATCCCTTCCTCGCGGTTGGGCTGGTTGACGCGCGAGGTGTCGGGGTGGTCCAGGCTGACGCGGTCCCGGTGGGTCTGCTCGCTCACGGCGCTCATCCTGCCAGCCCGTGCGTGCCGCGACCGCACGAGGGCGTCGGCGGGTCGTGCGGGAGGATCGGCGCATGAGCCAGCCGCGCGAGGTGACCGTCCTCGGCTCGACCGGGTCGATCGGCCGGCAGGCCGTCGCGGTCGCCGAGCAGAACCCCGACCGGCTGCGGATCACCGGCCTGGCCGCGGGCGGGGGCAACGTCGCCCAGCTCGCCGACCAGGCCCTGGCCCTCGGGGTGCGCACCGTCGCCGTCGCCCGGGCCACCGCCGCCCAGGACCTGCAGCTGGCCTTCTACGCGGCGGCGTCGAAGCGCGGCTGGTCGGCGGGGGAGTACGCGCTGCCGGAGATCCTCGCCGGTCCGCGCGCCGCCGACGAGCTCGCCGCGCGGCCGGCCGACGTCGTCCTCAACGGCATCACCGGCTCCATCGGACTGGGTCCGACGCTGTCCGCGCTGTCCGCCGGGCGGACGGTGGCGCTGGCCAACAAGGAGTCGCTGGTCGCCGGCGGGGACCTGGTGACCGCGGCGGCGGCGCCCGGCCAGCTGGTCCCGGTCGACTCCGAGCACTCGGCGCTGGCCCAGTGCCTGCGCGGCGGGGCCCGCGGCGAGGTGGCCCGCCTGGTGCTCACCGCCAGCGGCGGCCCGTTCCGCGGGCGCACCGCCGCCGAGCTGGCCGACGTCACCGTCGAGCAGGCGCTGGCCCACCCCACCTGGGACATGGGTCCGGTGGTCACGATCAACTCGGCGACGCTGGTGAACAAGGGGCTGGAGCTCATCGAGGCCCACCTGCTGTTCGGCATCCCCTACGCCGACATCGACGTCGTGGTCCACCCGCAGTCGATCGTCCACTCGATGGTGACCTTCGCCGACGGCGCGACCATCGCGCAGGCCAGCCCGCCGGACATGCGGCTGCCGATCGCGCTGGCCCTGGCCTGGCCCGACCGGCTCCCGCACGTGCAGCCCGCCCTGGACTGGTCGGCCGCCTCGACGTGGGAGTTCGCGCCGCTGGACGCCGACGCCTTCCCCGCCGTCCGCCTCGCGCGCGCCGCCGGGGAGGCCGGCGGCGTCGTGCCGGCGATGTTCAACGCGGCCAACGAGGAGGCCGTCGCGGCGTTCCTCGCCGGCCGGCTGCCGTTCCGGGGCATCGTCGACCTCGTCGCGCGTACCCTCGACGACGCGCCGGACCTCGGCGCCCCCACCTGCGTGGACGACGTGCTCGCCGCGGAGCGGCGGGCCCGCCAGCACGCCCGCGCCGCCATCGGCCGGTTGAACTGACGGAGGCCTGACCTGACCGGCATCCTGCTGACGGTCCTCGGGATCGTCGCGTTCGCCCTCGGCCTCCTGTTCTCGATCGGCTTCCACGAGTTCGGCCACTTCTTCTGGGCCCGGAAGTTCGGCATGCGCGTGCCGCAGTTCTTCGTCGGGTTCGGTCCCACGGTGTTCTCGCGGACCCGCGGCGAGACCGAGTACGGCGTCAAGGCGATCCCGATGGGCGGCTTCATCCGGATCGTCGGGATGATCCCGCCCGCCGAGGAGGGCGAGAGCAAGCGCGCCACGCGCATGCGCAGCTTCATCGCCGAGGTCCGCGGGCAGGCGCTCAACGACATCCGCCCGGGCGACGAGGGGCGCGTCTTCTACGCCAAGCCGTGGTGGCAGCGCGTGGTCGTCATGTCCGCCGGGCCGCTGCACAACCTCGTCCTGGCGGTCGTGTTCTTCACCGTCACGCTGACCGCGATCGGGATCAGCGTGCTCCCGACCCAGCTGGAGTCGGTGCCGGCCTGCGTGGTGCCCGCGAACGCCCAGAGCATCGACCGGGCCGCGGCGGACGGCAGCGACGTCTGCGAGATCCCGATCGTCACGCGGGGGGCCGACGCCGGCCAGGTGTGCGAGCTGGGCACCCCGGACTGCGCGGTCCCGCAGCCCAGCCCCGCGGCCCGGGCCGGGCTGAGGCCCGGCGACACCATCGTCGCGATCGACGGGCGCGGCATCGACCCCGACGCCTACGACAGCTGGTCGACCGTGCAGGACGCGATCCGCAGCTCCCCGGGCCGCGAGCTGACGCTGACCATCGAGCGCGACGGCGACCGGCGCGACGTCGCCGTCACCCCGATCGAGAACACCGTCGTCGCCGAGGACGGCGAGGGGACGACGACGGCCGGGTACCTGGGCATCTCCCCGGCGCGCAACGGCTTCGCCCGGCAGTCCCTCGAGGACGTCCCCGGCTACTTCGGGATGATCGTCAGCAACTCCGTCGAGAAGCTCGCCGAGATCCCCGAGCGGGTCCCGCAGCTGTTCCGGGCCGCCTTCCTCGGCGAGGAGCGCGACGCCAACGGCCCGATCGGCGTCGTCGGGGTGGGCCGGATCTCGGGCGAGGTCTTCGCCTTCGACGACTTCAGCGCCGCCCAGAAGCTGAGCTTCTTCCTCAGCCTGCTGGCCAGCGTCAACCTCGTGCTGTTCCTGTTCAACCTGCTGCCGATGTACCCGCTCGACGGCGGCCACGTCGCCGGCGCGCTGTACGAGAAGGCCCGGTCCACGGTGGCCCGCTGGCGCGGCCGCCCCGACCCCGGGCCCTTCGACATCGCCCGGCTGATGCCGGTCGCCTACGCGGTGGCCGGGGTGTTCATCGCGCTGTCGGGGCTGCTGCTGGTCGCCGACATCGTCAACCCGATCACGCTGCGGTAGCCGGTCCCGCGCACGTCACAGCCGTGTCGCGGGCGCCGGCGGGTCCGCGGGGGATACTGGGAGCCATGGCCATCCCCGTCGGTCTCGGCATGCCCGCAGCGCCCCCGCCCGTCCTGGCCCCCCGCCGGAAGACGCGGCAGCTGGACGTGGGTGGCGTCGGGGTGGGCAGCGACTCCCCGGTCAGCGTGCAGTCGATGACGACGACGAAGACGGCCGACGTCAACGCGACCCTGCAGCAGATCGCCGAGCTGACCGCCGCCGGGTGCCAGATCGTGCGCGTCGCGGTCCCCGACACCGACGACGCGGAGGCGCTGCCGGAGATCGCCCGGCACTCACAGATCCCGGTGATCGCCGACATCCACTTCCAGCCGCGCTACGTGTTCGCCGCGATCGACGCCGGCTGCGCCGCGGTGCGCGTCAACCCGGGCAACATCAAGAAGTTCGACGACCGCGTGGGCGAGATCGCCAAGGCCGCGGGTGACGCCGGCACCCCCATCCGGATCGGCGTCAACGCGGGCTCCCTGGACAAGCGGCTGCTCGCGAAGTACGGCAAGGCGACCCCGGAGGCGCTGGTCGAGTCGGCGCTGTGGGAGTGCTCGCTGTTCGAGGAGCACGGCTTCCGCGACCTGAAGATCTCGGTCAAGCACAACGACCCGGTCGTCATGGTCCGCGCCTACGAGCTGCTGGCCGCCCAGTGCGACTACCCGCTGCACCTGGGCGTCACCGAGGCGGGGCCCGCGTTCCAGGGCACGATCAAGTCGGCGGTCGCGTTCGGCGCGCTGCTGAGCAAGGGGATCGGCGACACCATCCGCGTCTCCCTCTCCGCGCCGCCGGTGGAGGAGGTCAAGGTCGGCACCCAGATCCTGGAGTCGCTGAACCTGCGCCAGCGCGGCCTGGAGATCGTCAGCTGCCCCTCCTGCGGCCGGGCCCAGGTCGACGTCTACAAGCTCGCCGACGAGGTGACCGCGGGCCTGGACGGGCTGGAGGTGCCGCTGCGCGTGGCCGTCATGGGCTGCGTCGTCAACGGCCCCGGCGAGGCCCGCGAGGCCGACCTCGGCGTCGCCTCGGGCAACGGCAAGGGGCAGATCTTCGTCAAGGGCGAGGTCGTGAAGACCGTGCCGGAGTCGCAGATCGTGGAGACGCTCATCGAGGAGGCCCTCCGGCTCGCCGGCGAGCAGGCCGACGACGGCGTCCCCTCGGGGTCGCCCGTGGTCACCGTCGGCTGAGGACGCGGTGCTGCGCTCGCCGGCAGCCCGGCTGCTGGACGGGTCGGACGAGGCTGCCGTCCTCCGGCTGCTGGACACCGACCCCGTCGCGAGCTGCGTGATCGCCGGCCGGGTCGAGCGGGACGGCACCGCCGCGGCCGCCCTCGGCGCGCCGCTGTGGGGCTTCGGCGGGGGACGGGACCTGGAGGCGGTCTGCCTCGCCGGGGCGAACCTCATCCCGTTCGCGCTGCCCGGGGCCGAGCAGGCGTCCGCGGCCGCCTTCGCCGAGCGCGCCCGCCGCGCCGGCCGCCGCTGCTCCACGATCGTCGGGCCCGCCGGATCGGTGGAGCCGCTGTGGCAGCTGCTGGCACCGCACTGGGGGCCGGCCCGCGACCACCGCCCGCACCAGCCGCTCATGGCGATCGAGGGGCCGCCGGCGGTGCCGCCCGAGCCGCGGGTGCGGCCCGTGCGCCCCGACCAGGTCGACGTGCTGTTCCCCGCGGCGGTCGCCATGTTCACCGAGGAGGTCGGGGTCAGCCCGCTGCGCGGGGACGGCGGCGCCGGCTACCGCGCCCGCGTGGCCGACCTCGTCCGGTCCGGTCAGTCCCTCGCCTGGATCGAGGACGGGCAGGTGCTGTTCAAGGCCGAGGTCGGGGCGGTGTCGCGCACGGTCTGCCAGGTGCAGGGCGTGTGGGTGTCGCCCGCCGTCCGCGGCCGCGGCATCGGCACGTCCGGGACCGCCGCCGTGGTCGAGTACGCCCGCCGGGTCATCGCGCCGGTGGTCAGCCTCTACGTCAACGACTTCAACGCCCCGGCCCGCGCCGCCTACGCCCGCGTCGGGCTGCGCGAGGTCGGCCGGTACGCCAGCGTCCTGTTCTGACGGAGGACCCCCTCGCCCCCCACCGCGCGCAGGCTCGCGGCGGGTCCCTGCGCCGGGGCCGGGCGGCCGGGTGCGAAGGTCGTCGCGTGCGGATGCGTAGGGGAACGGTCCTGGGTTCGGCCGCGGTGCTGCTGGCGGTGCCGGTGCTGGCGGCGTGCTCGAGCGACTCGGACGACGACGACGTGCGCGACGCCGCCCGGGCGTTCCTGGCCGACTGGTCCGCCGGGGACACCGCCGCGGCCGCGGGCGCGACCGACGACCCGGACGCCACCACCGCGCTGCTGGAGCAGACCGCCACCGACCTGCCCGACGCCGCGCTGAGCGCCGACCTCGGCGACGTCCGCGTCGGCGACGACGGCACCGCGACCGCCGCCTGGACCGCCACCTGGGACCTGGCCGCCGCCCCCGACTGGACCTACGAGGCCACCCTCGACCTGCGCGAGGACGGCGACGACTGGCGGGTCGTGGCCGAGCCCACGCTGGTCCACCCGGAGCTCGCCGAGGGGCAGCACCTCGAGCTGAGCCGGCAGCTGCCCGACCGGGCGGCGATCACCGACGCCACCGGGACGCCGGTCTTCGCGCCCACCGAGGTCGTGAACGTCGGCCTGGTGCCCGGCCAGGTGACCGACCTGCCGGGCGTGGCGGCGGCGCTGTCGGCCGCCACCGGGGTCGCCGCGGAGGAGATCGTCGCCGACGCGCAGGCCGCGCGGCCGGACGACTTCGTCCAGGTCATCGCGCTGCGCCGGCCGGACTTCGAACGGATCCGCGCCCAGGTCTTCGACCTGCCCGGCGCCGTCTTCCCGACCTCGACCCGGCTGCTGGCCCCCAGCCCGCGGTTCGCCGTCGCGCTGCTGGGCCGCGTCGGCGACGCCACCGCCGAGATCCTCGAGGAGACCACCGGCGAGGACGGCCCGCGCTACGCCGCCGGCGACCAGCTCGGCACGTCCGGCCTGCAGCGGGCGTTCCAGGACCAGCTCGCCGGCACGCCCGGCTTCACCGTGTCCGTCGTCAGCACCGACGAGAGCACCGGAGACGAGGGACGCCCGGTCGCCGCCGTCGACCCGGTGCCCGGTCAGCCGCTGCAGACGCCGATCGTGCCCGCCGTCCAGACCGCCGCCGAGGCCGCCGTCGCCACGCAGCCGCTGCCCACCCACCTCGTCGTCGTCCGGCCGGGGACCGGCGAGATCCTCGCCGTCGCCTCCAACGAGGCGGCGAACCCGGCGAACGCGCTGACCGGGCAGTTCCCGCCCGGGTCGAGCATGAAGACCATGACGGCGACGGCGCTGCTCGGCGCCGGTGCGCTGACCCCCGACACCCCGGTGCCGTGCCCCGGGACGACGGTGGTCGAGGGCCGCGAGTTCGAGAACCAGGACCAGTTCGACCTGGGCACCGTGCCGTTCACCGAGGCGTTCGCCGAGTCCTGCAACACCACGTTCATCCAGCAGGGGCTGCAGCTGCCCGACGACGCCCTGGCCGCCGCGGCGGCGTCCTACGGCGTCGGCTCGGACTGGCAGCTGCCCGTCGGCGTGTTCAGCGGCACGGTCCCCGCCGACAGCACCGGCACCACCAAGGCCGCGAACGCGATCGGCCAGGGGCAGGTGCTGATGAGCCCGGTGCAGCTGGCGCTGGTCGCCGGCGGCATCGCCAGCGGCACCCCGGCCGCCCCCGTGGAGGTCGTCGGCGGCGAGCCGGCCGGTGCCGCGCCCACCGGGCCGCCCGCGGCGGTGCTCGACGCCCTGCGGCCGATGATGCGCCAGGTCGTGCTCACCGGCACCGCGGAGGCCCTCGGTGACCGCGGCGAGGTGTACGGCAAGACCGGCACCGCCGAGTTCGGCACCGCCACGCCCCCCGAGTCGCACGGCTGGTTCATGGGCTACCAGCTCGGCGGCCCGCAGGGCGATCTCGCCTTCGCCGTCCTCGTGGAGGCCGGGCAGTCCAGCAGCGTCGCCGTCGGGGTGACCGACGCGTTCCTGGGCGGCCTCGGCCAGCAGTAGGGCTAAGCGGGCGGCAGGCCGGGGAAGGCGCTGGTCACCGGCGACGACCCGGCGGCGGTGCGCCAGCGGACGGCGCGCACCTCGGCGGCGCCGAGCTGCTGCACCGCCAGGGTGCGGACCTCGGCCTGCGCCGCGTGGTCCAGCAGGGCCACCCAGGCGGCGCCGACCCCGGCCTCGAGCGCGGCACCGAGCGCGGCGGCGTCGACGGCCGACAGCACCGGGAACGGCAGCTCGTAGGCGGCCTGCGCGGGCACCGCGTCCCGGCCGCGCTCGTCCAGCAGCGCCGCCAGCCGGTCGCGGACGTCGCGGTGGGCGTTCTCGTCCTCGGTCGCGGCGCCGCGGTCGGCCACCGGCAGCGCCGCGCCGACGACGCCGTAGCCCCACACCGCGGCGTGCTCGGCGGCGACCACGGCGCGCAGCGCGTCGTCCTCCGCGGCGGTGTCGCCCGTGCCGGTGTCGTCGTCAGCCATCGGTCCTCCCGGTCACGCCAGCACCGCCTCCTGGCCGCGCAGCCCGGCGGCGACCGAGCCCAGCAGCGCCGCGCGGGCGCCCGCCAGCTCCGTGCAGGCCGACTCGTGCGACCCCGCCGCGGCGCCCACCTGCTCGCGCAGCCACGCCTGCGGGTCGCCGCCCGCCGGGGGGGTGCCGCCGTCGGCCGGGGCCGGCGACGAGGCGGGGGACCCCCCGGGGGCCGCCGACCGCAACCGGTCCAGCTGTTCCTGCGCCTGGCCCGCCTGCACGGCCAGGCGCTCGCCCAGGCCCGGGTCGGCCGTCGCGGCGGCGGCGTAGGCGGCGACGACGGACTCCTGCACGGGCACCTGGGCGGCCAGCCGGTCGGCCTCCTCCCGCCCGGGACCGGCGTCGCCGCCGTCCCCGCCGGAGGTGCACCCGGCCAGCAGCGCGAGGGCGGCCGCCCCCGCGGCGCCGGTCAGCAGGGTCCGCCGGGGGAAGCCGGGCGGTCGGGGAAGGGGCGGAGGGAGCATCGGGACCATCCTCGCAGCCCGCCGCGACGGCGCGCAGCCGCCGCACCGCGGGGCCCCGCCCCCGCCGTCCGGTCCCGGCGCCGCCGGGCGGGCGGTAACCTGACGATCCGCCCGGCCGGGCCCGTCCGGGCTCCGGGACCGGGGGAGCGGGTCCGCAGCACACGTGTCCCCGACGTCGTCAGCAGGGGAGGAGCCCGTGTCCACCAGCCGCCGGACCGATCCCGCCACCGCCCGGCTCACCGGCTGGATCCAGCCGGTCGTCGACGCGGCCGGCTACGACCTCGAGGAGCTCGTCGTCACCCCGGCCGGCCGGCGCAGCGTGGTCCGCGTCGTCGTCGACCGGGACGAGGGCGTCACCCTCGACGACATCGCCGAGGTCAGCCGCGCCGTCTCCGCGGCGCTCGACGACAACGACGGCGAGCTCGGCCGCGCGCCCTACGTGCTCGAGGTCACCAGCCCCGGCGTGGACCGGCCGCTGACCGAGCACCGGCACTGGCGACGCAACACCGGTCGCCTGGTCACGGTGACCGTCGGCCCGGCCGGGTCGGGCGAGCAGGTCACCGGCCGCGTGCAGGCCGTGGACGACGAGGGGGTCACCCTCGCCGTCGAGGCCCCCGGCAAGCCCGGCGCCCGCCGCCGGCCGGCGACCGTTCGGCAGGTGCCCTGGTCGGGGCTGGGCGCCGGCCGCGTCCAGGTCGAGTTCGGCCGCCCCGGCGCGCACGACGACGGGGACGCCGACGACGGGGACGCCGACGACGTGGACCCGACCGACGACAGCAGCGACAGCGACATCGAGGACCGATAAGTGAACATCGACGTGACCGCCCTCCGGGCGGTCGAGCGGGAGCGGGGCCTGCCCGCCGACACGGTCATCGAGGCCATCGAGACGGCACTCGTGACCGCCTACCGGCACGCCGACGGCGCCGCCCGGCACGTGCGCGTGCACGTGGACCGCAAGACCGGCGAGGCCGTGGTCCTGGCACAGGAGCTGGGCGCCGATGGCGAGGTCGTGCGCGAGTGGGACGACACCCCCTCGGACTTCGGGCGGATCGCCGCGAGCACCGCCAAGCAGGTCATCGTGCAGCGGCTGCGGGACGCCGAGCACGAGCAGACCTTCGGCGAGTACGCGGGCAAGGAGGGCGACATCGTCAGCGGCATCGTGCAGGCCGACGCCCGCCGCAACGCCCAGGGCGCCGTGCTGCTGGACATCGGCAAGGTGGAGGCCGTCCTCCCGCCGGCCGAGCAGGTGCCGGGGGAGTCCTATCCGCACGGCAGCCGCCTGAAGGCCTACGTGGTGTCCGTCGCGCGGACCATCCGCGGGCCGCAGGTCACCATCTCGCGCACGCACCCGAACCTGGTGCGCAAGCTGTTCGCCCTCGAGGTGCCCGAGATCGCCGACGGCAGCGTCGAGATCGTCGCGGTCGCGCGGGAGGCCGGGCACCGGTCCAAGATCGCCGTCCGCACCGGGGTGGCCGGGCTCAACCCGAAGGGCGCCTGCATCGGCCCGATGGGCCAGCGGGTGCGCAACGTCATGAGCGAGCTGCACGGCGAGAAGATCGACATCGTCGACTGGTCGGAGGACCCGGCGACCTTCGTCGCCTCCGCGCTCAGCCCGGCCCGCGTGAGCAGCGCGCGCGTCGTCGACCCGCAGGCGAAGGCCGTCCGCGTCGTCGTCCCCGACTACCAGCTGTCGCTGGCCATCGGCAAGGAGGGCCAGAACGCCCGCCTGGCCGCGCGGCTCACCGGGTGCCGCATCGACATCCGCAGCGACGCCCAGCCCGACGACGCCGCCGAGCCCTCGCCGGGTGTGGGGCGGCCGCCGCTGCGCTCCGGCGGGGCACCCGGCGGCCCCGGCGGTCGTCCCGGCGGGCCGGGCGGCCGTCCCGGCGCGGGCGGCGCGGGGCGCGGGGGCGCGGGTGGCCGCAGCCCCGGTCGGGTGGGGCGCTGACCGAGCCCGGAACATCGGCGGCCCCGGGCGCGCTAGAGTGCAGGGTGGCCGAATCGTCGAAGCCGGTGCGCACGTGTGTGGGCTGCCGGTCGAGAGCGCCGGTCACCGATCTGCTGCGTGTCGTCGTCGTGGACGGGGCTCTGGTCCCCGATCCGCGGCGGGTGCTCCCCGGGAGGGGGGCGTCGCTGCACCCCACCCCGGAGTGCCTGCACGCGGCCGAGAGACGCCGGGCCTTCCTCCGGGCGCTGCGCTGCAGCACCCCGGTGGAGGCCGGTCCGCTCCGGGCCCACGTGCTCGGGACGGGCGACAACGAACGACAGACCGCAGTTCCACAGCCGGGCCCGGCAGCCATGCCGGACCGGCACGTCGAGAGCAGGACGTCGTCGGATGAGCCAGCCGTGAAGTCCCCACGATGACCATGCACCACTGACGAAGAGGTCGAGCGGGCCAGCCGCCGGCCTCACCTAGAGGAGACCCGTGCCAGGCAAAGCCCGCGTACACGAACTCGCCAAGGAGTTCGGAGTCGACAGCAAGACCGTTCTCGCCAAGCTCAAGGAGCAGGGCGAGTTCGTGAAGTCCGCCTCGTCCACCGTCGAGGCCCCCGTGGCCCGCCGGCTGCGCGAGGCCCTCGGTGCGAGCACCGGTGCCGGCAACGGGCCGGCGGCCCCGGCCCCGCGCCCGGGCCCGCGTCCCGCGCCCCGTCCGGCTCCGTCCGCCGCGGCCCCCGCCGCCCCGGCCGGCGCCCCGACCCCGGGTGCCCCCACGCCCGGCCCGCGTCCGGCCGCCCCGGCCCCGCAGGCCCCGGCCCCGCAGGCTCCGGCCGCTGCCGCTCCGCAGGCCCCCGCGGCCTCGGCTCCGCAGGCCCCGGCCCCGCAGGCGCCCGCCGCCTCGGCTGCGCCGCAGGCGCCGGCCGGTCCGCGTCCGGGCGCCCCGCGTCCCGGCGCACCCGCCCCCCGTCCCGGCGCCGCCGGCGGTGCGGCGCCCGGCGCCCCGCGTCCCGGCGCCCCCGCTGGCGGTCAGGGTCCGCGGCCCGGTCCTCGGCCGGCCCCGCGCCCGGGCAACAACCCCTTCAGCAGCGCTCCGCGTCCCGGCCCGGCGGCCGGTGGCCCGCGTCCCGGCCCGGCGGCGAACCCGGCTGCGGCCGGTCCCGGCGGCCCTCGTCCGGGTCCCGGCGGTCCGCGTCCGGGCCCCGGTGCCGGTGGTCCGCGTCCGGCGGCCGGTCCCGGTGGTCCCCGTCCGGGCCCCGGTGCCGGTGGCCCGCGTCCGGCGGCCGGTCCCGGTGGTCCCCGTCCGGGCCCCGGCCCCGGTGGCCCGCGCCCGAACCCGGGCATGATGCCGCAGCGCCCGTCGCCCGGCATGATGCCGCCGCGCCCCGCGGGCCGTCCCGGCGGCGGCCCCGGCGGTGCCGGTGGCCGTGGTCGCCCGGGTGGTCCCGGTGGCGGTGGCGGTTTCCGTCCCGGCGGTGGCGGCGGTGCCCCCGGTGCCGGCGCGCCGGCCGGTGGTGGCTTCCGCGGTGGCGGCGGTGGCCGCGGGCGCGGTCGCGGCGGCTCCGGTGCGGGCACCGCGGGTGCGTTCGGCCGTCCGGGTGGGCGCGGTCCCGTCCGCGGCCGCAAGAGCAAGAAGCAGCGGCGCCAGGAGTTCGACTCCATGGCGGCGCCCAGCATGGGCGGCGTCAGCCTGCCCCGCGGCAACGGGCAGACCGTCCGGCTGCCCCGCGGCGCCTCGCTGACCGACCTGGCCGAGCGCATCGGCGCCCAGCCGGCCGCGCTGGTCACCGCCCTGTTCCACCTGGGCGAGATGGTCACCGCGACGCAGTCGGTCAACGACGACACGCTGCAGCTGCTCGGTGCCGAGATCGGCTGGGTCATCCAGGTCGTCAGCCCCGAGGACGAGGACCGCGAGCTCCTCGAGACCTTCGACCTCACCTTCGGTGACGAGGAGGGCGACGAGGAGGACTGGGCCCCGCGCCCGCCGGTCGTGACCGTCATGGGTCACGTCGACCACGGCAAGACCAAGCTGCTGGACGCGATCCGCAACGCCAACGTGGTGGCGCGGGAGGCCGGCGGCATCACCCAGCACATCGGCGCCTACCAGGTGGTCACCGAGCTGGAGGGCGAGGAGCGCCCGATCACCTTCATCGACACCCCGGGTCACGAGTCGTTCACCGCGATGCGTGCCCGTGGTGCGAAGGCCACCGACATCGTCGTGCTGGTGGTCGCCGCCGACGACGGCGTCATGCCGCAGACGGTGGAGGCGCTCAACCACGCGCAGGCCGCCGAGGTCCCGATCGTGGTCGCGGTCAACAAGGTGGACAAGGAGGGGGCCAACCCCGCCAAGATCCGCCAGCAGCTCACCGAGTACGGCCTCATCGCCGAGGAGTACGGCGGCGACACGATGTTCGTCGACGTCTCCGCGATCACCCGGCAGGGTCTCGACGACCTGCTCGCGGCGATCCTGCTCACCGCCGACGCCTCGCTGGACCTGCGCGCGAACACCGAGCAGGACCCGCAGGGTGTCGTCATCGAGGGCAAGCTGGACAAGGGCCGCGGGCCCGTCGCCACGGTGCTCGTCCAGCGCGGCACGCTGCGCCAGGGCGACTCGATCGTGGCCGGCGACGCCTACGGCCGCGTCCGGTCGCTGCTCGACGAGCACGGCAACAAGCTGAAGGAGGCCCTGCCGGCCCGCCCCGTGCAGGTCGTGGGTCTCACCTCGGTGCCGCGCGCCGGCGACACCTTCCTCGTCGTCGAGGAGGACCGCGTCGCCCGGCAGATCGCCGACCGTCGTCAGGCCCGCATCCGCAACGCGCAGAACGCCTCGATGCGCAAGCGGATCAGCCTCGAGGACCTCGACGCGGCGCTCAAGGAGAACCGCCAGCTCAACCTGATCATCAAGGGCGACAACTCGGGCACCGTGGAGGCGCTCGAGGAGGCCCTGATGAAGATCGAGGTGAGCGACGACATCTCGCTGCGGGTCATCCACCGCGGCGTCGGCGGCATCACCAAGAGCGACATCGACCTGGCGCTGGCCGACGACGTCATCGTCCTGGGCTTCAACGTCCGGGCCGAGGGCCAGGCCACCGAGCTCGCCAACCGCGAGGGTGTGGACGTCCGGTACTACACGGTCATCTACCAGGCCATCGACGAGATCGAGGCCGCCCTCAAGGGGATGCTCAAGCCGGAGTTCGAGGAGGTCCAGCTCGGCACGGCGGAGGTCCGCGAGGTCTTCCGGGTGCCGAAGATCGGCAACGTCGCCGGTTCGCTGGTGCGCAGCGGCACGATCGTGCGCAACTCCAAGGCGCGGCTCATCCGCGACGGTGCCGTGGTCGCCGACAACCTGACGGTGGAGTCCCTCCGCCGCTTCAAGGACGACGCGACCGAGGTCCGCGAGGGCTACGAGTGCGGTATCGGCCTGGGGTCGTTCAACGACATCAAGGTCGACGACGTGATCCAGACCTTCGAGATGCGCGAGAAGCCGCGCGACTGAGGAAGGACCCCGTCGCCCCCCACCGCTCGCATGCCCGCGGCGGGCCCCCGCTGAGGGGCCTGCCGCCGGGCACGAGCGGTGGGGGCCGTCCGGCAGACAGGAGGTGGTGAGCGTGTTCACGGGCACGCTCACCGCCGACCTGCTGCTGGGCGACGTGCACTCGCTCAAGGAGAAGCGGGGCGTGGTCCGGCCGATCACGGCCGAGCTGCGGCGCCGGTTCGCCGTGGCCGCCGCCGAGGTCGGCGACCAGGACCTGCACCGCCGCGCGCAGGTCGCGGTCGCCACGGTGGCCGGGGACGCCGGTCAGGTGACCGACGTCCTCGACGCCTGCGAGCGGTTGCTGGCCGACCGTCCCGAGGTGACGCTGCTGTCGACGCACCGGCAGCTGTTCAGCGACTCGGACTAGCCCGCGAGTCAGACCCGACGGCCCCACCTGGAGCCCGCCCCGGACGTGCGGGGCCGGCCAGGACGGGGTCCTCACACCCAGGAGGTCCGATGGCCGACCCGGCCCGCGCCCGCAAGCTCGCGGTGCGCATCCGACAGATCGTCTCCGAGGCGATCGAGATGCAGATCAAGGACCCCCGCCTGGGCATGGTCACCGTGACCGACGCGAAGGTGACCGGGGACCTCCGGGAGGCCACGGTCTTCTACACCGTCTACGGCGACGAGACGCAGATCGCCGACTCCGCGCGGGCGCTCGCCAGCGCCACCGGCATCCTGCGCGCCACGGTCGGCAAGCAGACCGGCGTCAAGTTCGTGCCGACGCTGACCTTCGTCGCCGACATCGTCCCGGACACCGCGCGGGAGCTGGAGCTCGCGCTCGAGCGCGCCCGCCACGCCGACGAGGAGCTGGCCCGGGCTCGCGAGGGCGCCCAGTACGCGGGCGAGGCCGACCCCTACCGCAAGCCGGCGGAGGACGACGAGGAGGACGGCGCAGCCGACCGGGCGGACGACGAGGAGCCCGCCGCCACCGACGCGCCCGCCGAGAGCCGGAGCTGAGCCGGTGAGCGAGAACGACCCGGACCCGCGCCTGGCCGACGAGGGCCTCGACCGGGCCGAGCTGGGCGGCCGGGAGATGCCGGCCGGCGGCGACCCGACGCGGGGCGGGAAGACCGGCCGGATCGGGGAGGCCCCGAGCATCGCCGCCGACCAGCCCGACGACGCCGGCCCGCCCATCCCGGTCGCCGGCGGCGCCGTGCGCGAGGAGCCCGACGCGCCACCGGTCGCCGACCCGGCCCCGGGGTCGTGACCGCCGAGCCGGTCCCGGACGCGGCGCGGACGGCGGCCGGGGTCCTCGCCGAGGCCGCGGCCGCGCGCGCCACCGTCGTCCTGTCCGCGCACGTGCAGCCCGACGCCGACGCGCTGGGGTCGACCCTGGCCCTGGCCGACGCCCTGCGCCGCTGCGGGGCGCGGGTGCTCGCGACGTTCCCCGCGCCGTTCGTGCTGCCGGCCACCCTCTCCTGGCTGCCGGGGGCGGCCGGCCTGGTGCCCTCCGGGGACGTCCCCACCTCGCCGGACGTGTTCGTCAGCCTGGACGCCGCCTCGCCCGGCCGGCTGGGGGAGCTCGCGCCCCTGCTGGAGCGCGCGGGGACGTCGGTCGTCGTCGACCACCACGCGAGCAACCCCGGCTTCGGCGACGTCCGCGTCGTCGACCCCACCGCGCCCGCGACGGTCACGCTGGTCGCCGACCTGCTCGACGAGCTCGGGATCTCCCTCGACGCCCGGCTGGCCACCTGCCTGTACGCCGGTCTGGCCGCCGACACCGGGTCCTTCCGCTTCGGCAGCACCCGCCCCGACACCCACCGGCTGGCCGCCCGGCTGCTCGAGGTGGGGATCGACCACGCCGGCATCAGCCGCCGGCTGTTCGACACCGCGCCGTTCGGCTGGCTCGGGCTGCTGTCGCGGGTCACCGGCCGGGCCCGGCTGGAGGCCGGCGTCGGCTCGGGCCTGGTGTGGACGTGGTCCAGCACCGCCGAGGCCGCCGAGCACGGCCTGCCCGGCGAGCAGCTCGAGGCGCTCGTCGACGTCGTCCGCTCGACGGAGGAGGCGGACGTGGCCTGCGTGCTCAAGGGGCAGGACGACGGCACGTGGTCGGTCTCGCTGCGCTCCCGGGGGACCACCGACGTCGCGCGCGTCGCCACCGCGCTCGGTGGCGGCGGCCACCGCGCCGCGGCCGGCTTCACGTCGCGCACCGACCGCGAGGGCACCATCGCCGCCATCCGGGCCGAGCTCGCCCGATGACGGCGCGGTCCACCGGACCGCAGCCCGGGGTCCTGGCGCTGGCGCTGCCCGCGCTCGTCGTCCTCGCCGCCGAGCCGCTGTACCTGCTGGTCGACACGGCGGTCGTGGGCAACCTCGGCACCGTCCCGCTGGCCGGGCTGGCCGTCGGGGGCGGCCTGCTCGCCTGGGCCGCGGCGCTGCTGAACTTCCTCGCCTACGGCACCACCGCCCGTGCCGCGCGGCGGGCCGGGGCCGGCGACCGCGCCGGTGCCGTCGCCGAGGGCGTGCAGGCCACGTGGCTGGCCGTCGTCCTCGGCCTGCTCGTGCTGGCCGGGTTCCAGCTGCTGGCCGGCCCGCTGACCCGGCTGCTGGCCGGCGGTGCGGGACCGGTGGCCGAGGCGGGGGAGCAGTGGCTGCGCATCGCCGGCCTGGGCGCGCCGCTGCTGCTGGTCTCCCTGGCCGGCAACGGCTGGCTGCGCGGGGTGCAGGAGCTGCGCCGCCCGGTCCGCTACGTCCTCTCCGGCAGCCTCACCAGCCTGCTGCTGTGCCCCCTGCTGGTGCACACCGCGGGCATGGGCCTGCCCGGCTCGGCGGTCGCCAACGTCGTCGGCCAGGCGCTCACCGCGGCGCTGTTCGTCCGCGCCCTCGTGCGGGAGGGCGCCGGCTGGCGGCCCCGCCCGCGGGCGGTCCGCGCGCAGCTGGTGCTCGGCCGCGACCTGCTGCTGCGCGCCGCCGTGCTGCAGCTGGCGTTCCTGGTGGCGGCCGGGGTCGCCGCGCGGGCGGGGACGGCGCAGCTGGGCGCGCACCAGATCGCCCTGCAGCTCTTCTTCTTCCTCGCCCTCGTCCTCGACGCCTACGCGATCGCCGCGCAGACCCTGGTCGGCCACGCGCTGGGTGCCGGGCAGGTGGACCGCGCCCGGGCCACCGCGGTCCGGGTGGCCCGCTGGGGGCTGGGCACGGGGCTGCTCGTCGCCGCCGTCCTCCTCGCGCTGCGCGACGTGCTCGTGCCGCTGTTCACCGGCGATCCGGCCGTCCGCGCGCAGGCGGAGCTCGTGTGGTGGTTCCTCGCCGGGTTCCAGCCGCTGGCCGGGGTCGTGTTCGCCCTGGACGGCGTCCTCATGGGCGCCGGGGACGTCGGCTACCTGCGGACGGTGACCATCGGCGCGGCGGTCCTGGGCTTCCTGCCGCTGTCGCTGCTGGCCGGGCCGCTCGGCCTCGGGCTGGCCGGGGTGTGGACGGGGCTGACGCTGTTCATCGCCCTGCGGCTGGTCGCGGTCCTCGTCCGGGTGGCGGGGGACCGGTGGCTGAGCGCGCCTGCGACGGTGGGGACATGAGCCCCCGCCGTCCCGACGCCGACGTCGCCCCCTCGGTCCTGCTGGTCGACAAGCCCGGCGGGATGACCTCCCACGACGTCGTCGCCCGCGCCCGGCGGGCGCTGTCGGTCCGCCGCATCGGGCACGCCGGCACCCTCGACCCGATGGCCACCGGCCTGCTGGTGCTGGGGGTCGGCGCCGCCACCCGGCTGCTGGGCCACCTCGGCGGGCACGACAAGACCTACGAGGCGACGATCCGGCTCGGGCAGAGCACGGTCACCGACGACCGGGAGGGCGAGGTCCTCGCCGCCACCCCGGCCGGGCACCTCGACGACGACGCCGTGCGCACCGCGCTGGCGGCGCAGACCGGCGCGCTCTCCCAGGTGCCCTCGTCGGTGAGCGCGGTCAAGGTGGACGGCCGGCGCTCCTACGACCGGGTGCGGGCGGGGGAGGAGGTCGTCCTGGCGCCGCGCGCGGTCACCGTGCACCGGCTGGAGGTGCACGCGGTCCGCCGTCCCTCGCCCGAGGTCCTCGACGTCGACGTGACCGTCGAGTGCTCCGCCGGCACCTACATCCGCGCGATCGCCCGGGACGCCGGCGCCGCCCTCGGGGTCGGCGGGCACCTGACCGCGCTCCGGCGCACCGCGTCGGGCCCGTTCACCACGGCGCAGGCCGCGCCGGTGGAGGACGCCGCGGCGGCCCTGACCACCGGGGGCGGGCGCGGGGTGCTGTCGCTGACCGCGGCGGCCACCGCCGTCTTCCCGCGGCGGGCGGTCACCGCCGAGGAGGCGACGGCCCTCGGATACGGGCAGCGGGTCCCCGCCACGGGCACCGCCGGGCTGGTCGCGGCCGTGGACCCGGCGGGGCGGCTGGTCGCGCTCCTGGAGGACGCCGGGCCCACCGCGCGGGTGTCCGTGGGGTTCCCGCCCGGGTGACCGGGGGAGCCGCCCGGCCGCGGCCGGTGGTTGACGTCGCGCGGGGCGGGGAAGTGGCAGCGGCATGAGCGTCGTGAAGATCAACGCGATCACCGTGCCCAAGGAGCGGCAGGAGCGCTTCGAGGAGCGCTTCCGCGGACGGGCCGGCGCGGTCGAGGACACCCCCGGCTTCGAGTGGTTCGAGCTGCTGCGCCCGCAGGAGGGCACCGACCAGTACCTGGTCTACACGCGGTGGACCGACGAGGCCGCCTACGAGGCCTGGCAGTCGGGCCAGGACTTCGACCGCGCCCACTCCGGCGGCGGCGACACCCTCGCCCCGGCCGCGGCCAGCTCCTCGCACCTGTGGTCCTACGAGGTCATCGAGTCCGCCGGCCCGAGGGCCGGGCAGGACCACCAGGCCTGACCCGGGCGGGGGCCTGGCGCCGGACGGCGGCGGGCCCCGCCGCGGCGGCCGGACTAGTGTGGCCGGGTGGGTCCGCAGCACCGCCGGGCCCACCCGGACACGCAGGTGGGAGCCATGACCGACACCCTCGACGACAGCCGCACCTCCCCGCGGGAGTTCACCGAGGGCGTCCCGGTGGTCGTGGAGGACGTCCGGCGCCGCTCCGACGCCGAGCGGCAGCAGGTCCTCGCCGACCCGGGCTTCGGCCGCTTCTTCACCGACTCCATGTTCGTCGCGCGCTACCGCGCCGGTGAGGGCTGGTACGACGCCCGGCTGACCGGCTACGCCCCGCTGCAGGTGGACCCGGCGACGGCCGCGCTGCACTACGCCCAGTCGATCTTCGAGGGGCTCAAGGCCTACGCCCAGCCCGACGGCAGCGTCGCGACCTTCCGCCCGGAGGCCAACGCCGCCCGCTTCGCCCGCAGCGCCCGCCGCCTGGCCATGCCGCCGGTGCCCGAGCGGGCCTTCCTCGCCGCCGTCGACGCCCTCGTCGACGCCGACCGGGACTGGGTGCCCACCGGCCCCGACCAGACGCTGTACCTGCGGCCCTACCAGCTGGCCACCGAGCCGTTCCTCGGCGTGCGGCCGGCGCACGAGTACCTGTTCCTGGTCATCGCCAGCCCCGCCGGTGCCTACTTCCCCCGGGGCGTGCACCCGGTCTCGGTGTACCTGTCCGAGGACTACATCCGGGCCGCGCCCGGGGGCACCGGCGACGTCAAGTGCGCCGGCAACTACGCGGCCAGCCTGCTGGCCCAGGAGCAGGCGATCGACGCCGGCTGCGACCAGGTCGTCTGGCTCGACGCGCACGAGAAGCGCTGGGTCGAGGAGATGGGCGGGATGAACCTGTTCTTCGTCCTCGGCTCCGGCGACGACGCCGAGCTGGTCACGCCCGAGCTCACCGGCACGCTGCTGCCCGGCATCACCCGCGACTCGCTCATCACCGTCGCCCGGGAGCTGGGCCACCGCGTGACCGAGCGCAAGTTCAGCGTCGACGAGTGGCGGGCCGGCGTGGCCGACGGGACGGTCACCGAGACCTTCGCGTGCGGCACCGCCGCCGTGATCACGCCCGTCGGCGAGGTCAAGGCCCGCACCGGGGACTTCACCGTGGGCGACGGCCGCCCCGGACCGCTGACGATGCGCCTGCGCGAGCACCTGCTCGACATCCAGCACGGCCGGGTGGCCGACGGTCACGGCTGGCTGCACCGGGTCGGCTGAGGTGCTGCGCTGGCGCGGGTTCGAGGCGGTCCCGGGTGACCTGGGGCGGACGGTCGTCACGGTGGGCATGTACGACGGCGTCCACCGGGGCCACCAGAAGCTGATCGGCGCCGCCGTCGCCCGCGCCCGCTCCCTGGGCCGGCCCTGCCTGCTCCTCACGTTCGACCCGCACCCGGCCGAGGTCGTCCGGCCGGGCTCGCACCCGGCGATCCTCACCTCGCTCGAGCGCAAGGCCGAGCTGGTCGCGGCACTGGGGGTGGACGCCATGTGCGTGCTGCCCTTCACCGCCGACCTCATGCGGCTGTCGCCGGAGTCGTTCACCCACACGGTGCTCGTCTCCACGCTGCACGCCTCGCACGTCGTCGTGGGGGACAACTTCACCTACGGCCACCGCGCCGCCGGGACCCTCGACACGCTCGTCGCCGAGGGCCGGCGTTTCGGCTTCTCCGTGGAGGGCGTGGGGCTGGCCAGCCTCGCCGAGGAGGAGGAGCTCACCATCTCCTCCACCTACGTGCGCGCCTGCGTCGCGGCCGGGGACATGCGCTCGGCGGCCGCCGCCCTGGGGCGTCCGCACCGCGTCGACGGCGTCGTCGTCCGCGGGCACCGCCGCGGCCGGCAGATGGGCTACCCGACGGCCAACGTGGAGAGCCCCGCCTACACCGCCATCCCGGCCGACGGGGTCTACGCCGGGCACTTCGTGATCCGGGCCGTCGACGGCACCAGCGGGGCCCGGTTCCCGGCGGCGATCTCGGTCGGCACCAACCCCACCTTCGACGCCACCCGCCGCACGGTGGAGGCGCACCTCATCGACTGGGACGGCGACCTGTACGGCGAGCACGCCGGCGTGGAGTTCGCCGTCCGGCTCCGCGGGATGCAGCGCTTCGCCGGGATGACCGAGCTCGTCTCGGCGATGGGGAACGACCTCGTGCAGGCCCGAACCGTCCTCGGACTGTGACGGTCAGGTAACCTGGGGCGTCGGGTGTGACCCGACTCGTGTGTCCACCTGCCCCCGTGGTTCAGACCGGGGGCGCACACCTGCCCGCCGGGAGGCGACCGATGGCGCTCGAGAGCGCGACCAAGAAGCAGATCATGACCGAGTACGCCACGGTCGAGAACGACACCGGCTCCCCCGAGGTCCAGGTGGCGATGCTGACGCGTCGCATCAGCGACCTCACCGAGCACCTCAAGCAGCACAAGCACGACCACCACAGCCGGCGGGGCCTGCTCCTGCTGGTCGGCCGTCGCCGGCGGCTGCTGAACTACCTGGCGAAGACCGACATCAACCGGTACCGCTCGCTCATCGAGCGGCTGGGTCTGCGCCGCTAGCACGTCGAGGGGACCGTCCCGGCCGGGACGGTCCCCTCTCTCGTGCGGCACCCGCCGCACGGGAGCCCCGGCCCCCGGCCGACCCGGCCCGATGCGGTCCGGTCCTCGGTGGTGGTCCCCGGGTACGCCGTCCTCCTGGGACGCCGGCCCCCGGGGGTCTCTCTCGAAGACCGGTCGCCCCCCGGACGCAGTCGGCGCGGGCGCCACGAGAGGACACCCGGCGCGGAAGCGCCAATAGAGGACGTCGCCGCATGCGACGTAGGAAGAGGACGACGTGTCCGCACCCACCACCACCAGCAGCACCGCTGCCGAGTTCGACCCCGAGGACGGGGTCACCACCGCCACCGCGGTCATCGACAACGGCAGCTTCGGCAGCCGCAGCATCACCTTCGAGACCGGCCGCCTCGCCAAGCAGGCCGCCGGCTCCGTCGTCGTCACGATGGGCGACACCATGCTGCTGTCGGCCACCACGGCCGGCAAGCAGCCCAAGGAGCACTTCGACTTCTTCCCGCTGACGGTCGACGTCGAGGAGCGCATGTACGCCGCCGGGCGCATCCCCGGCTCGTTCTTCCGCCGCGAGGGCCGGCCGTCGGAGGACGCGATCCTCACCTGCCGCCTGATCGACCGCCCGCTGCGCCCGACCTTCGCCAAGGGCCTGCGCAACGAGGTCCAGGTCGTCATCACCGTCATGTCGCTGGACCCGTCGCACCTGTACGACGTGCTGGCCATCAACGGCGCCTCGGCGTCCACCCAGCTGTCGGGTCTGCCGTTCTCCGGCCCGATCGGTGGCACCCGGGTCGCGCTGATCCGCGGGCAGTGGGTCGCCTTCCCGACGCACACGGAGCTCGAGGAGGCCGTGTTCGACATGGTCGTGGCCGGGCGCGCCCTGCCCGACGGCGACGTCGCGATCATGATGGTCGAGGCCGAGGCCACCGAGAAGACGATCGAGCTGGTCGCCGGCGGAGCCACCGCCCCGACCGAGGAGGTCGTCGCCCAGGGCCTGGAGGCGGCCAAGCCGTTCATCAAGGCGCTGTGCGACGCGCAGGCCGCGCTGGCCGCGAAGGCCGCCAAGCCGGTCGCCGACTTCCCGCGCTTCCTGGACTACCAGGACGACGTGTACGCCGCCGTCGAGGCCGAGGCCGCCGCGAAGCTGGCCGAGGTCCAGGCCATCGCCGGCAAGCAGGAGCGCGAGACCGCGACCGACGAGCTCAAGGAGGCCGTGAAGGCCGCCCTGGCCGACCGGTTCGAGGGCCGCGAGAAGGAGGTCTCGGCCGCCTTCCGCTCGGTGACCAAGAAGGTCGTCCGCCAGCGCATCCTGCGCGACAAGGTCCGCATCGACGGCCGCGGCGTCACCGACATCCGGCCGCTGTCCGCCGAGGTCGAGGTCGTCCCGCGGGTGCACGGCTCGGCGCTGTTCGAGCGCGGCGAGACCCAGATCCTGGGCATCACCACGCTGAACATGCTCCGCATGGAGCAGCAGCTGGACACGCTGTCGCCCGAGACGCGCAAGCGCTACATGCACAACTACAACTTCCCGCCGTACTCCACCGGTGAAACCGGCCGCGTGGGCTCGCCCAAGCGCCGCGAGATCGGCCACGGCGCGCTCGCCGAGCGGGCGCTGCTGCCGGTGCTGCCCGACCGCGAGGAGTTCCCCTACGCGATCCGGCAGGTGTCGGAGGCGCTGGGCTCCAACGGCTCGACCTCGATGGGCTCGGTCTGCGCCTCGACCCTGGCGCTGCTCAACGCCGGCGTGCCGCTGAAGGCGCCGGTCGCCGGCATCGCCATGGGCCTGGTCTCCGACGAGGTCGACGGGAAGACCGAGTACGTCGCGCTGACCGACATCCTCGGTGCCGAGGACGCCTTCGGTGACATGGACTTCAAGGTCGCCGGCACCAAGGAGTTCGTGACCGCGCTGCAGCTGGACACGAAGCTCGACGGCATCCCCTCCGACGTCCTCGCCGGTGCGCTGACCCAGGCCCGCGCGGCCCGGCTGCACATCCTCGACGTCATGGGCGAGGCCATCGACGGCCCCGACGAGATGAGCCCGTACGCCCCGCGCGTCACCACGGTGCGGATCCCGGTCGACAAGATCGGCGCGGTCATCGGCCCCAAGGGCCAGATGATCAACGCGATCCAGGACGAGACCGGCGCGGACATCACCATCGAGGACGACGGCACGATCTACGTCGGCGCGTCCGACGGCCCCTCGGCCCAGGCCGCGGTGGACCGGATCAACGCCATCGCCAACCCGCAGATGCCCAAGGTCGGCGAGCGCTTCCTCGGCACGGTCGTCAAGACCACGCCGTTCGGCGCCTTCGTGTCCCTGCTGCCCGGCAAGGACGGCCTGGTCCACATCAGCAAGCTCGGTGGCGGCAAGCGCATCGGCAAGGTCGAGGACGTCGTGAACGTCGGCGACAAGCTGCAGGTCGAGATCAGCGACATCGACGCCCGCGGCAAGATCAGCCTCGTGCCGGTGGCCGCGGACGGCGAGGGTGCCGGCCAGGCCCCCGCCGCCGAGGCCGCTCCTGCCGAGGCCGCCGCGCAGGACGCGTGAGCGGGTTCCCCGACACGACCCCCGGGGCCGGTCTCCCGCGGGTCGGCGTGACCCAGGTCCTGGACGTCGACGAGGTCGGCGGCCGGGTGGAGCGCACGCTGCTGCCCGGCGGGCTGCGGGTCCTGACCGAGACCATGCCCGGGGTGCTGTCGGCGACGGTCGGCATCTGGGTGGGTGTCGGTTCGCGCGACGAGACCGACGCCCTGGCCGGTTCCTCGCACTTCCTCGAGCACCTGCTGTTCAAGGGCACGCGCACCCGCAGCGCGCTGGAGATCGCGACGGCGATGGACGCCGTCGGCGGTGAGATGAACGCCTTCACCGCCAAGGAGCACACCTGCTACTACGCGAACGTGCTCGCCAGCGACCTGCCGCTGGCCGTGGCGATCCTCGGGGACCTGGTCACCGACGCCCTGAACACCGCCGCGGACCTCGAGAGCGAGCGCACCGTCGTGCTCGAGGAGATCGCCATGCGCGACGACGAGCCGGCCGACGCCGTGTACGACCTGTTCGCCGAGACGCTCTTCGGCGCGACCGAGCTGGGCCGCTCCGTGCTGGGGACGGTCGAGTCGATCGAGTCGCTGACGCGCGACGACGTCGACGGCTGGTACCGCAGCCGGTACGCCGTCCCCTCGATCGTCGTCACCGCCGCCGGTCGGGTCACCCACGCGCAGGTGCTCGAGCTCGTGCAGAAGGTCTTCGGGGAGCGGCTCACGGGATCCGCCGGGCCCGCGCCGCTGCGCACGGGCGCCGCCGCCCCCGAGGCGCCGGCCCGGGAGACGGGCCTGATCCGCCGGCGCACCGAGCAGACGCACCTGCTGCTGGGAGCCCTGGCGATCGGGCGGCACGACGAGCGCCGGCACGCCGCCGCGGTCCTGGAGACCGCCGTCGGCGGGGGGATGAGCTCTCGGCTGTTCCAGGAGATCCGGGAGAAGCGCGGGCTGGTGTACAGCGTGGGCTCGGCCCTGACGCACCACGCCGGCACCGGCTCGTTCTCGGTCTACGCGGCGTGCTCGCCCAAGCGGGTGCCCGAGGTCCTGCGGCTGGTGCGGGAGGAGCTCGCGCGCGTCGCCGCCGACGGGCTGACCGCCGAGGAGGTGGCCCGCGCCCGCGGCCAGCTGCGGGGCGGTCTCGTCCTCGGGCTCGAGGACACCGGCTCCCGGATGAGCCGGCTGGGCAAGAGCGAGCTGGCGCACGGCGAGTACGTGCCCGTGCGCGAGGTGCTGACCCGCATCGACGCGGTGGACCCCGAGCAGGTGGGGACGGTGGCGGCGGACCTGCTGACCCGTCCCACGTGCCTGGCGGTCGTCGGTCCCTACCGCGAGTCCGACCTCGACCGGCTGCGATGACGCACCCGGCCCTCGCGGTCCACGGGGCGCTGTCCCGGGGCGTGCTCGCGGTCACCGTCCTCGTGTCGCTGGCGGTGCTGTTCACGCCCGGCGACGACGTCCCCTCGGCGCCCGCGGGCGTGGACAAGCTCGTCCACTTCGGCCTGTTCCTGGCGCTGGCGCTCGCGGGCCGGTGGGCGGGCGTCGCGCCCCGTGGCCTGGCCGTGCTGCTGGTCGCCTACGCGGCGGTCAGCGAGGTGGTGCAGGCGCTCGCCCCGTTGGAGCGCTCCGGCTCGGTGGCGGACGCCGTCGCCGACGTGGCCGGCGTGGGCCTGGGCCTGCTGCTGTGGTCCCGCTCCCGGCTGCTCTGGTCCCGGTCCCGGCGCGATCGGTCGTCCCGGTAGGCGGACGGCGTCTTGCGCGCGGCGCCGGCGCCGGGAAGCCTGAGCCGGTGACCAGCGCTGATCCCACCCCCGACCCGCAGGCCCCCGACACCGCCGGCGCGGAGTCCCCGCTCGTGTCCGTGGGCGTGCTCGGCGCGCGGGGCCGGATGGGGGCCGAGGTCGTCAAGGCGGTCAGCGCGAGCTCGGAC
Organism: Blastococcus sp. SYSU D00695; assembly: GCF_054050555.1. Taxonomy (NCBI): domain Bacteria; kingdom Bacillati; phylum Actinomycetota; class Actinomycetes; order Geodermatophilales; family Geodermatophilaceae; genus Blastococcus; species Blastococcus sp. SYSU D00695. Next base: position 980 of record NZ_JBJGZP010000020.1, on the reverse strand, counting down.
ATGGAGCTGGTCGCGATGGTCGACGCGGGTGACTGGCTGTTCAACGTGGCCGACGCGGGCGCGCAGGTGGTCGTCGACTTCACCCGCCCGGACGTCGTCATGGACAACATCCGCTTCTGCATCGACAACGACATCCACTGCGTGGTGGGGACGACGGGCTTCGACCAGGAGCGCCTGGACACGGTGCGCGCCTGGCTGGAGCCCAAGCCCGACCTGGGCGTGGTGATCGCCCCCAACTTCGGCATCGGCGCGATCCTCCTGATGCGCTTCGCCCAGGAGGCGGCGCGCTTCTTCCCCTCCACCGAGATCGTCGAGCTGCACCACCCGCACAAGGTCGACGCACCCTCGGGGACGGCCGTCCGGACCGCCCGGCTCGTCGCGGACGCGCGGCGGGCCGCCGGCATGCCCGCGCAGCCGGACGCCACCAGCGACTCGCTGCCCGGTGCCCGGGGAGCCGACGTCGAGGGGGTGCCCGTGCACGCCGTCCGGCTCAGCGGGCTCGTCGCGCACCAGGAGGTGCTCATGGGCGCGGAGGGGGAGACCCTGACCATCCGCCACGACTCCTACGACCGGGCGTCGTTCATGCCCGGTGTGCTGCTCGCGGTGCGCGAGGTGGGTCGCCGACCCGGCCTGACGGTCGGCATCGAGACCTTCCTGGGTCTCTGACCTGGTCGTTCGTCCTCCCGCGGCGACCGCGGACAGCGGCCGCCGCGCCCAGGGGGACCCCCCCCGTGCACGGCCCTCCGGAGGCGTGTATGGTTCTCCCTGTTGCCAGCGCGGCCCGCAAGGGCGAGCGGAGCGAGGCGAGAACCCCCCGGGGTGGCGCCGCTCCGAGGCTGGCGTACAGTGGGAAAAGCCGCCGTTGACGAGGGCCCCGCAGGGGGTCTGGTTCTTCGCGCGTCCGTTCCTTGAGAACTCAACAGCGTGCCGAAAGTCAGTGCCAAGTATTACCCCGTGCACTGCATCCTCTGGGTGTGGTG
>NZ_JBJGZP010000019.1:0-89825 GCF_054050555.1 Blastococcus sp. SYSU D00695 | reverse complement strand
GCGGCCCCGCCCCCCCCCCCCCCCCCCCCCCCCCCCCCCCCCCCCCCCCCCCCGCCCCCCGCCCCCCCCCCCCCCCCCCCCCCCCCCCCCCCCCCCCCCCCCCCCCCCCCGGGGACGACGGGACGAGGCGGGCGGTGCCGGTGACGGCGGTGACGACGGAGTGGGCGCGGTCGCTCGGGCTGACCGTGCCCGTGCTGAACGCCCCGATGGGCGGGGCGGCCGGTGGCCGGCTGGCCGCCGCGGTCAGCCGGGCGGGCGGGCTCGGGATGATCGGCATGGGCAGCACCGGGTCCGCGGCCCGGCTGTCGGGCGAGCTGCGCCACCTGCGCGGGCTCGACCGGCCCGTCGGCATCGGGCTGGTCGACTGGGTGCTGCGCGCCGAGCCCGGTCTGCTCGACACGGCGCTGGCCGCGCGGCCGGCGCTGCTGGCGGTGAGCTTCGGACCGCCGACCGACTGGGTCGCCCGGGCGCACGACGCCGGCGTCCGCACCGCCACCCAGGTCGCGTCCGCCGCGGAGGCCGAGCAGGCCGCGGCGGCGGGCGTCGACGTGCTGGTGGCCCGCGGCGCCGAGGGCGGCGGCCACGGGGACCCGGCCGTGGGGACGCTGCCGCTGCTGGCCACCGTCCTGGACCGGGTGGACGTGCCGGTGCTCGCCGCCGGCGGCATCTCCTCGGCCCGGGGGCTGGCCGCCGTGCTCGCCGCCGGGGCCGCGGGCGCCTGGATCGGCACCCTGTTCGCCGCGTGCCCCGAGGCGCTGACCGGGGAGCCGGCCCGGCGGGCCCTGCTGGCTGCCGGCGAGACCGACACGACGACGACCGACGCCTTCGACCGCGCGCACGGCTACCCGTGGCCGGCGCGGTTCCCGCAGCGGGTGCTGCGCCCCGCGGCCCTCTCCGGCGGGGACACCGCCGAGGTCGACGCCGGTCAGGGCGTCGGGCTGGTCGCCTCCGCGCGGCCGGCGGGCGAGGTCGTCCGGGACCTCGCCGAGGGCGCCGGCCGGCTGCTGGCCCGGTGGGCCCCGCTCAGCTGACGAGGACCTGGGTCGCGGACTCCTTGAGCTTGGCGTTGGCCCAGCGCATCTGCCGCAGGGTGTCGGGGTGACAGCGCTCGGCCAGCTCCAGCAGCTCCCGCTTCCGGGCGCCCTGCGCGGCCTGGCCGAGCAGCTCCCAGTCCAGCGACACCCCGGCGGCCTCCCGGTGCACGTGCCGCAGGTCGGCGAGCAGCAGCAGCCCCGGTTCGGGCCGGCGACCGAGCAGGTCGGAGGTGACCTGCTGGACCCTCTCCAGGATGCCGGGCTCGCCCTCCGGGTCCGGGTCGAGCTCCAGGTCGAAGTCGGCCCCGATGCGGGCCAGCTCGGTCACGTGCCGCTGCGACCAGCCGGCGATGTCGCGGGCGACGTGGAAGACCTCGTGGTCGGCCTTGTGCCGGTCGGAGACCGCCAGCAGCACACGCGCCAGGTGGTTCTCCGACCGGTGCAGCTCCTCGATCGCCAGACCCAGCTTCACCGCGCACCTCCCTGCTCGGTGGCCAGCGCGGCGTCCCCGCCGCGGGTGGGCGGCACGTCCGCGGCCACCGGCCGCGAGCCGGTGGTCGTGGGGGCGGACGACGGGCCGTCGCCGGCGGCCAGCCGCCGCACCGCCGCGGCCGCGGTCTTGAAGATCGGCTGCTTGGAGCAGGGGTCCCAGTCGGTGAGGGTCAGCTCGTTGGCCGCCCTCCCGGCCCCGTCCGGCTCGTGCCCGCCGGCGGTGTCCCAGTAGCCGTAGTGGAACGGCAGGAAGGCCACCCCCGGCCGGATGCCGCTGATCCGCAGCGCCGCCTTCACCCGGCCGCGCGGCGTGCTCACCTCGAGCAGGTCGCCCTCGGCCCAGCCGCGGTCGGCGGCGTCGGACGCCGACAGCTCCACCCACACCTCGGGCGCGGCGGCCTGCAGCTGCGGCGCCCGGCCCGTCTTGGTGCGGGTGTGGAAGTGGTACAGCGTGCGGCCGGTGATCAGCTGGAACGGGAAGTCCTCGCTGACCAGCTCGTGCGGCGGCAGGTACTCCGCGGCCTTGAGCACCGCCCGGCCGGTGGGGTTGAGTGCCCGGTACTCGGTCTCGTCCAGCGGAGCACCGGTGACGAGGTCGCGGCCGTAGCTCTCGCAGTACTCCGGTTGCGCCCAGAACCGCCCGTCGACGTAGATGCGCTCGGTCCCGTCGGGGTGCTCCTCGGTGACCGGCCACTGGATGCCGCTGCCGCCGCGGAGCTTGTCGTAGGACAGCCCGCTGTAGTCGCACGGCCGCCCCTTCGAGCACTCCTTCCACCCCTCGAACGCGCCCTCGGCGTCGGACCACGTCACCAGCGGGGCGCCGTCCTTGTCGCGCAGGTCCAGGCGCCGGGCGAAGTCGACGAGGATGTCCAGGTCAGGGCGCGCCTCCCCCGGCGGGTCGACCGCCTTCTCCGACAGGTGCACGGTGCGGTCCACGTTGGTGAACGTCCCGGTCTTCTCCCCCCACGTCGCGGCCGGGAGAACGACGTCGGCCAGCTGCGCCGTCTCGGACAGGAAGAGGTCCTGCACGACGAGGAACAGCCGCTCCTGCGCCAGGATCGACCGGATCCGCGCCAGCTCGGGCAGCGAGACCGCCGGGTTGGTGCCGGTGACGTAGAGGAACCGGATCGACCCCTCCTCGGCGTAGCGGAGCATCTGCATCGCGTGGGTGGGCGGCGAGTAGTGCGGGATGTCCATCGGGTCGACGTTCCAGATCCGCGCGAGGTCGGCGACGTGCGCGTCGTTCGACCAGTTGCGGAAGCCCGGCAGGTCGCCGTCCGCACCGGCCTCGCGGGTGTTCTGCGCGGTGGGCTGGCCGTTCATCTGCAGGATCCCGCAGCCCGGCCGCCCCAGCATGCCGCGGACGACGTTGACGTTGTTGACCTGGACGGCGGCCGCGGTGGCCTGGTGGGACTGGTAGAAGCCCTGCAGCACGGTGGAGAGCAGCCGCTCGGCGTGCCCGATGATCCGGGCCGCCGCCCGGATGTCGGCGGCCGGGACGTCGCACACCTCGGCGGCGACCTCGGGCGGGTAGTCCTGCACCCGCTCGGCGAGCTCGTCGAAGCCCACGGTGTGCGCCTCGATGTACTCCCGGTCGATCCAGCCGTTGCCGATGATCTCGTGCAGCAGCGCGTTCATCAGCATCACGTTGGTGCCCGGCCGCGGCGCCAGGTGCACCGTCGCGGCCCGTGCCACCGGGGTCTCGCGCGGGTCGACGCAGACGACCTGCGGCGGGTTCGGCCCGGCGAGCCGGTCGAGGATGCGGGTCCACAGCACCGTCTGGGTCTCGGCCATGTTGTGCCCGTACAGGCAGATGACGTCGGCGGAGTCGACGTCGGTGTAGGAGCCGGGCTGGCCGTCGCAGGCGAACGTCTCCTTCAGCGCCGCCGCCGCCGTCGCGGTGCACAGCCGGGTGTTGCCGTCGACGTGGTTGGTGCCGATCCCGCCGTGCGCGATGAGCCCCAGCGTGTAGTACTCCTCCAGGAACAGCTGCCCCGTCGTGTAGAAGCCGATCGCGCTCGGCCCCTGCTCGTCGAGCAGCTCCCGGCACCGCCCGGCGACGGCGTCCATCGCGGTGTCCCAGTCGCACTCGACCAGCTCCCCGTCCCGCCGGATCAACGGCCGCGTCAGCCGGTCCGGGGAGTTGTTCGCCTGCCAGCCGAACAGGTCCTTGGGACCCAGCCGGCCGTGGTTGACCCGGTCCACCGCACGGCCCCGGACGCCGACGATGCGGCCGTCCTTCACCGCGATGTCCAGGCCGTCGCCGTTGGAGTGCAGGATCGTCGCCGACTGCACCCACCGGTCCACGTCGTCCTCGGTGAGGTCGCCCGCCAGGTGGGAGTCCACCCGCGTCGGCCAGGTCTCCCCCGGCCCGTACGGCGTCCTGCTCCCCCACGGTTCCGCGATCCGGTCCACCCGAGCCACTGGCGCTCCCTCCCGCGGGGCGCGCGCGGAACGCCCGCCCGACCCGGTGCCGCCCGGCCGGGCGCACCCTGACAGTTGCAGTGTGGCAAGGGATCGGGTGGGCCGCCTGTCCTGCGGCGCGACACCGCGGGTCCGGTTGCGGACCCCGGGGGAAACGCGCTAGACCGGGCCCATGTCACCGGCCGGCCCTGCCCCTCAGGGCGCGGCGGCTCCCGGACCGCTGGTCGGCGAGGTGATGGTCCGCATGCCCAAGGTGCTGCCGGCCACGGCCTCGGTGGCCGACGTCCGCGCGGTGCTCGCCGACGACCACGTCGTCATGGCGCTGCTCACCGACGGCGGCCGGCTGCGCGGGACGCTGCTGCGCGAGGACCTGCCGCCCGACGCGCCGCCCTCCACCCCCGCGCTGGGGCTCTCCCGGCTGGCCGGGCGCACGGTCTCCCCCGCCGAGCCACTGGCCGCGGTGCACCGCCGGCTGCTCGCCGAGGGGGTGCGCCGCCTGGCGGTGGTCGACGACGACGGCCGGCTGCTGGGCCTGGTCTGCCTGAAACGGCGCCGGGACGGGTTCTGCAGCGACGCCGGGATCGCCGCCCGCGCGCGGGCCGCCGGCCGGGCGCGCTGAACGCGGACCCCTGCGGGGTGGTCAGGACCGGCCGGGCGCTCCGACGGAGGTGCCGAGCGCGGCGACCAGGTGCTCCAGCGCCGAGGCGACCGCGCCGGCGCGGTCCGGCGGCAGGTCGTGCAGCCGGGCGTGCACCTTCGCCAGCCGGAGGTCGTCGTAGCGGCGCAGCACCCGCTCGCCGTCGGGGGTGAGCCACAGGCTGATCTCCCGGCCGCTGGTGGGCGAGGGACGGCGCTCGGCGAGGCCGGCGGCCACGAGCCGGTCGACCAGCCGGCTGGTCACCGACAGGGAGACGGCCATCCCCTGCGCGAGCTCGCCGAGGTTGGCGCCGGGGCGCTGGGCGAGCACGGTGACGGCCCGCAGCTGCACCGTGGAGAGCGTGCCGATCTCGTCGGCCGCCTCGATGGAGATGCCCGTCGCCAGCCGCAGCGCGGCCAGCACGACGTCGTCGGCCGGGGCCGTCCGCTCCGCGTCGCCCGGGTGCTCCACGTGTCCTCCTCCCCCGGCGCGACGCCGCGTCGCCGGGGTCCCCATGGTGCCGTGCCGCGCCGGCGGGCTCACCCGGCGGACGGGGGTGCGCCCGTTCCCACCCGTCCTCCCCCGGGGCCGATCAGTTCCGCGTCCGGCACGGGTCTGTCCCCCCGATGTCCCTTCCCGACGACGGAGGACCTGTGGGAGACGTGTGGTCGTGGGTGCACGCCGAGCGTGCCGCACTGATCGACGACCTGGGACGACTGGCCGACGCCCGCTGGGAGGAGCCGTCGATGTGCGCGGGGTGGACCGTGCACGACGTGGCCGCCCACCTGGTCGACTCGGCCCGGACGACGCGCCTCGGCTTCGTCGCCGGGCTGGCCCGGGCAGGCTTCGACTTCGACCGCCAGAACGCCCGCGGCGTGCAGCGCTCCCGGGGCCCGACACCGGGAGACACCCTGGCGGAGCTGCGCCGGGTCGCCTCCCGCCGCTCGACCCCGCCGGCACCGCTGGACAGCCGGCTGGTGGAGGAGGTCGTCCACGGCGAGGACGTCCGCCGTCCGCTGGGGCTGACCCGCGCGTACCCGCCCGAGGTGGTCCTGCGGTCGCTGCGGCTGCAGGTGCGCACCCCGTCGTCACGGGGTGGCGCCCGGGAGCTGGTGTCCCGCGTCCGGCTGACGGCGACCGACGCCGACCTGTCCGTCGGCAGCGGCCCCGAGGTGCGCGGCCCGGCCCTGTCGCTGCTGCTCGCGGTGTGCGGCCGGCGGCCGGCGCTGGCCGACCTCGAGGGGGCCGGCGTGGCCCGGCTGGCGGCGACGGGCTGACCCGCGCCCCGGGTGCGGCCGGCCGATCCGGCCGGCGGCACCCGGGACCCGGCGTCAGGCCTGGGCGGCGGTGGGGACGGCGAAGCTCTTGCGGATGGTCTTGGTGACCTTCCAGTGCACGGTGGTCCCGGCCGGCTGGTAGAAGACCTTGCCCGGGGCGATCTCGTGGACGTCGCCGTTGTGGTCGGTGATCGTCCCCTCGCCCTCGATGACGTGGAACATCTCGCCGTTGGCCGAGGCCCAGGGGAACTCGCCCGGGGTGACGCGCCAGGTGCCGCAGCGCAGCCCGTCCTGCTCGGCGATGACCGCGGCGGAGTGCTGCGGGTCGCCGGCCGTGGCGCCGTCGACGACGCCGAGGGGGAAGAGGTCCAGGTCCAGCGGGTTGACGTCGATCATCGTGGTTCTCCGATTCCGGTGCGGTCGGGTGGCCCGGCGACGGGCGCCGCCGGGCCACGACGACGAGGAGCCGTCGCCGGGCGTCGTCGCACAGGTGCGCCGGCCGGGCGGCCGATGATCTCCTCGTCCGTCGCCGCCGACCAACGTACCGAGCCCCTGACCAGGGGCCGGGGCGGCCCGGCTCCGGCCGTCAGCCGGCCGTGCGGTCCACGCCGATCGCGGCGACGGCGGCGATCTCGATGAGCAGGTCCGGGTGCATCAGCGTCGCCTGCACCGCCGTCACCGCCGGGAAGGGCGGGTCGAGGAACTCGGCCCGGACGGTGCGCATGGTGTCGAAGTCACCGGCGTCCTTCAGGTACACCGTCATGCTGACGACGCCACCGAGGGTCGCGCCGGCCGAGGTGACGGCCCGCTCCAGGTTGCGGAAGGCCAGCCGGGCCTGCCCCTCGAAGTCCCCGGCGTGCGCCAGCTGCCCGGAGTCGTCGATCGCGAACTGGCCGGACAGGAAGACCAGCGGCGCGTTGGTGGTGACCGACTGGGCGAACGGGGCCCCGGCGCCCCAGGGGTGGGCGTCGGAGTCGACGGAGATGGAAGGGGCGTCTGTCATGCGGGAGATCCTGACCCGGTGAGGACGTCGCCGGTCAGGCGGCCTGCCCGGAGGCCGGACTCGATGGCGCCGTCGATGAACCCGAACCAGCCGTTCGCGATGTCGGCGCCGGCGAACACCAGGCGGCCGTGGGGCTGCTGCAGCGCCTCGAGGTGGTCGCTGACGACCCCGACCGCCGGGCCGGTGTTGCCGCCCAGGGCGTACGGGTCCGAGGCCGACCAGCTGTGCCCGCAGGTCGCCAGCACCTCGGTGATCCCCGGGAGGTGGCCGCGCACGACCGCCTCGACCTGCTCGGGGTCGGTGACGTCGACGTCGGGCGAGGCGTTGAACGCGACGAGCAGTTGCTCGTCGGGACCCAGGCGTCGGTAGGTGCGGAACATGTTGAGGGGCATGCCGGCCGGGAGCATCCCCGACACCAGCCCCAGCTCCCCGCGCACGTGCAGGTAGACCTTGTCCTGGCGCGGCTTGCCCATCCCCCGTCGCGCCGCGTCCAGGTGCGCCGCGGGCAGTCCGGGCCGGAACTCGATGGTCGGCAGGACGTTGACCGGGACCGCCAGCACGGCCGCCCGGGCGTGCAGGGTCTCGCCGCCGGCCGTTGTGACCGCCACGCCGGCCCCGTCGTCGACCACCCGGCGGACCGGGGTCGAGGTGCGGACGACGAGCCGCGGGTCGGAGGTGAGGGCGTCCAGGACCGCCCGGGTCCCGCCGACCGGGCGGAAGACGTTGTTCGCCGCGTACCGGGACAGGTCCCAGCCGGCGAGCGCCATCCAGCGCAGCGTGCCGAGGAGGCCCGCCTCGGTCAGGTCCGTGCCGGCGATCGTGTAGAGGAACCCGCCCAGCTCGCCGTCCAGGTCCGAGGACAGGTCGATCTCGCCCATCCGCTCGGCCATCGTGACCGAGTCGGCCCGCCGCAGGGCCTCGGGGTCGGTCCGCGGCGCGTACGGCTGGGGCAGCGCGTCCTCGTACCCGTCGACGAGCCGGGTGAGCGCGTCGGCGAGGGCGGAGCCCACCTCGGCCGCCGGCACCGCGCGGACGGGGTCGCCGAGGTGGTAGGTGTCGAAGTCGACGTCGTCCGCGCGCACCGCGATGCCGTAGCGGGTCAGCTCGGCCCACACGTGCGGCTGGTTCCAGTGGACCCAGGTCCCGCCCATCTCGACGGTGTGCTCGCCGAACTGCCGGGTCCAGGTCCGGCCCCCCCAGCCGGTCGCGGGCCTCGAGCAGCACGACCGACCGGCCGGCGGCGACGAGCTCGCGTGCCGCCGTCGCGCCGGCGAAACCACCGCCGACGACGACGACGTCGAGCACGCCGTCGAGCGCGCCGCCGCCGGCCCGGGTCACGAGGCGGTGCTCGTCGCGCCCGCCGCGACGGCCACGTCCGTCTGCGCGGCAGCGGCTCCCGCCGGGGCCTCGGGCGCGTCCACCGGGAAGTGGCAGGCGACGTACTGGTCGTCGCCCACCTTCCGGATCACCGGCTCCTCGACCGCGCAGCGCTCCTGGGCGCGCGGGCAGCGGGTCCGGAACCGGCAGCCCGACGGCGGGTCGATCGGCGAGGGGACGTCGCCCTGCAGCGGGACCGCCGTCGACCCCGCCTCCGGGTCCGGCCGCGGCACCGCGGACAGCAGCGCGTTGGTGTAGGGGTGCGTCGGCCGGGCGTAGATCTCCTCGGCGGAGCCGATCTCGCACACCTTGCCCAGGTACATGACCGCCACCCGGTCGCTGATGTTCTTCACCACCGCGAGGTCGTGGGCGACGAAGACCATCGTGAGCTTGTAGCGCTCCTTCATGTCCTCGAGCAGGTTGAGGATCTGCGCCTGCACCGAGACGTCCAGCGCCGAGACGGGCTCGTCGCAGATGAGCACGTCCGGGTCGAGCACCAGCGACCGGGCGATGCAGATGCGCTGGCACTGGCCGCCGGAGAACTCGTGCGCCCGCCGGCCGCCCGCGGTCTCCGGGTCCAGGCCGACCGCGGCGAGCAACTGCTCGACCCGCGCCTGCGCCCCGCCCTCCTTGTCGCGCTGCCAGATCGACAGCCCCTCCCCCACGATGTCGCGCACCCGCCGCCGCGGGTTCAGCGAGGAGATGGGGTCCTGGAAGATCATCTGCATCTGCGGGCGGGTCTTGCGCAGCGCCTCACCCCGCAGCCCGGTCAGCTCCCGGCCGCGCAGCTGCACCGACCCGCTGTTGGGACGGGGCACCTGCATGATCGCCTTGCCGGTGGTCGACTTGCCGCAGCCGGACTCCCCGACCAGCCCGAGGGTCTCGCCCTCGGCCACGTCGAAGCTCACGCCCGACACCGCGTGCACCTTGCGCCCGCCGCCGAGCGGGAACTCCACGACCAGGTCCTCGACGCGCAGGACGATGTCGTCCCGGTCCCGCAGGTGCGCCGTCCCGCTGCCGGCCATCAGGCGCTCGCCTTCGTCAGTAGGTCCATGGACGTGCCGGCGGCCGTCTCGCCCGCCCGCGTGTTGCTCTCCAGCGCCTTCGCGCCGGCCTCGGTGCCGACCGGGAAGAAGCACCGGTACTCGTGCCCCGGCTCGTCGCTGACCAGCGGCGGGTTCTCGGCCAGGCACTCCGGCTGCGCGTAGCGGCACCGGGAGGCGAACCGGCAGCCGGTGGGCAGGTTCGCGAGGTCCGGCGGCCGCCCCGGGATGGCGTCGAGCCTCGTGTGGCTCGGGTTCTCCACCCGCGGGATGCAGCGCATGAGCGCCTCGGTGTAGGGGTGGCGCATCCGCCGGAACAGCGTCCTGGTCGGCGCCTTCTCCACGATCTGGCCGGCGTACATGACCGCGATGTCGTCGGTCCGGTTGGCGACCACGCCGAGGTCGTGGGTCACCAGCACCATGCTCATCGACCGCTCCGCCTGCTGGCGGGCGAGCAGGTCGAGGATCTGCGCCTGGACCGTCACGTCCAGCGCGGTCGTCGGCTCGTCGGCCATCAGCAGCTCGGGGTCGCAGGCCAGCGCGATCGCGATGGTCACGCGCTGGCGCATGCCGCCCGACAGCTGGTGCGGGTACTCCCCCAGACGCCGCTCGGGCGCCGGGATGCCGACCGAGGCCAGCAGCCGGACGGCCTGCGCCTCGGCGTCCTTGCGGCTGATGTCCTTGTGCTGGCGCAGGCTCTCGGTGATCTGCCGCCCGATCTTGACGACGGCGTTCATCGACGTCATCGGGTCCTGGAACACCATCGCCATCTGCGGGCCCCAGTACTCCCGCATCTGCTTGGGCGACAGCGGCCGCAGGTCGCGCCCCTGGAACAGGACCTCCCCCGACGCGGGGACGGCGCGCTCCTTCGGCAGCAGGTTCATGATCGAGCGGGACAGGACGGTCTTGCCCGAACCGGACTCCCCGACGATCCCGATGCTGGCGCCCCGCCGGAGGCTGAGCGAGACCCCGTCGACCGCCTTCACGATGCCCCGCGGGGTGTCGAAGTAGGTCTTCAGGTCCCGGACCTCCAGCAGCGGCGCGGCCGGGTCGGTGCCGTCGGCGCGATGGGCGCGCTCCGCGGTGGTGCTCACAGGTTGGCCTCCCGGACGTCGAAGCGGCCGCGCAGGACGTCGCCCACGAGGTTCAGCGACAGGACGGTCATGAACATGACGATCGAGGGGATCAGCGCGATGTGGACGGCGTCGTCCAGGTGGCGCTTGCCCTCGGCGATCATCGAGCCCCAGGTCGCGGCCGGGGCCTCGACGCTGAGCCCGAGGAACGCCAGCGAGCCCTCCAGCACGATGATCACGCCGAGGGCGATCAGCCCGTAGGCCGCCACCGGCAGGATGACGTTGGGCATGATCTCGCGGAACAGGATGCGCTTGGTCTTCCCGCCCATCAGGCCGGCGGCCAGGACGTACTCGCGCTGGCTCACCGCGAGCGTCGCCGCGCGGGCGACCCGGGTGTAGACGGGGATGGAGAGGAAGCCGATCACGACGGTGATCGCCAGCAGGCTCTGCCCGACGAAGGCGACCAGGGCCAGCAGCAGCACCAGGCCGGGGAAGGCCAGGATCACGTCGATGACCGCCATGACGACGGTCTCCGTGCGGCCGCGGAAGTAGCCGACGACCATGCCGATCGTCCCGCCGACGACGATGCCCACGGCGACGGCGGCCACGCTGATCACCAGCGAGACCTGCGCGCCGTGGGCCAACCGCGACAGGATGTCGCGGCCGAGCCCGTCGGTCCCCAGCAGGTGGCCGTCGGTGAACGGCGGTGCCGCCTTGTCGAGGATGTCGATCTCGTTGGGGTCGGGCAGCGGCGCGAAGTCGGCCGTGAGGGCGGCCAGGACCACGAGGCCCAGCCAGCCGAGGCAGACGTAGAAGAGGACGCCGCGGCCCTTGCGGCGGCGGCCGGTGACCGGGTCGGTCGTGACCTCTCCGGTGGTCACCGGGTCCGTGGTCAGCGGGCCGACCGCCCCGCTCAGGGAGCCGGCCTGCAGCTCGGCGGCGCCGACGGCGGACCCGCCGGCGGCCTCGGCGTCGGCACCCACGAGGGCGCCGGTGGCCTCGGGGGCCACGGGGACAGCGTCGTCACGCGCGGACACGGGCGGCTCCTGAACGGATGCGGGGGTCGAGGAACGTGTAGAGGAGGTCGACGACGAAGTTGATGAGGACGAAGCTCACCGCGAGCACGAGCACCACGCCCTGGACCATCAGCAGGTCCCGGGACTGGATGGCGTCGAACAGCAGCCGTCCCACGCCGGGCACGGCGAAGATCGTCTCGACGATGACGGTCGCGCTCAGCAGGGTGCCGACCTGCAGGCCGGCCACGGTGAGCAGCGAGAACGAGGACGGGCGCAGCGCGTGGCGGAACAGGATCCGCCAGGTGGGCAGGCCCTTGGCCCGCGCCATGGTGACGTGGTCCTCCTGCAGCGTGCTGATCATGTCGGTGCGCAGCAGCCGGGTGAAGACGGCGATGTCGGTGACCGCCAGCGCGAGCGCCGGCAGGAACGCCGATCTCAGGTTCTCGCCCAGCCCGTCGGACAGGTCGCTCCACCCGGTCGCCGGGAACCAGCCCAACCCGACGGACAGGAACAGGATCAGCAGCAGGGCGAAGATGAAGTTCGGCAGCGCCAGCAGGCCGAACGTCGCCCCGGTGACGATCCGGTCGAACCGGCCACCCGCCCGGTAGGCGCTGAAGACGCCCAGCGGGATGGCCAGCCCCAGCGAGATGACCAGGGACAGCACCATCAGCTCCAGCGTCACCGGCAGGCGGTCGAGGATCGCCTCGGTGACCTCCTGCCGCGTGATGTAGGAGCGGCCGAGGTCGCCGGTCAGGGCGTTCCCCATCCAGTCCAGGTACCGGACGATCAGCGGCCGGTCGAGGCCGAGGTCGGCCCGCACGGCGGCGATGGACTCCGGCGAGACCGACTGGGAGCCCAGCGCGAGCACCGCCGGGTCCCCGGGCAGGAGGCTGAGCAGCAGGAAGGTCAGCAGGGACACCGCGACGACCACAGGTATCAGGGTCAACAACTTGCGGCCTATCAGTCGTACCACGTTTCCTCGTTCCTCCTACCCGGGGACGGCGTCAGGTGTCGGTCAGTCGGTGAGCCAGACCTGGCCCCACAGGGTCACGGCGCCCTCGTACAGGCCGGTGCCGATCCCCTCCGCGCCACTCGGCAACTGCCAGGTGGAGAGGTTCTGCACCTCGGGGCGGGTGCCGAGGAGCGTGGCGGTCGCACCGTTGAACAGCATGGGGATCTGCTCGTCGAACTCCAGCGCGATCTCCTCCACGGCCGCGCGCCGCGCGTCGACGTCGTCGGTCGACGTCGTGGCCAGGACCTGCAACTGCTCGTCGATCGTGGAGCTCGTGTAGTTCGACGTGTTGAGCGGCTGCTCGGCGACCGGCCCGAACTCCTCGCTCAGCGAGGCGTACGGGTCGTTCTGCGCGCCGGCCCGCCAGCACACCGTCTGGAAGTCGCCCAGGAACGGCGGGTTGCTGTCGGTGCCACCGATGACGTTCCCGACCATCGTCGCCTGGTCGAGCTGGTTCAGCTCGACCTCGAGACCGATCTGCCCCCACAGGGCCTGGTAGGCCTGGGCGAGCTCGATGAGGCTCGCGTCCGGCTGGCAGGCGAAGGAGAAGGAGACCGGGCTGCCCGCCGGCTTGCCGTCCGAGCGCTGCGGGTCGTCGATGTAGTCCTGCAGCTCCTCCTGTGCCGCCTCCAGGTCGTAGGCCGGGTACGCCTCGGCAGCCGCGTCCGAGTGGTAGGGGCTGTCCTCGCTGAAGTACTGCGTGGTCACCGGGGTGATCCCGGTCCCGCCCAGGACGTCGATGATCTGCTGCTGGTCGGTGGCGTGTGCCACGGCGCGCCGCACGCGGGGGTCGTCCAGGGGCGCGGACAGCGTGTTGAACAGCATGGCGCTGGAGGAGTTGCCGATGAAGGTGTGCAGGGCCAGGTCGGCGCCGTCGCGGACCTCCTCGTGGGCCTGCGCCACCTTGCTCTGGCGCAGGGTCTGGAAGGCGTCGACGTCACCGGACAGCATGCTCTGCAGCCGGCTGTCCTCGTCGGGGATCGGCCGGAAGGTGATCTCGTCCAGGTAGGGCCCCAGGCCCAGGTCGGAGCCCCAGTAGTCCTGGTTGGCCCGGACGGTCACGTGGTCGTCGCGCCGCCAGTCCTCGAACACGAACGGGCCGGTACCCACGGGCGCGGAGTTCGCCCCGTCCGGGCCGAGCGCGTCGTAGTTCTCCATCGAGAACGGCATCCCCGCGACACCGGTGAGCCGGTCGGGGAACGCGGCGTTCGGCGCCAGGAGGTCGTAGCGCACCGTCAGCGGGTCGACGACGGTGGCGCCGGCGATCTCCGCGAGGCTGCCGGCGGTGTTGGAGCTCGGGTCCTGCAGGACCTCGAGGTTCTGCACGAGGACGTCGGCGGTCAGCGCGCTGCCGTCGTGGAACGTCACGCCGTCGCGCAGCTTCAGCGTCCAGGCCGTGAACTCGGGGTTCGGCTCGATCGACTCGGCGAGGAACGGCTCGAACCCACCCTCGGCCGTCGGCAGCACCAACGGGTCGTAGATGGTGTAGAGGACGTTCATCCCCGGCGCCGCGGGGAGGGTCACGCCCGGCTGCCACCCGTTGCTCTCCGCCTCGAGGGCGACGGTGATGCTGCCGCCCTCCTGGGGGTCGCCCTCGGGCTCCGGGTTCTCGGTGGACAGGCTCTGGCCGCCGTCCCCGTCGCCGTCGTCGTCGCTGCCGCCGCAGGCGGCCGACGTGGAGGCGATGGCCAGGGCGGCCAGGCCGGCGGCGATGCGGCGGACGGACCTGCTCCGCCTGGTTGCGCTGACGTGCGTCACGTTGCTCTCCCTGCTGTCGAACCGCGGGATGCGGCGGGATTGCCGTGCGCGACCGACGGGACGTCGGTCGGTCCTGGGCCGGGACCGGCGGCGTGGGGCCGCGTTCCCGCGGGCGGGGGACGGTCAGGCCGCCGGGGCCTCCCCCTGGTGGTCACCCGGGCCGGTCCGGCCCGGGTGACCACCGATCCCGCCCCCTCCGGGGGCGGGGGTCAGCGGACGGTCACTCGGAGAGCCAGACCTGGCCCCACAGGGTGGCTGCGCCCTCGATCAGGCCGGTGCCGATGCCCTCGGCCCCGCTGGGCAGCTGCCAGGTGGAGAGGTTCTGGAGCTCCGGTCGCGTGCCGATCAGCGTGGCCGTGTTGGCCGACCACAGCATCGGCGTCTGCTCGGCGACCTCCAGACCGATCTTCTCCACGGCCTCGCGGCGGGTGTCGACGTCCGAGGTGGGCGTCGTCGCCAGGATCTGCAGCTGCTCGTCGATGGCCGGGCTGCTGTAGTTGTGGAAGTTCAGCGGCTGCTCGGCGACCGGCCCGAACTCCTCGCCCAGCGTGATGTACGGGTCGTTCTGGGCGCCCGCCCGCCAGCACACCGACTGGTAGTCGCCCAGGAACGGCGGGGTGCTGTCGGTGCCACCGATGACGTCCTGCACCATCGTCGCCTGGTCCAGCTGGTTCAGCTCGACCTCGACGCCGGCCTGGCCCCACAGCGCCTGGTAGGCCTGGGCGAGCTCGATGAGGCTCGCGTCGGGCTGGCAGCCGAAGGTGAACGACACGGGGCTGCCGGCCGGCTTGCCGTCCGAGCGCTGCGGGTCGTCGACGTACTCGCCGATGAGCTCCTTGGCCTTGTCCAGGTCGTAGCTCGGGTAGGCGTCGGCCACGGCCTCGGAGTAGTACGGGCTGTCCTCGCTGAAGTACTGGCTGCCGGGCGGGGTGATCCCGGTGCCGCCGAGGACGGCCACGATCTGCTCCTGGTCGGTGGCGTAGGCCAGGGCCTGCCGGACGCGGACGTCGTCGAGGGGGGCGACCTGCGTGTTGAACAGCGCCTCGCCCGAGGAGTTCCCCAGGAAGGTGTACATGGAGAAGTCGCCGTCGGCGGCCTCGTCCCGCGCCTGGGCGATCGTGCTCTGCCGCAGCGAGCCGAAGGCGTCGACGTCGCCGGAGAGGAGGCTCTGCAGGCGGCTGTCCTCGTCGGGGATCACGCGGAAGGTGATCTCGTCGAGGTAGGGCCCCAGGCCCAGGTCGGTGCCCCAGTAGGAGTCGTTGGCCCGCACGGTGAGCTGGTCGTCGCGCCGCCACTCGTCGAAGACGAACGGGCCGGTGCCGACGGGCGCGGAGTTGGCGCCGTCCTGGCCGAGCGCGTTGTAGTTCTCCATCGAGAACGGCATGCCGGCGATGCCCGTGAGCACGTCCGGGAAGGCCGCGTTGGGCGAGGCCAGGTCGTAGCGGACCGTCAGCGGGTCGACGGCGGTCGCGGCGGTGACGTTGGCCAGGCTGCCGGCGGTGTTGGCGCTGGGGTCCTGCAGGACGGCGAGGTTCTGCACGATCACGTCGGCGGTCAGCGCGCTGCCGTCGTGGAACGTGACGCCGTCGCGCAACTTCACCGTCCAGGCCGTGAAGTCCTCGTTCGACTCGATCGACTCGGCCAGGAACGGCTCGAACGCCCCGTCGGCGGTCTGCATCACCAGCGGGTCGTAGATGGAGTAGATGACGTTGTAGCCGGGGCTGGCCGGCGTGGAGAGACCGGGCTGCCAGCCGTTGGTCTCGGCCTCCAGGGCCATGGTGATGCTGCCGCCCTGCTGGGGGTCGCCCTGCGGCTCCGGGTTGTCGGTCGACAGGGGCTGGGTGCTGCCCTCGTCGTCGTCGTCGTCGCTCCCACCACACGCCGCTGCCGTGAGCGCCAGCGTCAGGACGGTCAGACCGGTGGCGACCCGGCGGACGGACCTGCTGCGCCGTGTTGCGCGGAGTTGCGTCACGTAGCTCTCCCTGCTGTCGGACCGCGAGTTGCGGCGGGGACTGCCTTGCGCGACCGCCGGGACGACGGCCGGTCCTGGGTCGGGCCCCCGCGGCACCGGCGGGGGTCCTGGGAGGGGGATCGAGTCGGCGCCGCGGCCGGACACGGGCCCCTCGGTCGACGGTGGACGCCCGGGCCGGGAGAGGCCCGGGCGTCCACCGTTCCCGCCCCCGTCGCGGGGGCGGGAACGGCCGACGGTCAGTCGGTGAGCCAGACCTGGCCCCAGAGGGTCACCGCACCCTCGGTCAGGCCGGTGCCGACGCCCTCGGCACCGCTGGGCAGCTGCCAGGTGGACAGGTTCTGCAGCTCAGGCCGGGTGCCGATCATCGTGGCCGTCGAGGCCGACCACGTCATCGGCATCTGGTCGACGACCTCCAGGCCGATCTTCTCCACGGCCTCGCGGCGCGTGTCGATGTCGGAGGTGGGGGTGGTGGCCAGGACCTGCAGCTGCTCGTCGATGGTCGGGCTGCTGTAGTTGTGGAAGTTCAGCGGCTGCTCGGCGACCGGCCCGAACTCCTCCTCGAGGGTGCCGAGCGGGTCGGCCGAACCGCCGGCGCGCCAGCAGACGGCCTCGTAGTCCCCGACGAACGGCGGGTTGCTGTCGGTGCCGCCGATGACGTCCTGGATCATCGTGGCCTGGTCCAGCTGGTTCAGCTCGACCTCGACGCCGATCTGGCCCCACAGCGCCTGGTAGGCCTGCGCCAGCTCGATCTGGCTCGGGTCGGGCTGGCAGCCGAACGAGAAGGACACGGGGCTGCCGACGGGCTTGCCGTCCGAGCGCTGCGGGTCGTCGACGTACTCGGAGATCAGCTCCTGAGCCTTGTCCGGGTCGTAGTCCGGGTAGGCGTCGGCGACGGCCTGCGAGTAGTAGGGGCTGTTCTCGCTGAAGTACTGGCTGGCCGGCGGGGTGATCCCGGTGCCGCCGAGGACCGCCACGATCTGCTCCTGGTCGGTGGCGTGGCCGAGGGCCCGGCGCACGCGCGGGTCGTCCAGCGGCGCGACCTGGGTGTTGAACAGCGCCTGGCCGGCCGAGTTCCCGATGAAGGTGTGCAGCGACAGGTCGGCGCCGTCCTGGACCTCCTCGTGGGCCTGGGCGACCTGGGTCTGGCGCAGGGTGCCGAAGGCGTCGACGTCACCGGCGAGCAGGCTCTGCAGGCGGCTGTCCTCGTCGGGGATGACCCGGAAGGTGATCTCGTCCAGGAACGGGCCGAGGCCGAGGTCCTTGCCCCAGTAGTTCTCGTTCGCCCGCACGGTCAGGTGGTCGTCGCGGCTCCACTCGTCGAAGACGAACGGGCCGGTGCCGACGGGCGCGGAGTTGGCGCCGTCCTGGCCGAGCGCGTTGTAGTTCTCCATCGAGAACGGCATCCCAGCGAGGGTGGTGAGCTTGTCGGGGAACGCCGCGTTCGGCCCGACGAGGTCGTAGCGGACCGTCAGCGGGTCCACGACGGTGGCCGACGCGATCTCGGCGAGGCTGCCGGCGGTGTTGGCGCTCGGGTCCTGCAGGACGGCGAGGTTCTGCACGACGACGTCGGCGGTCAGCGCGCTGCCGTCGTGGAAGGTCACGCCGTCGCGCAGCTTCATCGTCCAGGACGTGAAGTCGGCGTTGGGCTCGATCGACTCGGCCAGGTAGGGCTCGATCGCGCCGTCGGCGGTCGGCAGGAACAGCGGGTCGTAGATCGAGTAGATGACGTTCATGCCCGGGCTGGAGGGCACGCTGACCCCGGGCTGCCACCCGTTGGTCTCGGCCTCCAGGGCCATCGTGATGCTGCCGCCCTGCTGCGGGTCGCCCTGCGGCTCGGGGTTCTCGGTGGAGATCGACCGGGTGCCGCCCTCGTCGTCGTCCCCTCCCCCGCACGCTGCCGCCGTGGCGGCGAGCGCCAGGGCGGTCAGGCCGGCGGCGATGCGGCGACCCGAGCCGCTCCGCCGTGTTGCGCGGGCTTCCGTCACGTAGTTCTCCCTGCTGTCGGACCGCGAGACGCGGCGAACCTGTTCCTGCCGGCCACCTGGACGACGGCCGCTGCTGCCCGGCACCCCCCGCGTCCGCGGGACGCCGGCGCGCGGCCGGCGGTGACGCGGGGGCGCAGCCGCGCGCCAGCACCCGAGCTGGTCATCGCGGCTGGTCCCCCTCGTCCACGGCTGCACCGGCGAGGTGACCGTCAGCACTCTCCCGGTCGCTCCGAGGAGTGCCGGCCGAGAGCACCGTCACATCCCCCGGCGGGATCCGGCTTGTGATGGCGCGCCTTGCAATCGAATCGTGATGCCACTCCGGGTCGCCGAACGGCCTCGGATCAGGTCCCCGAACGAGGGTTCTCGTCGCCGGCGACCGTGGGGTGACTCTTCTCATGCCGACGCATCGCCGCTCGAGCCACCCCGGGGGGACGTGGGCCACGTCACGCCGGCCGGACCGCGTGGCACGCGCGCACAACCCAGGCGCCCGGTCGGACGACAGGCTGGTCCGCAGCGGTCGAGCACCACGCCGCCCCCACGCGCAGACCCCCCCGCCGGAGGTACCAGTGAAGAGCCTCGTCATCGACCCCACCACCGTCGACATGTACCCCTATCCCGTGGCGCCCGAGCGGATCACGCCGGGCACGGAGACCACCGCCAACCGCATCTACGAGCGCGAGGACGGCGGAGAGATCGGCGCCGTCTGGCAGATGACCCCCGGCGTCCTCGAGGGCGTCAAGGGCGCGGAGACCTTCGTCGTCCTGAGCGGTCGCGCGACGATCGAGTTCGAGGACGGCCGGGTCAGCGAGATCGGCCCCGGGTCGGTCGGCGTCGTCGTCGAGGACGACGTCGCGCGCTGGACCGTGCACGAGACGCTGCGGAAGGTCATCGTCCGCCGCGCCAAGTGACGACGGCGGCGGCCCCGTCCTCCTCGGTCCGGGGAGGACGAGGCCGCCGGCCGCTGCTCCCCGCGGTGGGCCCGGCTACCGCCCCCGGGGCAGGAGCACCCCACGGCCGCCACCGCGGGCCGGGACATCACCACCCCGCGGTGCTGCACCACCCTCGGCTCCCGCCGGGTCCCCGGCGCGACGCCGGCCCGCTGGGGGCGCCGCACCCACGGTCATCCGCACCATCGTGCGATACCTCGCCGCGAGCTCCTGCGGCGTGAGGCCACCGCCGTGCTGGTACCACTGCGAGACACCCGTGAGCATGGTGGCGATCGCGCGGCTCGCCTCACGGGGGTGGGGCGTGCTGAAGACCCCGTGCTCGACGCCCGAGTGGACGAGGTCGTCCATCAGCCGCTGCTGCCGGTCGCGGGCGGCGATGTGCCGCGCGCGGGCCTCCGCCTCGAGGCTGCGGATCTCGGTGATCGCGATGAAGGCCAGGTCCCGCCGGTGGGCGTGGAAGACCACGAGGCACTCGACGAGCAGGTCCAGGCGCCGGGTCAGGTCCTCACCAGCCTCCGCCAGCGCCGCCTCGCTGCGCCACCACAGGTCCTCCATCGCCGCCTGGACGATCGCCACGAGGAGCGCCTGCTTGGACGGGTGGTGGTGGTACAGCCCCGGCACCGAGAGCCCCGCGCCCGCGGCGAGCTGCCGGATCGTCGTCCCGTGGTAGCCGTGCTCGGTGAACCGGCTCAGCGCCGTCTGCAGCAGGGGGGACAGGGCGGGGGTCGTGTAGTCCCGCCAGTCGGCCGCGTTCCGGATCGACCCGTCGAGCGTGATGACGTCCACCCTCCTCCACCGTCGGCGCCAGTGTGCACGGCCTACCGCGCTTGACACCCGCGGCGGCCTCGGCCAGTGTGCCGACCGAGCGATCGCTCGGCCACCCGTCGCGAGGGAGAGGGCCCGAAAGATGCACGAGACGCCCTGGACGGCGCTCTATCCCCCGGGCCTGCCCGCGACGACCGACGGCGGCTACGACTCGCTGGTCGCCGCCTGGCGGGTGCGCGTCGAGCGCACCCCCGACGCGGTCGCCGTCGCCTACTTCGACGGCCGGCTGTCCGTCCGCGAGCTGGACGAGGAGTCCGACGCCCTGGCCGTCGCCCTGGCCGGCCTCGGCACCGGCCGCGGCGACCGGGTCGGGGTCTACCTGCAGAACGTCCCGCAGTACGCGGTCCTCCTGCTCGCTCTGTGGAAGCTCGGCGCCACCGCGCTCGTGCTCAACCCGATGTACCGGCGCCAGGAGCTGCGGCGCCTGGTCGACGACTCCGGCGCGACCGGCCTGGTCTGCGCCGACGTCGACGCCGCCGAGACCGCCGAGACCCTCGAGGGCAGCAGCGTGCGCTGGCTGGTCAGCACCTCGGCGCTGGACTACCAGACCCGCAACGACCCCCGGGTCTTCCCGACCACCGAGCGCGCCCCCGTCGCGCCGGACGGCGACCTCGTCGACCTCGTCGGCCGCTTCCGCGGGCAGCGACCGGAGGACGCCGGCTGCACCCGGGAGGACGTCGCGCTGCTCACCTACACCTCCGGCACGACCGGGCCGCCCAAGGGCGCGATGAACACTCACGGCAACCTGCTCACGGTCACCTCGACCTACGCCGCGTGGGTGGGCCTGGCACCGGGCGACGTCGTCTTCGGCATGGCGCCGCTGTTCCACATCACCGGCGCCGTCGTGAACGCGACGATCTCGCTGCTCGGCGACACCACGCTGGCGCTGGCCAACCGCTTCCAGCCCGCCGTCGCGCTGGAGGCGTTCGCCGAGCACGGCGTCACGTTCACCATCGGCTCGATCACCGCCTTCAACGCCCTGTCGGAGGTGCCCGGCGCCTCGGCCGAGCACTTCCGGACCGCCAAGGCGCTGTTCTCCGGTGGCGCGCCCATCCCGCCGGCCACGGTCGAGCGCTTCGAGCGCCGGTTCGGGGTGTACGTCCACAACGCCTACGGCATGACGGAGACCTCCTCGGCCGTGGTCGCCGTGCCGCCCGGTCGCCGGGCCCCGGTGCACGAGCCGAGCGGCACGCTCTCCATCGGGGTGCCGCTGCCGGGCATCCAGGCCCGCGTGGTCGACGCCGAGGGCAGCCCGCTCGCGCCCGGTGAGCAGGGCGAGCTCGAGCTGGCGGGCCCCCAGGTCGTCCCCGGCTACTGGCAGAAGCCCGAGGCGACCGCCGCCACCATGCCCGGCGGGCGGCTGCGCACCGGCGACGTGGCGATCATCGACGAGCAGGGCTGGGTCTACCTCGTCGACCGCCTCAAGGACCAGATCAACGTCTCCGGCTACAAGGTGTGGCCGCGTGAGGTCGAGGACGCCCTCTGCGAGCACCCCGCCGTCCTGGAGGCCGCCGTCGTGGGCGAACCCGACGAGTACCGCGGCGAGACGGTGGTCGCGTACGTGGCGCTGGCCGCGGGTGGCTCGGCGACCGAGGCGGAGCTGATCGCGTTCGCGCGGGAGCGCCTGGCCGCCTACAAGGCGCCGCGTGCTGTGCACGTCGTCGACGAACTGCCCAAGACCCAGACCGGCAAGATCCGCCGCAACGTGCTCCGCGAGGGCACCGCGCCCCCGCAGTGAGCATCTCTCCGACTCCCCCGACCACAGAAGGGCACGTGTGAACCACCGTCGTCTCGAGGGCAGGACCGCCATCGTCACCGGCGCCAGCCGCGGCATCGGCCTGGCCGTCGCCCAGCGCCTGGTCCGTGAGGGCGCCCGGGTCTGCCTGACCGCCCGCAACGCCGAGCCGCTGGCCGAGGCCGCGGCCACGCTGCCCGAGGGCAGCGTGCTGGCCGTCGCCGGCAAGGCCGACGACCCGGCGCACCGCCAGGAGACCGTCGACCGCGTCGTCGGGGAGTGGGGGCGGCTGGACATCCTCGTCAACAACGCGGGCATCAACCCCGCGTACGGGCCGACCGCCGACATCGACCTCGGCGTCGCCCGCAAGATCCACGAGGTGAACGTCCTCGCGCCGCTGGGCTGGCTGCAGACCGCGCGGGCCGCCGAGGGGTCGGGCTTCGCCGAGCGCGGCGTCGTCGTGAACCTCTCCTCGGTCACGGGCGTCACCCCCTCGCCGGGCATCGGCATGTACGGCGTCAGCAAGGCGGCCGTCGCCCACCTCACCCGGACGCTGGCCGCCGAGCTGGGCCCGGCGATCCGCGTCAACGCGGTGTCCCCGGCGGTCGTGAAGACCCAGTTCGCGAAGGCGCTGTACGAGGGCAAGGAGGCCGAGACGGCGGCGGACTACCCGCTCGGCCGGCTCGGCACCCCCGAGGACGTCGCCGGCGCGGTCGCCTACCTGGTCTCCGACGACGCCGCCTGGGTGACCGGAGAGGTGCTCACTGTCGACGGTGGGCTGCAGACAGCCGGAGGGACGGCATGACCACCCAGGAGCCGACCATGGACACCGTCCCCACCGCCCTCCCGCCCGAGGTCGAGGAGCTGCGGCAGCGCACCCGCCGGTTCATCCGGGAGGTCGTCGTCCCCGCCGAGCCCGCGCCCGGGGAGCGCCTGGACCAGGCGACCCGCGACCGGCTGCAGGCCGCCGCCAAGGAGGCCGGGGTGTTCGCGCCCCAGGCGCCGCGGGAGTACGGCGGTCAGGGGCTGCCCATCCAGTACTGGTCGCCGGTCTTCCAGGAGGCGGGCTACTCGCCGATCGGCCCCAGCGCGCTCAACTGCATGGCGCCCGACGAGGGCAACATCCGCATGCTGGAGCTCATCGCCACCCCGGAGCAGAAGGAGCGCTACCTCGCGCCGCTGGCCTCCGGCGAGGTCCGCTCCTGCTTCGGCATGACCGAGCCGCACCCCGGAGCCGGGTCCGACCCGGCGGCGCTGCGCACGGTCGCCCGGCGGGTGGGCGACCGCTGGGTGATCGACGGGCACAAGCGGTTCATCAGCGGCGCCATCGGCGCCGGCTTCTGCATCGTCATGGCCCGCACGGAGGCCGACGGGGACGCCCCTGCTGGGGCGACGATGTTCCTCGTCGACATGACCAACCCGGGCATCCGGATCGGCGCGCCGATCCACACCATCGACCGGGCCATCGACGGCGGCCACCCGCACCTGCACCTCGAGGGCTGCGAGGTCGCCGAGGACGCGGTGCTCGGCGAGGTCGGCAAGGGCTTCACCTACGCCCAGGTGCGGCTCGGGCCCGCCCGGCTCACCCACTGCATGCGCTGGCTGGGTCTGGCCCGCCGGGCGCAGGACATCGCCCTGGACCGGGCGCGCGACCGGGAGCTGTTCGGCGCCACCCTCGCCGACCTGGGCCTGGCCCAGCAGCTGATCGCGGACTCCGAGATCGACCTCGAGACCTCCGAGGCGATCATCACCAAGACCGCCGGGCTGCTGGCCACCGACCCCAAGGCCGGGTCGGCCCTGTCCTCGATCGCCAAGGTGCACTGCTCCGAGGCGATCCACCGGGTGGTCGACCGGGCGATCCAGCTCTGCGGTGGTGACGGCGTCTCCGACGGCCTGCCGCTCGCGCAGTACCTCGCCGAGGTCCGGCCGTTCCGCATCTACGACGGCTCCAACGAGACCCACCGCTGGGCGATCGCCCGCCGCGCCTCGTCCGCCCGCCGCAAGGCGGTCGCGGCCGGCGAGCCGAGCCGTGGCGAGGCGACGGTCCACCCCGACGACGCCGGCGCGGGGCACTGATGCAGCACGAACCGGACGGCGTCGAGGTCGTCGGCTCGGCGCAGGACGCCACCCGTCTCCCTGCGGCGCCCCTGCTCGTGCTGGACCGGCTCACCGCCTTCCTCGACCAGCAGGGCGTGGGCAGCGGCCCCGTGGCCTGGGAGCGGATCGGTGACGGGCAGTCCAACGTCACCTACCGGATCTGCCGCGAGGGCGCCGAGGTCGTGCTGCGCCGGGGCCCGCGGCCGCCGCTGCCGCGCTCCACGCACGACATGGTGCGCGAGTCCCGGATCCAGCAGCTGCTGCGACCGGCAGGTGTCCCCGTGCCGGAGGTGCTGGCGGTCTGCGCGGACGAGTCGGTGCTGGGCGTGCCCTTCTACCTGATGGAGGCCCTGGACGGGGTCGTCCTGACCGACGAGCTGCCCGCCGGGCTGGACGGCGACGGCGACCGGGGGGCGATCGCCGACACGCTCGTCGACACCCTCGTCCAGCTGCACTCGATCGACGTCACCGCCGGCGAACTGGCCACGCTCGGCCGACCGGACGGCTACCTCGCCCGGCAGGTGGACCGCTTCGCCGGGCTGTGGGACGTCAACACCACCCGGTCGCTGCCCGAGGTCGCCCTGCTCGCCGGCTGGCTGAGCGACAACCGGCCGGCCGGCCAGGCGGTCTCCGTCGTCCACGGGGACTACCGGCTGGGGAACCTGATGTACCACCGGACCGGGCCCGCCCGTGTCCAGGCGGTCCTGGACTGGGAGATGGCCACCCTCGGCGACCCGCTGGCCGACCTGGGGTACCTCACCGCGACGTACGCCGGCCCGGACGCGGCCCCCACGCCGCTGGAGCTGTCCCCGGTCACGTCGCTCCCCGGCTTCCCCACCGAGGCCGACCTGGCCGCGCGCTACGCCGCGGCCACGGGGCTGGACCTCGCGCCACTGCCCTGGTACCAAGCACTCGCGCTGTGGAAGGGCGCCATCTTCTGCGAGGCGATCCACACCCGCTGGCTCAAGGGCGAGCGGCCGGACGACCAGCACTTCGGTCCCTCGCTCGCCGAGGGGGTCCCCCGCCTGCTGGAGCGCGCCCGCGAGTACGCCGGCCTGGGGAGGACCTCCTGAGCACCTCCCCCGCCGCTGCCCCGGCACGCCGGTGCCCGCTGCCGGCCCTCGACGTCCGTCGCGGCGACCGGACCGCACGGCACGACCGCACGACCAGGCCGTCCGGCCGGGCGCGAGGCTTGCGCCCGGGCGGTCAGCTGCCACGCCACCCACCCACGCCCACCCACCGCCGGAGGACCCGATGAAGAGCACCGTGATCGACCCGACCGTCGTCGACATGCTCCCCTACGAGATCGCGCCCGAGCGCATCACCCCGGGCGCCGTGGCCACCGCCAACGTCCTCTACCAGCGCGAGGACGGCGGGGAGGTCGGCGCCGTCTGGGAGATGACCCCCGGGGTCCTGGAGGGCGTGGCCGCGGAGGAGACGGTGGTGATCCTCACCGGCCGGGCGACCCTGGACTTCGCCGACGGCACGACCGTCGACGTCGGGCCGGGCTTCGTCGGCGTCCTCTACGCGGAGGACATCTCCCGCTGGACCGTCCACGAGACGCTGCGGAAGTTCGTCGTCAGCCAGTCCCGCTGACCCGAGGCCTGCTGCGGCCGCGAGAGGCTGCAGCAGGCCGTCGTCCGCGCGTCGCACGACGTCGGCCGGCCGCACGGTCGGCCCGGGACGGCAGACAGCCCCGTCCCCCTCTCGTCGAGGGGGACGGGGCTGTCTGCCGTTCCGGGGTCCCGCCCCTCGCGGGGGCGGGTCCCGGCGTGACGTCCCGCTGCTAGCGCAGGCGGACGGTGGCGCTGCGGTCCAGGTGCCGGTCGACGACACGCATCGCCGAGGCGGTCTCGACCTCCAGGATGGGGATCTCCGACAGCCGGCGGATGATGCGCCCGGAGATCGGGATGTCCTCCGCGCCCGCGTTGAACTTGATCTCCGCGGTGCCGGTCCACATCCGGTCGTAGGTCCCGCCCTGCGTCACCATCGTGGGGTAGCTGGCGTCCGGCTCGGCGGTGGCCCCCGCGCGCGGCGTGCCGGGCACGTGCTTCCACCCCAGCCAGTTCCAGGTCGCCGACGCCTCGTTGACGTGGCCGAGGACCTCCGCGGACTCGGGCTTCATGTCCCCGAAGGAGATGGACAGCAGCTCGGTGCCGTACAGCGACATCCCGACCTGGAACGACTCCTCGCCGACCGCCACGTCGGGGATGTCGGCGTAGAGCTTGGGGATGCCCAGGTAGTCACGGCCCGCGATGATCGAGTTCGTGTCGTCCTCCCACACGACCGCGGCGAACGGGCCGTTGATGGTCCGCTCCTCCCCGCGGAAGACGACCGGGATGTTCACCGCGATCAGGCTGTAGCTGCGCCCACCGAGCCAGTCCACGCCGTCCAGCCGCGAGTAGCTGAGCTGCACGCGGGGGGTCTCGGGGAGCTCGTAGAACGGCGGCAGGAGGTCGGCCAGCGCCTCGCGCGTCGTCGTGAACCCCACGCCGGCCACCAGGCCCGTGCCACCGCGGCTGACCGGCGGCATCGCCGACGGTCCGAAGCTGGCCGGCATGTCGACCCGCAAGTCGTACGTCATCACGCATCTCCTCGTGTCTCGTGGGACTGCTGAAGCCCCCGCGGGGAGGGCGTGCCTGCCCGCTGGTGCGCCCGGGGCGGGGACAGCGGGTGTGGCGGCCGGGACGGGCACGCGGTGGGCCACCGCTGCCCCGCGCCACTGTGGTCGTCGCCACCTCCCCGCAGCGTCCCCGCTCTCGCGGTCACCGGCAAGGGCCCGTCGTGGTCGCCTCGGTGAAGGTGACCAGCGTCACTCCTGGGCGCGCTGGGTGGGGCCCTCCCCCACCCGGACCAGGAGCTTGCCCATGTTCTTCCCGGTCAGCAGGCCGCGGAAGGCCTCGACCGTGTTCTCCAGGCCGTCGACGACGTCCTCGCGGTAGCGGACCGACCCGTCGCGCAGCCAGCCGGACATGTCCCGCAGGAACGCCTCGTGGTGGGTGGGCAGGAACTCGTCCTGCACGAACCCCCGGACCTGCAGGCTGTAGCTGAGCACCCGGCGCAGGAAGGGGTGCAGGCCGGCGCCGCCGTCGGCCGGGGTGGCCCCGTTGTAGCTGGACACCAGGCCGCAGACGGGGACGCGGGCGAACCGGTTGAGCCGCTCGACGACCGCCTCGCCGACCGCCCCGCCGACGTTCTCGAAGTAGACGTCGACGCCGTCGGGGGTGGCCGCCGCCAGGTCGTCGACGAAGGTCGGCGAGCGGTGGTCGACGGCCGCGTCGAACCCGAACTCCTCGAGCAGGACGCGGCACTTCTCCGGCCCGCCGGCGATGCCGACCGCCCGCGCGCCCTTCAGCCGGGCGACCTGCCCGACGACGGACCCCACCGGCCCGGTCGCGGCGGCGACGACGACGGTCTCGCCCTCCTTCGGCCGGCCGATCTCCAACAGCCCCGCGTACCCGGTGAACCCGGGCATCCCGAGGACCCCCAGCGTGGTCGAGACGGGCACGCCCATCGGGTCCAGCCGCATGACCACCTGGTCGCTGACGACGGCGTGGGTCTGCCAGCCGACGTAGCTCAGGACGATGTCGCCCACGGCCAGCCGCGAGCTGCGGGACTCGACCACCTCGCAGACCGTCGCGCCCATGCAGACGTCGCCGACCTCCCACGGGGCGGCGTAGGACTTGGCCGTGTTCATCCGGCTGCGCATGTACGGGTCCAGCGACAGGTAGATCGTCCGCAGCAGCACCTGCCCCTCCCCGACCTCGGGCAGGTCCTGCACCACCGTCTCGAAGTGGCGGGCCTCGGGCTCGGCGACCGGGCGCTCGGCGAGTCGGATCTGGGTGGTCTGCACTGCGGCGTCCTCCGTGGTGGCATGGGGGTGGTCGGGACCGTCCGCGGACCTCGCCGAACGGCACCGATCCCATCTCACACCGGCACCGGGCCACGGCCAACGCCGGGCGTGCCAGGTGATCGGCGGCCGGCGACAGGTCCGGTCGACACGCGCGCGCGACGGCGCGGGTGGCGCACAGCCTGGATCACCTGGCACGACCGGTCTAGTTCCCCCGCCGGCCGGGGCGCGACGATCCACGCCGACGAGTGCCGACCAACGTAGGGACGGGCGTGGGCCTGGCCTCGGCCTCGGAGGAGGCGCAGTGAGCGACACCCGTGTGGCGGTCCTGGGGTGCGGCCTGATGGGGAGCGCCGTCATCCGCGCCCTCGCGGCCGCCGGCCACGACCTCGTCGTGTGGAACCGGAGCCCCGAGAAGGCCCAGGCCCTCGTGGGCGAGCGCGTGCGGGCCGCGGCGACGTCCACCGAGGCCGTCGAGTCCGCCGACGTCGTGGTGTCCGTGCTGACCGGAGACGACGCGGTCCGGGCCGCGCTGCAGGACGCCTCGCTGCAGGGCCGCACCCTGGTCAACCTCACCTCGCTCAACCCCGAGCTCATCCCGGGCATCGCGGAGTGGGTGACCGGCCGCGGCGGCCGCTACCTCGACGGGGTGCTCATGGCCTACCCCGAGCAGATCGGTGGGTCCGACACCGTCGTCTACTACGCCGGGCCGGCCGACGCGCACCGCGAGGTCGAGCCGCTGCTGCTGGCCATCGGCGGCGCGTCGTACCACCTGTCGGAGGACGTGCGCGCCGCGGCCGTCATGGACGTCTCGTCGGTCGGCATGTTCGTCATCCCCGCGCTGACCGCCTACGCGGAGTCGGTCGCCTACGCCCTGGCGAACGGCATCCCCGTCGAGCTGCTGCGCGAGGGCTCCGACGCGGGCCTGCTGGGCTCGCTGGCGGTGCAGATGAGCGGCGTGCTGGAGGCCCTCGCCAGCGGCGACCACCGGACCGACCAGGCGAGTGCAGCGACGTACGGAGCCGCGGCGCACGAGTTCCTCGACGCCGTGCGCGCCTCCGGCCACCGGGGCCGCCTGCTCGAGGGCGCGGTCCAGGCCCTGGACGAGGCGTGCGAGGCGGGCCGGGGCGACCTCGGCATCTCCGCCGTCGCCGTCGCCGGCAACTGACCGGGAGGACGGGTCATGGGTGCTCTGTCGATGTCGACCGAGGAACGCGAGGCGTTCCTCACCGCCCTGCACGTGGGGGTGCTCGGGGTGGAGCGGGCCGACGGCCCGCCGCTCGCGGTGCCGGTCTGGTACGTGTACGAACCCGGCGGCGAGCTGTGGTTCCTCACCGAGCCGGACACGGTCAAGGGCCGGCTGCTGCAGGCCGCGATGCGCTTCACCCTCTGCGTGCAGACGGAGGTGTCGCCCTACGCCTACGTCTCCGTGGAGGGGACGGCGACGGTGACCCCCGCGGAGCCGGACGTGCACGTCCGCGAGCTGGCACACCGCTACCTCGACCCGGAGGCGGCGGAGGCGTACGTGGCGCGGGCGGCCACCGGCCCACGCCCGATCCGGGTGGCCATGCGCCCGGAGCGGTGGTGGACGGTCGACTACGCGAAGGCCGCCGGCTGATCCGGCACCGACCCTGACCACGCCGGCGGCGACCGCCGCCGGCGTGGCCAACTCGTGATCTCCTCCTCGTGGCGGTCGCCGGGGGCGGGGGCTACGTTTCCTGCGTGTCCACGGCGCCGGACGTCCCGCGCCCCTCGCCCGCCCCGGGCGCGAGGAGGCCGGACCACGGCGCGCCACCGACCAGGACCCCTGTTCCGCACGGCGCGGTCGCCCCCGGGTGGGTCCCCGCCTAGGGGCACGGCATGCAGCCGGTCCTCCCTGCAACACCGGGTGACCGCGGACGGGCCTCGTCGACCGACGGCCGCCCGCCCGGGACGAGCGCCCCAGGGCCGGCGGCACACCCCGCCTCCCAGCACGACGCCCCCTGCCGGGCGCCTGCCCCGGGCCGCCTCCCCCTGGCACGGATCCACGATCGGCCGCGGCCCGACCCCCGCATGCCAGTGGAGCCCGTCGGGCGTCGGCGTCCCCGCCCACCGGCGCGGCCCGGACACTGCCGCCCCGGCGCGCCACCCCGGCGCCATCCGGGCCGTGGCCCGCCACCTGCGAGCGCGGCGTCCGCGCGGACCTGCCGTTTCCGGACCCGGCACGGTCGAACGACCACCCCCGGGGCGCCACCCCGCATGCCCGATCACGCCGGCACCGGCGGTCCTCGCCGGGTGCCGACCCCTCGCGGGGGCGTGTCACCTGCGACACATTCCGTGGCACTCTCGCCCAATCCCCTGTCCGAACCACCCCAGAGACTTCTGCGAACCGACGACCGGCGCCGACTCGGGTCCTCCGAGGACGCGTCCACGGTCGACGGAACCGGCCCCGGTCGTGCACCCCGGAGCCGTCGCCGCCCCGTCCCCCGCCGTTCCCGGATCGGAGTCCCCGATGGAACACCCCCGACGCAAGGCCGCAGCTGCCGGTCTCGCCGTCCTCCTGCTCTCCTCGTGCGGCGGAGGAGGTGACAACGACTCCGGCGGCGGCGGGAACGGCGACGGCTCCCTCGAGGGGCAGCGTCTCGTCTTCGTGAACTACGGCGGGCTGGGCCTCGAAGCCGCCCAGGCCGGCTGGCTCGACCCGTTCTCCGAGGAGACCGGCGTCCAGTTCGCCACCGACAGCCCCAGCGACGTCGCCCGCGTGCAGGCGATGGTCGAGGCCGGTCAGACCACCTGGGACGTCGTCGACCTCGACCCGGGCGTCGGCGCCGCGAACTGCGGCGTCCTGTTCGAGGAACGCCCCGACGACTTCGACATGAGCCAGGTCGACGAGCGGTACGTCTCCGACGACTGCGGGGTGCCGATCATCGTCCAGGCCAGCACGCTGGTCTACAACGCCGACCTGTTCGGGGACGACCCGCCCACCCAGATGAGCGACTTCCTCGACACCGAGCGTTTCCCCGGCAAGCGGATGTACTTCAACTCGCCGACCGGGTCGGTCGAGCCGCTGCTGGCCGCCGACGGGGTCGAGCCCGACCAGATGTTCCCGATCGACTGGGCCCGGGTCGAGCGCATCAACAACGACCTCGGCAGCGACCTGGTCGTGCAGCCGACGCTCGCCCAGATGGGCTCCGCCGTCGAGTCCGGCGACTTCGCGATGTGCCTGTGCTACACGGGCCGCATCGCCAGCGCAATCGAGAACGGTGCCAACGTCGGCATCGTGTGGGACCGCACCTGGCTGGGCTGGGACATGGCCTACGCGGTCAAGGGCTCCCAGGCACCGGAGGCCCAGTGGGCGTTCCTGCAGTGGCTGGCCACCCCGGCGTCGGTCGGCTTCTACGAGGAGCTGCCCTACAGCCCGGCCACGCTGGACACGGAGCCCGACGTGAGCGAGGAGTACAAGTCGGTGATCCCGATCTACAACGAGGACCAGATCAACGTGACCTACGAGTTCAACGTCCCGTGGTGGTCGGAGAACGCCGAGGAAGCGTACGCAGAGTGGAACCGCGTCGTCTCCGGTTGATCCAGGAGAACCCCAGATCATGAGCACGTCGACCACTGCCTCCCCGGCGGTGGGCACCCCGACCCCCGGCAGCGGCCCCTCGCGGTCGCTGCCGGGGGCGCGGGGCCGCCACCTCCCGGTGGGGCTCCTCATCTGGCCCGCACTCCTCTTCCTGGGCGTGATCTTCGCCTACCCCGTCCTCGAGGTCTTCGTCCGCAGCTTCACCGACGTCCCCGAGGGGACCGGCGTCTTCGAGAACTACACGCGGTACTTCTCCGACCCGGTCGAGATGACCATCCTGCGGCGCACCTTCCTGGTCGCCGCCTGGTGCACGGCGATCTGCGTGCTGGTGGGATTCCCCTACGCCTACCTGATGTCGGTCGCCGGCCCCCGCGTCCGCCTGCTGCTGCTGGGCGCCGTCATGCTGCCGTTCTGGTCCAACCTCGTCGTGCGGACCTACGCCTGGGTGGTGCTCCTGCAGGACACCGGCCCGGTGCAGGCGGCCCTGAAGGCCTTCGGCATCGAGGGCATCCGGCTCACCGGCAACACGCTGGGCATGACGATCGGCACGACCCAGCTGCTGCTGCCGTTCCTCGTGCTGCCGCTGTACAGCACCCTCACGCGCATCGACTCGCGCCTGCTGGACGCCGGCCGCAGCCTCGGCGCGCGTCCGACGGTCGCCTTCATCCGCATCTACCTGCCGCTGGCCGTCCCCGGCCTGCTGGCGGGCGGGATGCTCGTGTTCGTCCTGTCGCTCGGCTTCTACTTCACGCCGGCGCTGCTGGGTGGGACGCGCAACAGCCTGATCTCCCAGCAGATCTACATCCAGGTCAACCGGCTCGCCGACTTCGGCCGCGGCGGCGCCATGGCGCTGGTGCTGCTGGTGGTGACCCTCGTCCTGCTCGGGGTCGTCGCCCTCGTCACCCGGCGACTGACCCGCGCTCTCGGGCTGGGAGGCTCGTCGTGACCCGATTCCCCTCGACGCGGCTCGGCCGCGTCCTGCTGGGTGGCTTCTGCACGCTGGTCGCCGTCCTGCTGGTCGCGCCGACGCTGGTCGTCATCCCGCTGAGCTTCACGGACAAGCCGAGCTTCGTCTTCCCGCCGACGGGCTGGTCCACGCGGTGGTACGAGAACCTGTTCACCGACCAGGGATGGGTGGACGCCGCGCTGCTCTCCCTGCAGGTCGGCGCGATCGTCACGCTGATCGCCACGGTGCTGGGCACGGCCGCGGCCCTCGCCCTGGTCATGGGCCGCGGGCGGTGGCGGGTCCCCACCCGGGGCCTGGTCGCCGCACCGACGATCCTCCCCGGGATCATCGTCGCGATCGGCATCTTCTCCGTGTTCCTCAAGTGGGGGCTGACCCAGACCTCCACCGGGTACGTCCTCGCGCACACCGCGCTCGCCATCCCGATGGTCGTCATCGCGGTCTCGGCCTCGCTGTCGACGTTCGACCAGCAACTGCTCCGGGCCGCCCACAGCCTGGGTGCGGGGCCGCTGGCGACGTTCCGCCAGGTGACGCTCCCGCTGATCGCGCCGGGCGTGCTCACCGGCGCCCTGTTCGCCTTCCTGACGTCGTTCGACGAGGCGATCGTGTCCCTGTTCCTGTCCGGCCCCTTCGCCCGGACCCTGCCCGTGCAGATCTACCAGAGCGTCACCGCCGAGATCGACCCGACGATCGCGGCCGCCTCCACCCTGCTGGTCGCCATCACGACGACCCTGCTCGTGGTGGCCGCTCTCACCGCGACCCTGAGGAGCCGACGAGCCCGATGACCGAACCCGTTGCCCACAGCGGCCTCGACAGCTCGGCCTTCCACGGCGTCGCCCTGGAACTGACCGGCCTCCGCAAGACCTACAAGGACTCGGTCGCACTCGACGGGATCGACCTGTCGATCGCGGCGGGCGAGTTCATGACGCTGCTGGGCCCGAGCGGCTCGGGCAAGACCACGACCCTGAACATGGTCGCGGGCTTCGTCGAGCCGGACGCCGGCCAGATCCTGATGGGCGGCAAGCCGCTCGTCGGCGTGCCGCCGCACAAGCGCGACATCGGCGTGGTGTTCCAGCAGTACGCCCTCTTCCCGCACATGCGGGTCGACGCCAACGTCGCCTTCCCCCTGCGCCAGCGCGGGGTGTCCAAGGCCGAGACCGCCCGCGCCGTCGGCGAGATGCTCGACGTCGTCGGCCTGGGCCACCTGTCCCGCCGCTACCCGCGGGAGCTGTCGGGTGGTCAGCAGCAGCGCGTGGCGCTGGCCCGGGCGCTGGTCTTCAAGCCCCGGCTGCTGCTGCTCGACGAGCCGCTGGGCGCGCTCGACAAGCGGCTGCGCGAGAGCCTGCAGCTGGAGATCAAGCGCATCCACCGGGAGCTGGGCGTGACGTTCGTGTTCGTCACGCACGACCAGGAGGAGGCCCTCGCGCTCTCCGACCACATCGCGGTGTTCAACACCGGGCGGATCGAGCAGGTCGGCACCGCCCAGGACCTCTACGAGCGGCCCCGGTCGCTGTTCGTCGCGGAGTTCCTCGGCGACTCGAACGTCCTGCAGGGCACGGTCGTGCACAGCAGCGGCGGGCGCGTCGAGCTCGACTGCGGCGACAGCCGGGTCGTGGCGGCCGGCGACGCCCGCGAGGGCAGCCGCGCCGCGCTCGTGCTGCGGCCGGAGCGGGTGAGCGCGCTGGCGCCCGGCGAGCAGCTCGGAGCCGGGGAGAACGGCGTCGACGGCGTCATCGAGGACGTCGTCTACCTGGGCGGCCGCCGCCGGCTGGTCGTGGCCAGCCAGGGGCGCACCTTCTTCGTCGACGAGATGGCGCCCCGCCAGTCATGCGCCCCGGGCGAGCCGGTCCGCCTGCGGTGGCACCCGGAGGCGGGCACGCTCGTCCCGGCCGACCCCTCGGTGACCGAGGCGGCCGAGGCGGACCCGCGGGTCGCCGTCTGACCTCCGGCCGGCCCTGGCACGACGACGGGGGCCCGTCACGCGGTGCGTGTCGGGCCCCCGTTCTCGTACCCGGCGGATCAGAACCGGTGGATCAGCTCCCGCCGGGCCGGTGGGCCGCCACCGCGGAGATGCCCAGGTCCCCCTCGCCGGCGTGGCGGACGTCGTCCAGCGACGCCACCGCGGCCTCCAGCTGGCGGCTGCGGTGCCCGGCCTCGGCGACCGCCTCCAGGAAGTGGTGGGCGGCGGTGCCGTAGGTGTCCGCGGTCGCCTGGTCGGTCGCGTGGTCGCCGCTGGCCACGGCGCGCAGGATGCCCAGCATCTGCCGGCGCAGCGAGCGCAGGCTGCGGTCGACCCGCTCCTCGAGGACCTCCACCGGGACCGCGTGGGCGAGGGCGAAGGACGTCGACTCGGCGTAGCTGGTGAGCGCGGGGATGGTGAACAGGCCGACCGCGGCCACGTCGAGGACCGCGGCGGCGCGGACGTCCTCGCCGAGGTACCGGGACGCCCCGCCCAGTGCGCGGAGCACCGGCTCCAGCGCGCGGTGGACGTCGGCAGGCCCGGAGTAGTTGACGACGGTGTCCTCGCCGCCGATGTCGGCCGGGTACGCCATGATCACGCCGTCGAGGTAGCGGGCCCCGCGGGCGGTGACCCACTCCTGTGCCTCGACCACCTGCGCGGGGCTGCCCTGCGTCAGGTTGACCAGTGTCCGGCCGGACAGCGGCGTGTCGGTCAGGGCCTGCCGGACGGCGTCGTCGTCGGTGAGGACGCTGATCACGACCGGCGCGGCCTCGACCGCCTCGCGCGCGGTGGGGACGGCGCGCACGCGGTCCCCGACGAGCGCGTCGGCCTTGGCGGGGGTCCGGTTCCAGATGACCAGGTCGTGCCCGGCGCCCACCAGGGCCCGGATGACGGCGCTGCCCATCAGGCCGCACCCCAGGACCGCGACGGGTCCCTCCTGCTGACCGTTCTGCACTGTCTGCTCCGTCCTGCCCGCTGGCCGGGCGTCGTGCGCTGTCGGGACT
Organism: Blastococcus sp. SYSU D00695; assembly: GCF_054050555.1. Classification (NCBI taxonomy): domain Bacteria; kingdom Bacillati; phylum Actinomycetota; class Actinomycetes; order Geodermatophilales; family Geodermatophilaceae; genus Blastococcus; species Blastococcus sp. SYSU D00695. The sequence goes on along the minus strand of NZ_JBJGZP010000019.1, from coordinate 54,778 downwards.
GCCACGGGCGGCGGGAGGGACCGTCTCCGGTCCGCCGCCGGGTCAGCGCAGCGCGGCGGGGTCGATGTTGACGCCGGGCAGCAGGGAGTGGCCGGCGTCGACCGGGATGGCGGCGCCGGTGACGACCGAGGCGAGGTCGGAGTTCAGGTACAGCGCCGTCTTCGCCGTGACCTCGGGAGCCATCATGGGCTGGGCCAGCGCGTGGTAGCGGTAGCCGGCGGCCGGCAGGTGCTCCGGGGTGCCCGCGCCCGTGCGGCCGGCCATCTTGTCCAGGATGTAGGGGAACCGCACCTGGTGGGTGTCGATGGCGCCGGGCATGATCGCGTTGCAGCGGATGCCGTACTCGGCACCTTCCAGCGCGACGCTCTTCATGAGGCCCAGCACGCCGTGCTTGGCCGCGGTGTAGTGCGCGTACTCGGCGGCGGGTTCCCGCCCGTTGGTCGACGACGTCATCACGATGGACCCGCTGCGCTGCTCGCGCATGTGCGGGAGCACCGCCTTGACCGAGCGCCACACCCCGGTCAGGTTGACGTCCAGGGAGTCCTGCCACATGTCGTCGGTGATGTCCCAGATGGGGGCCATGCTGACGATGCCGGCGTTGGCGATGAGGATGTCGATCTTCCCGAACGCCTCGAGCCCCTGCCGCACGGCGCCGTCGAGGTCCTCCTGGCGGCGCACGTCGCCCGTGACCCCGATCGCGCGTCGGTCCAGCTGCTCGACCTGGCGGACGGTCTCGGCGAGGTCCTCCGCCGAGGACAGCTCGTAGGGCACCGACGCGATCGAGGTGCTGTCGGTGTCCAGGACGATCACGTCGGCGCCCTCGCGGGCCGAGACCAGGGCGTGCGCGCGGCCCTGGCCCCGTCCGGCGCCGGTGATCAGAGCGACCTTGCCGTCGAGCAGTCCCATCTCGTCTCCTTCGTCCCAGGTTGGTCCGGTCGCCCGCTGTGGGGACCGGTGGCGGCCGCGGCCGCCGCGGTCTCAGGAGGCGGGCTCCAGCTCCCCCACCCGCTCGGTCAGGCGGGGGGCGACCTCCGTGCCCAGCAGCTCCAGGTGCCGGCGGAAGGCGGTCGGCTCGGTGTGGAAGTCGTAGTTGTAGGCCAGCAGCGTGCCGAACCCGCCGCAGCGCTCGTACTCCACCGCCAGCTTCTCCACGACCGTGTCCACCGAGCCGACGATCCACCGGTTGCGGGCGACGTACTCGAGGTCGATGTCCTCGGCGCGGGTGCCCTCGGGCAGCCGCATCTTGATCAGCTCCAGGTTGTGCGGGATCACCCAGTCCTCCTGGTGACGGCGCAGCTGGGGCGACGTGGCCAGCTCGAAGGCCTCCTCGTCCGTGTCGGCGACGATCACGTCGCGCACCACGCGCCAGTCGCGGCGGTCGGGGGTGACGCCGGTGCTCGCGGCGCCCTCCTCGTAGACCTCCCAGTGGCCGGCGAGGTACTCGTCGGTCATCGCGATGCTCAGCGGGATGTCCCCGCGGGTGCCGGCCTTCTTCACCGTCGACGAACGCGGGGAGAACGCCGCCAGCGCCACGCGCGGCCCGCCCTCCTGGTAGGGACGCCAGTGGTTGCCCAGCAGCAGCGGGTTGTCCACCGAGGGGATGTCGGCACCGAAGTACTTGCCCTCGATGACCTCGGCCTCGCCGGTGTTGGCCCAGATGCGACGGATGAGGTCCTGGGCCTCCTCCAGCATCTCGTGGTTCTGCGCCGGCAGCTCGGTGCGGAACAGCTGGGCGTCGGTCGGGTAGGCACCGGCGCCGAACCCGACGATCAGGCGGCCGCGGGTGATGTGGTCCAGCGCCATCAGCCGGTAGGCCAGCGCCACCGGGTTGTGGTAGGGCAACAGGTTCGCGGCCGTGCCCAGCTTCAGCCTCGTCGTCTCGCGCGCCAGCGCCGCGATGTGCAGCTCGGGGGAGCTCCAGCGCTCGTAGCCCTCGGTGAAGTGCTCGGAGAACCAGGCCTCGGCGATGCCGTACTCCTCGGCCCAGCGCGCGACCTGCACGTCCCACTCGAAGCCGTCGGCGGGCGCTGTCTCGGGCAGCGTGTGGGCGTAGAAGAGACCGATGTCCATCGAGACCTCCGGGGACTCGTCAGGAGGGGCGGCGGCGCCGGGGCGACCCGCCGCGGGACGGGTGGCACCCCGTCGTCGTGGAACGACCCTCGCAACAGCAGCCTCCCCGGCATCGTGCGCCCGTGCCAACGGGTTGGTGGCCGGCGACATCCCGCTCCCCCGCTGCCCCACCGCGGACAGGGCCCGGCCGCGCTGCCGCGCGCGCCGGGCCCTGCCGCCGTGACTGCCGCTCCCGCGGTCCCTGCCGTCAGCCCCGCCTGCGGACCGACGGCACGATCCGCACGGCCAGCAGCCCGGCGAGCACCAGGAGGACCGCGGCGATCACCGACGTCGACTGCATGGCCTCGGTGAAGGCCTCGCGCGCCTGGTCCAGGAGCCCCGCGGCGCCGGCGTCGGCGCCCAGGACGTGGCTCCCCGTGGCGAGCGACTCCTCGACCGCCTCCCGGGCGCCCTCCGGGACGCCGGACAGGTCCGGCAGCGCGGACCGGTAGAGGACGGCGTGCAGGCTACCCAGCAGGGCGATGCCCAGGGCGACACCGAGCTCGTAGGACATCTCCGAGATCGCCGAGGCCGCCCCCGCCCGCTCGCGGGGCACCGTGCTGAGGATCGCGTCGGTCGACGCGGTGAAGGCGATCCCCAGACCGAGACCGACCAGCGCCAGGGCGACGCCGAGCCACAGGTAGCCCTCGGCCCCCTCGGCGACCGCCAGCAGGCCGAGGCCCGCGGCCGCGACCAGCAGCGAGGAGCCCAGGGCCCGCCCGACACCCAGGCGCGTGATCACCCAGACGGCGATGGCCGCGACCACCATGGCCGCCAGCGTGACCGGGAGCTCGCGCAGCCCGGACTGCAGCGGGGAGAAGCCGCGCACGAGCTGCAGGTACTGGGAGAAGAAGAACAGCAGTCCGCTGAACGCGAAGATCGCGATGAGGCTGACCGCGACCGTGCCGCTGAAGGCCGGCCGCGCGAAGAGCGTCACGTCGACCAGCGGGTCCGGGAGCCGGCGCTGCCGCCGCACGAAGACGACGCCGGCGACGACGCCCAGCAGGGCGGAGACGAGGGCGGCGAGGTCGACCCCGTCGGCGGCGGAGTGCTTGACCGCCCACACCAGCGGCACGATGGTCGCGACCGACAGCAGCGCGCTGAGCAGGTCGAAGCGCCCCGGGGCGGGGTTGCGCGACTCGGGCACCAGCCAGGCCACGGCCACCAGGACGACGGCCATCACCGGCAGGTTGATGACGAAGACCGAGCCCCACCAGAAGTGCTCGAGCAGCAGGCCGCCGACCAGCGGCCCGAGCGCCGCACCGCCGGCGGTGCCGGCCGACCAGATCGCGATCGCGCGGGTGCGCTGGGAGTCGTCCGGGAACAGCGACCGCACGATCGACAGCGTCGAGGGCATGAGCGTCGCCCCGGCCACGCCCAGCGCGACCCGGGCGGCGATCAGCCAGCCCGCGGTGGGGGCGAGCGCGGCCAGCAGCGAGGCGGCACCGAAGGCGGCGACGCCGATCAGGAGCAGGCGCTTGCGGCCGATCCGGTCGGCGAGCGTGCCCATCGTGATGAGCAGGCCGGCGAGGGCGAAGGAGTAGGCGTCGCCGATCCACAGGACCTGGCTGCTGGTGGCGCCGAGATCGGCGGTGAGGGAGGGGACGGCCAGGGCCAGGACCGTCCCGTCGACGGCGAGGAGGGTGACCGCCAGGGTCAGGGCCGCGAGGGCCGCCCAGGCGCGGCGACCCGCCCGTGCCGGGACCTCCGCCGTCCCGTCGACCGGGGTGCGCTGAGGGGAGGAAGTGCTCACAGGAGTACTGTACCTACCAGTTGGTCGGTTGTGCCTACCATTTGGTCGGTGACAGCAGTCACCCGCCACCCGGCGGGGGGAAGAGGAGGTCCAGCGTGCAGGGTCAGGTGCGGGATCCGGCGCGGACGCGCCGCGCGGTGCTCGACGCGGCGGCGGCCGCGGTCGCCGCCCAGGGAGCCGGGGTGAGCCTGGACGTCGTCGCCCGGCAGGCCGGGGTGTCCAAGGCCGGCCTGCTGCACCACTTCCCCACCCGCAACCAGTTGCTGCTGGCGGTGGCGACGGACCTCGTCGAGCACTTCCGGGCCGCCGTCGAGGCCGCCGCGGACCCCCGCGACCACGCCGCGGGACGGATCGTGCGCGCGTACGTCAACGCCACCTTCGACGCGCTCGCGGACCAGAGCCCGGCCTCGGACTACGTCGTCCTGACCGCGGTGCTCGCGCCGGTCCCGTGGGTGCAGGCGCTCCTCGCCGAGGACCGGCAGCGGTGGGACCGGCTCTTCGCCGACGACGGCCTGCACCCCGACCGGGTCGTCGTCATCACCCGGGCCGCGGACGGGGCCTCCGTCGCGCACCTCTACGAGGGCGGCGTCGACGCGGCACAGCTGGGCCGCACGCGGGAGCTGCTGCTGTCGCTCACCCGCGGCACGGGCCCGCTGCCGTCGTCCTGACGGCGCGGGCCCGGCCGACGGCGGGCCCCGAGGTCCGGACCCGCGCCTCTCAGGTGGCAGTCGGGAGGAAGGAGCGGGCGAAGGTCACGACGTGCCCGACCTCCGCCATGTAGTACGGGGCCAGCCCCTGGCGGAAGGTGAAAGCCGCGCAGTGCACCATGCCGAGGTTGAGCAGGCCCACCGCGGGGACACCGGCGGCCGTGAGCCGTCGCTGGTAGGCGACGCCCTCGTCGCGCAGGGGGTCGAGCTCGTCGACCACGACGACGTGCGGGGGCAGACCGGTCAGCTCCTCCACCGTCGCGTTCAGCGGCCAGGCCAGCGGCTCCCCCGCGTGCCGGCCACCCGGGTCGTACGCCTCGGCCAGCATCTCGAACTCCGCGGCGTCGCCGATCAGGTAGCCCTCGTTCTCCCGGCGGGAGGGCAGCTCACGAGGCAGCCGCTCCTCGTCCCGGCCCGCCTCCCGGGCGATCAGGGGGGCGTGGACGTGGACGCCGTCGACGGCGTGCAGCAGGCCGTCCCGCTTGGCCCGCAGCGCCGTCGCGAGGGCGAGGTTCCCACCGCCGGACTCCCCCTGCAGCACGACGGCACCGATGCCGAGCTCGTCCCGGTGGTCGTGCACCCACGACAGCGCCGCGATGCAGTCGTCGAGCGTGGCCGGGAAGGGGTGGGCCCCCTCGGGGGTCCAGGCGTTGCGGAAGTCCACCTGGACGACGACCGCGCCGGCCGCAGCCAGGTCGGTGCACCACTGTTCGTGGATCCGGTTCCAGGTCGAGGCGAAGACCATCGCCCCACCGTGCAGGTAGACCACGCACGGGAGGACGCCGTCGACGCCCTCGGGGCGCGTGATGCCGAGCTCCACCTCGCGGCCGTCGGACGTGGGCACGGTGCGCCGGGTCCGGGAGACGCGCACGTGCTCGTCGCCGGGCAGTTCGAGCGGGATCTGCGCGGCCAGCTGCTCGTACTGCTCGTGCAGCCGGGCCGCCACCTCGGCGACGGTGTCGGCGGTCGCAGGACCGGACACCGCCGGGCCCCGGTTCGCCTCCCCCAGCCCGAACTGCAGCAGCACCGGCCGCAGCACGCCGTCGGTCCGTGGGTCGGTACCCGGCCCGAGCCCGGGGTCGCCCAGCCGTCCGGGCGCGGTGGCGAGGTCCTTCGGCGTGCTCATCACGGTTCCTCCTGCGGCGCAGTGTGCACGGGTTGGGAGTGCCGGCCCGCCGCTGCTCAGGCGTCGGCCGGCAGCAGGGAGCGGGCGAAGGACACGACGTCACGGACCTGCGCCATGTAGTACGGGGCCAGCGCCTGGCGGAAGGTGAACGCCCCGCAGTGCACCATGCCCAGCTCGACGCGCCCGAGCGCCGGCACGCCCGCGGCCGTGAGGCGCCGCTGGTAGGCGATGCCCTCGTCGCGCAGCGGGTCCAGCTCGTCGACCACGACGACGTGCGGCGGCAGGCCGGCCAGGTCCTCCACCGTCGCGTTCAGCGGCCACGCCAGCGGCTCCTGGGCGTGCCGGCCACCCGGGTCGTAGGCCTCCGCCTGGACCTCGAACTCCGCCGCGTCGCTGATGAGGTAGCCCTCGTTCTCCCGGCGGGAGGGCAGCTCTCGCCGCACCCGCTCCTCGTCCCACCCCTTCTCGCGCATGATCAGGGGGGCGTGGGCGTGCACGCCGTCGATGGCGTCCAGCAGCCCCTCGCGCTTGGCCCGCAGCGCCGTCGCGATCGCGAGGTTGCCGCCGCCGGACTCCCCCTGCAGCACGACCGAGCCGATGCCGAGCTCCGCCCGGTGGTCGTGCACCCAGCTCAGCGCGGCGATGCAGTCGTCGAGCGCGGCCGGGAAGGGGTGGAAGCCCTCGGGGGTCCAGGCGTTGCGGAAGTCCACCTGGACGACGACCGCGCCGGCCGCGGCCAGGTCGGTGCACCACTGCTGGTGGATCCGGTTCCAGGTCCAGGCGAACACCAGCTCGCCGCCGTGCAGGTAGACCACGCACGGGAGGACGCCGTCGACGCCCTCGGGGCGCGTGATGCCGAGCTCGAGCTCGCGGCCGTCCGGGGTGATCACGCACCGCCGGCTGCGGACGACCCGCACCCGCTCGTCGCCGGGCAGCTCCAGCGGGATCTGCGCGGCCAGCTGCTCGTACTGCTCGTGGAGGGTGCGGGCCACGTCGGCGACCTGCTCGGGGAGGACGGGCCCGTCCGGGGCCTCCGACCGCGTCGCCTCTCCCACGCCGAAGGCGAGCAGAAGCGGCCTGAGCAGGCCGTCGGTCCGCGGGTCGGTGCCGGGCCCCAGCCCGGGGTCGCCGAGGCGTCCCGGCGCGGTGGCGGGTTCCTGCGGCGTGCTCATCCCGTTCCTCCTGCGGTGCGGCCTGCTGGATGGGGTCGGGGGGGGGGGGGGGGGGGGGGGGGGGGGGGGGGGGGGGGGGGGGGGGGGGGGGGGGGGGGGGGGGGGGGGGGGGGGGGGGGGGGGGGGGGGGGGGGGGGGCGGGCCGCGCCCCCCCCCCCCCCCCCCCCCGGGCGCCGCGCCACCGGGGTCCCCGGCGGCGCGGCGGTCGTTCTCAGACCAGGCGGCCGGACTCCCGGTCGCCCGCCTCGGCGCGCGCCTCGGCCTCGGTGAGGGGCACGAGGACGCCGTTCTCGTCCTGGTCACCGATCCGCTCGTACACGTCGGGCCGGCGGACCTTGAGCCAGCGGGCGTACCCGATCCCGGCGACGGCCACGAGCACGATGACGCCGATGCCGATCGTCCCGCGCTCGGCGGTGCTGAACAGCGAGTCCCGGTGGCTGACCGCCAGGAAGAGGATGACCAGCATGCCCGCCAGGGACACCCCGGGTGCCCCCAGGCGCTTCCACGGGGAGATCCGCAGGCCCCGGTTCTCGGCGCGGGCGAAGAACACCAGCGTGGCCAGCGCGGTCCCCGCGAAGAGGGCGACCATGGCGAAGCTCGACAGGCCGTACTCGATCTTGTAGGCGAGCACCGAGTCCATGCCCAGCACGGCCGGCCCGAGAGCGAGCACGAGCACCACCCCGGCGACGGCCACCGCCGCGACGAGCGGCGAGCGGAAGCGCGGGTGCACGGTGCCCAGCCGGCGCGGGAAGACCCCGTCCCGGGCGAGGGCGAAGGTGTACCGGGCGGCGATGCCGTGGATGGCCAGCAGTGCGGCGATCGCGCTGGTGAAGGCCAGCACGTACCCGAGGGCCTTGAGGAAGGTGCCGACGTACAGGCCGAGGCTGGCCATGAACGACGTCGTCGGGTCGGCCGCGGTCGCCATCGCACCCTCGGTCCCGTACGCGACGAGGTAGACGTAGGAGCCGAGGCAGTAGAAGACGGCAAGGAACCCGACGGTCAGGTAGGTGGCCCGCGGGATCGTCCGGCCCGGGTCCCGGGTCTCGTCGCGGAACACCTGGATGGACTCGAAGCCACCCATGCAGGACGCGCCCCACAGCAGCGCGAAGGCCAGCGGGCCGATGGCGATCTGGTCGGTCAGGTCGACGCCGCGGCCCTCGGGGCCGCCGTCGACCACGACGAAGACGCTCCACACCGCGACGATGACCAGTTCGAGGGCCAGGGCGATGCCGAGCACCCGCACGGAGACGTCGATGTTGAACAGGCTGAGCGTCGAGATGACCACCCAGGCGGCCAGCGAGATGGCCCACCACGGGATGTCGGGTCCGCCGAGCACGTCGTGGATGAGCCTCTGGTTGCTGAACCCGAGGACGATGTAGGTCGAGGCGCCCAAGCCGAAGTAGACGACGAGGGCGACCAGCCCGCCGCCCAGTCCGGCACTGCGGCCGAGCCCCGCGGTCAGGTACGTGTAGAAGGCGCCGGGCTTCTTCATGTGCCGCGCCATCGTCACCAGGGCGACGGCGAAGACGAGGAAGAGGACCAGCACCCCGAGGTAGACGAGCGGGGTGCCGCCGCCGATGCCGCCGCCGATGACGATCGGGACGGTCGCGGCCATGACGCCCAGCGGCGCGTTGAAGGCCAGTGCGGTGAACATCAGGCCGACGGTGCCGAGGTTGCCCTCGAGACGGTCCTGCGGTCGGGCGTCGGTGCCGGGGTGGGCAGGTGCGGGTCGTGCTGTCGATGAGTGGCGGTCTGCCACGAGTGCCCCTCCGGATGGGTGGTGATGAGCCGGCGCCACGCATCGCCCGATGCCCGGCGCCGGCCGTGTCGGTCGCCGAATCGTGCGACCGGAACCGGCGGACTGATTGGCTCTCGGTGCCACGCGGTCGGGCCCCCGCGTCGCCCGCGGCTCCTCACCCCGGAGGGGCGTTGACGGGAGGCCCGCGAGGACCGACTTTATGAACGACCGTTTATCCAATCCGGAAGGCACGCCCCTGATGTCGACAGCCACGACCGCCCCGTCCGAGCTCGGCGTACCGGTCAAGGAGGGCACCCTCACCGTCGGTGGCCTGGACGTCCGGTGGTACGACTCGGTCGAGGAGCCCACGGACAAGGCGCCCGTGGTGCTGGTGCACGGCACCGGTGGGAGCACCCGCCGCCACTTCTCCTTCCTCTTCCCCATGCTCACCACCGAGCAGCGGGTCGTCTCCCTCGACCTCGCCACGCCCGAGGGCGACCCGGCGCAGGGCCCGGAGCAGCTGGCGGCCCAGGTGCTGGCCGTGCTGGACGAGGTGCTGCCCGGGCGGCAGGTCACGCTCGTCGGGTACTCCCTGGGTGCGGTCGTCGCGGCCACGGCGGCGGCCCGCAGGCCCGAGTCGATCGGCGCGCTCGTGCTGTGCGCCGGCTGGCTGAAGACCGACACGCAGCAGACCCTCCGCAACGACGTCTGGCACGCCCTGCGCTCCGACCAGGACGCCTTCGCGCGCTACCACGTCTTCTGCGCGTTCAGCCCCTCGTTCCTGGGCCTGCTCGGCCCCGACGAGCTGGGGTACATGTTCGCCAGCGCCCGCAACGACGACGACGTGGCGCAGCAGATGAAGATCAACCGGGCCGTCGACCTCTCCCGCGTCGTCCCGCACATCACCAGCCCCACGCTGGTCGTGGCGGGCACCGACGACATCATGACCCCGAAGCGGCAGGGCAAGCGCCTCTTCGGCGCCATCGAGGACGCCCGTTACACCGAGGTCACCGCCGGGCACGCGATGATCGCCGAGCGTGGCGCCGAGATCGTGCACCTCATCAACACCTTCAGCGCCCACCCCCACCGGTACCCGGCCGGCAGCGTCCTGCCGCCCCGTCGTCCCTGATCCCCCCGACCGAGGAGTGACCATGTCCACCACGTCAGTCGACAGCACTGACCCCCTGGCCGACGTCGAGGTCATCGTCGTCGGCGCAGGCTTCTCCGGCCTGGGCACCGGCATCCAGCTGCGCCGCCGCGGGATCGAGTCCTTCGTGATCCTGGAGCGCGCCGAGGACGTCGGCGGGGCCTGGCGCGACAACACCTACCCGGGTGTGGCCTGCGACGTCCCGTCCCCGCTCTACTCCTTCTCCTACCGGACCAACCCCGAGTGGTCGCGGATGTACTCCCCCGGCGCCGAGATCTGGGAGTACCTGCGCGAGACGGCCCGCGAGGAGGGCCTCGTCCCGCACATGCGCTTCGGCGCGGACATGCTGGACGCCCGCTGGGACGCGGATGCCGAGCGCTGGGTCGTGACCACGCCCCGCGGCGTCTACCGCGCCGAGATCCTCGTCTCCGCGACCGGGCACCTCACCGACGTCAAGTACCCGGACGTGCCCGGCCTCGAGTCCTTCACCGGGGACCTGTTCCACTCGGCCCGCTGGGACCACAACACGTCGCTGGCCGGTCGCCGCGTCGGCGTCATCGGCACGGGTGCCTCTGCGCTGCAGATCGTGCCCGAGATCGCCGACATCGCCTCCGAGCTCGTCGTCTTCCAGCGGTCGGCCCCCTACGTGCGGCCGCGCTACGACCGTGCCTTCAGCGACGCCGAGAAGCGTCTCTTCCGTCGTGACCAGCAGTCGATGGACGAGATGCGCGAGATGCTGTTCTGGTACAACGACTCGCGCTTCGCCGCCCGCCGCCAGGTGCCGGAGTTCCTGGCCGAGGCCCGCAGCCAGGCCCTCGACCACCTGAACGCGCAGGTGACCGACCCCGAGCTGCGCGCGCTGCTCACGCCGGACTACGAGATCGGCTGCAAGCGCGTCCTGGCGTCCGACGACTACTACCCGGCGCTGCAGAAGCCCAACGTGCGCCTGGAGCCCAGCGCCCTGGGCCGCATCGAGGGCGAGCGGGTCGTGAGCGCCGCGGGGAACGCCTACGACCTCGACGTCCTCGTCTTCGCCACCGGCTTCGAGACCTTCGACCTGCCGTCCTCGCACCGCATCACGGGCCGGCTGGGCATCGACCTCGGCGCCCACTGGGCGCACGGCATGCAGGCGTACAACTCGACCGCCGTGGCCGGGTACCCGAACTTCTTCGTGGTCAACGGGCCGGGCACCAGCCTGGGCCACAACTCCCTGATCTACATGATCGAGGCGCAGGTCGACCACGTCGTGTCCGCCATCGAGTGGCGGGCCGCGAACGGCCGCCCCGTCCTCGAGGTGAGCCGGGAGCTCGAGGACCGCTACGCCGCGCGGCTCGACGAGCTGTCGGCCGGGACCGTCATCATGCGCGGTGGCTGCACCAGCTGGTACATCGACCCGCGCAGCGGGAAGGCCACGCTGTCCTGGCCCGACTTCGCCCACCGGTTCCGCGACGAGTGCGCGGAGTTCGACCCGGCCGCCTACACGGGGCACGCGGCCGCGGCTCTCGCGTGACGACTCCCCCGCGTGATCCGCGGGGGACGGGCGTGCGGCCCGCGGGCGGAGACACCGCCCGCGGGCCGCACCTCGTTTCCGGGTCCACAGCCGCCGGCCGCGGGGTCGCGGTGGCCCGAGCGAGGGACGTCGCCGGAGTGGCCGCCGGTCCGCCGCGGGCCCGGACCGCCGAGCCGCCTCCGCCGGTGTCCCGGGACGGGCGGATCCTGCGCGGCGAGCGCACCCGCGCGCTCATCCTCGAGGCGGCGACCGACCTGTTCGGCGCGCGCAGCTTCGAGTCCGTGAGCATGAAGGACGTCGCGGCCCGGGCCGGCATCGGCGCTCCCGCGGTGTACAACCACTTCCCGTCGAAGGAGGCCGTGCTCGTCGCGGCGCTCACCGCCGGACTGGCGAGCTTCCGGGCGGAGGTGGTGGCGCTCGACGATCCGTCGGCGGCCCCCTGGGACCGGCTCGAGACGCTCGTGCGCCGGCACGTCCGCCAGCAGCTGCACTCCGGGATCGCAGACGCGGTCGACCGTCTGCTGGACGCGATGCGCGCCGGACAGCTGCTCACCGACCCGGCAGAGCGGGCGGTCGTCCAGGCGTACCTCGACGACTACCGCCGGCTGCTCGGCGAGGTCCTGGAACGCGTCAGGGCGACGACCCCCGGCACTCTCCCGGCCACGCCGGTGCTGGTGCAGGCGGTCATCGCCCTGTGCGACCGTGCCCCCGGGTGGTACCCGGACCGGGCGACGGCCGCGCGCCGGGCCGAGGAGGACTGCTGGGCGTTGGTCTCGCAGATGCTGCGCGCCCGGTAGTCCTCCCCGGCTCCGGGGTCAGCGCAGTGCGGCCGGGTTCATGTTGACGCCGGGCAGCAGCGCGTGGCCGGCGTCGACCGGGATCGCCACGCCGGTGACGACGGACGCGAGGTCCGAGTTCAGGTAGAGCGCCGTCTTCGCCGTGACCTCCGGCGGCATCGACGGCTCGGGCAGCGCGTGGTAGTGGTACCCCGCGACGAGCGCGTGCTCGAGCGTCCCCGCGCCGGGCTGGCCGGCCATCTTGTCGAGGATGTAGGGGAACTGGATCATCGCGGTGTTGATCGACCCGGGCATGATCGCGTTGCAGCGGATCCCGCACTCGGCGCCCTCGAGCGCGACGCTCTTCATCAGGCCCAGCACACCGTGCTTCGCCGCGGTGTAGTGCGTCAGCTCCTCACCGGGCTCACGACCGTTGGTCGAGGAGGTCAGGACGATCGAGCCGCCGCGCTGCTCGCGCATGTGCGGCAGCACCGCCTTGACCGACCGCCACACCCCGGTGAGGTTGACGTCGATCATGTCCTGCCACATCTCGTCGGTGATGTCCCAGATCGGGGCCATGCTGACGATGCCGGCGTTGGCGATCAGGATGTCGATCTTCCCGAACGCCTCGATGCCCTGCCGGACGGCGTCGTCCAGGTCCTCCTGCCGGCGGACGTCACCGGTCACCGCGATCGCGCGCCGGTCCAACTGCTCAACCTGGCGGACGGTCTCGTCGAGGTCCTCCTTCGACGACAGCTCGTAGGGCACCGAGTCGAACTGGGTGTCGTCGGTGTCCAGCACGATCACGTCGGCGCCCTCGCGGGCCGAGATGAGGGCGTGGGCGCGGCCCTGCCCCCGTCCGGCCCCGGTGATCAGGGCGACCTTGCCGTCGAGCAGTCCCATCTCGTTCCCTTCGTCGTCGGTCGAACGATCGGTCGTCGTGCCTCAGCCCGCGAAGAGGACCTCGAGGTTCATGTGCGGGAGCACCCGGTGCCCGCCGTCCACGTCGAGCGCGACGCCGGTGACGTCCGCGGCCAGCTCGGAGTTGAGGAACAGGGCGGCCCGGGCGATCGCCTCGGGCGCCATGGCCGGACGGGGCAGGGCGTTGTACTGGTAGCCCGCCTGCACGGCGTGCTCGACGGTGCCGGCGCCCTCCTGGCCCGCGTAGCGGTCCAGCATCCCGGGCCACGTGGTCATCGGGGAGTTGACGAAGCCCGGCTTCACCGCGTTGCAGCGGATGCCGTGCCGGGCAGCCTCCTGCGCGACCGACTTCATCAGGCCCAGCACGCCGTGCTTGGCGGCCGTGTAGTGCCCGACGCCCTCCTCGGGCTCCTCGCCGTTCTGCGAGGACGTGAGGACGATCGAGCCGCTGCCCTGCTCGATCATGTGGGGCAGCACGGCCTTGACCGACCGCCACACCCCGGTCAGGTTGACGTCGATCATGTCCTGCCACTGCTCGTCGGTCAGCTCCCACACCGGCCCGACGCTGAGGATGCCCGCGTTCGCGATGAGCGCGTCCACCTTGCCGAACTCGGCGATGGCCCGCTGGACGGCCTCCTCGAGCGCCGTCTGGGACCGGACGTCGGCCACCACGGCGAGCGCGCGGCGGTCCAGCTGCTCGACGAGCCGGACGGTCTCCTGCAGGTCGCTCTCCTGCCCGAGCCCGTAGGGCACCGTCGCGATGTCGGTGCCGATGTCGACGACGACGACGTCGGCACCCTCCTGCGCGGACAGCAGGGCGTGAGCCCGCCCCTGTCCCCGCGCGCCGCCCGTGATGAGCACGACCTTGCCGTCCAGCAGACCCATGTCGATCCTGTTCTCTCTGAGTGGTTGGTGAAGGAGGGCGACAGGGGCGTCGAGGCGCTCCCTGCCGCCCTCCAGGTCGAGCGGACCCGTGGGGTCAGGCGGCGGTGCGCATCTTCGGCGCCGGGAGCTCGGCGAAGACCTTCTCGAAGGCCGCGACCGTCTCGGCCGTCTCGGCCTCGCCGTGCTCGGTGGACAGGAACAGACGCCCACCCGGGAGCAGGTAGATGCCGTGCGCCAGCATCGCCGGGATGACCTGCGCGCTCCAGTAGTCCCAGTCGGCGACCATCCAGTCGTCCGGACCGTTGAGCTGGGTGAGCCCGGGTCCGACGAGGGCGACCGCCCCGAGGTGGTGGACGTGCACGTCGCGACCGGCGGAGTTCGCGGCGGCCTGGATCCCGTCGGCCAGCGCGGAGGCGTTCTGCTCGATGCGCTCGTACACGCCGGGCTGGGAGAGGGTCTCCAGGGTGGCGATGACCGCGCTCATGGAGAGCGGGTTGCCGTTGAACGTGCCGCCGTGCATGGCGCCCTTGGTGACCAGGTCGATGATGTCCGCCCGGCCGGCGACCGCGGACACGGGGAAGCCGCTGCCGATCGCCTTGCCGAAGGTGGCCAGGTCCGGGGTCACCCCGAAGCGGCCGGAGGCGCCGGAGAGCCCGAGCCGGAGACCGGAGACGACCTCGTCGAAGATGAGCACCGTGCCGTTCTCGTCGCACATGCGACGCAGGCCCTCGAGGTAGCCGGGCGGCGGGGTGACGGCACCGGTGTTCGACGAGGTCGGGTCGACCAGGACAGCGGCGATCTTGCCAGGCTCGGCCGCGAACAGGCCCGCGAGCTGCTCGAGGTCGCCGTACAGGCCGATGCGCAGGTCCTGGATCGAGGACGCCGGCTGGCCGAGCGACTGCGGGATCGGCTGACCGCCGCGCCCGTAGTTGTAGTAGCTCGCCATGACGGTGTCGTGCCAGCCGTGGTAGCCGCCGCCGAGCTTGACGACGACGTCGCGGCTCGTGTGGGCCCGCGCCAGGCGCAGGGCGATCTGCACGGCCTCGGTGCCGGTGTTGGTCCAGAGCATGCGCCCGGCCCAGCCCAGGGCCTCGAGGAAGCTCTCGGCCGCCAGGACCTCCTCGCGGCTGCCACCGCCGAACATGATGCCCCGGTCGAGCTGGGCGTGGGCCGCGGCGGTGACCGCCGGGTGCGCGTGCCCGAGCAGCAGGGGCCCCCAGCCGGCCACGTAGTCGATGTAGCTGTTGCCGTCGATGTCGGTCATTCGAGCGCCCTTGGCCGACTCGAAGTAGATCTGGTGTGGCTTGGCCCCGGCCCGGACGCCCGAGGG
This sequence comes from Blastococcus sp. SYSU D00695, assembly GCF_054050555.1. Lineage (NCBI taxonomy): Bacteria > Bacillati > Actinomycetota > Actinomycetes > Geodermatophilales > Geodermatophilaceae > Blastococcus > Blastococcus sp. SYSU D00695. The sequence goes on along the minus strand of NZ_JBJGZP010000019.1, from coordinate 39,604 downwards.
CACGCCGCCGCCGATGCTCTGGACAGCCCTGTCCCAGAGAGCCTTCGAGTTGCTCCACCGCGCCTGCATGACCAGTCCCCTTTCCACCGACCCGTGCGGTCCGGTGTCCTCCACCGTCACCCAGGACGGCGCCGGGGACATTGGGTCAGCGCGCCAGGTGATGGTGGCGCCACGTCACAGCCGTCAGCCGGTGGCGCGGCGGGCCTTGCGATGGGCGGCCGGGGTGCTGCCGTGGGCCCGCTTGAACTCGTTGATGAACTGACTGGCGTCGGCGTAGCCCCAGCGCATCGCGATCGACTGCACCATGTCGTCGGTCTGCAGCAGGTCGCGCCCGGCGCGGTCGAGACGGCGACGGCGGACCAGGGAGCCGAAGCTGTCCCCGGAGTCGCTGAACAGCCGGTGCAGCGACCGGACCGAGATGCCGTGCTTCTCGGCGGCCTGCGCCGGGGACAGCTGCCCCAGGTGCAGGTTCTCGTCGACCCAGCGACTGACAGCCAGGCGCATGCTCTCGCTGACCGCGACCCCCGACGGCTGCCGGCGCTCCTGCACGACGCTGAGCAGCAGGTCCACGACGGCGTTGCGCGCGGCGACCGCGGCCGACGCGCCGAACCGGTCGGCGTCCGCGGCGACGCTGAGCACCACGCTGCGCAGCAGTCGGAGCAGCGCCTGGTCGTGCTCCGTGTGGGCGTCCCGCAGCAGCAACGAGCAGTTCTTGCCCATGTGCAGGGCGGTCTTGGGGACGAGCAGGACCTTCTGGGCCATCGGCCCGAGCACCTCGGACTCCACGAGGATGGTCGGGTCCCACACGTCGACCGAGGAGGTCGCGACGAACTCGCGGCGGTCCCCGTAGACCACGCGCTCGCGGAAGCGGCGGGTGTTCACGGAGATGCCCACGTAGCCCGCGGCCACGGAGGTGCTGTCCCACAGACTGGTGAACGGATCGGCCTCGACGTCGACGACCACGAGGTCGTGGAGGCTCCGCCGCCGGATCCGGCCGTGGAAGTCCGTCGCCTGCTCGGGCACCGATGCGGCATCGGCGATGCCGCTGGCCGCCCAGGCCCTGCTCCACGCGCGTACGCGCTCGGGCCCGCTCAGGCCGCTCACCTCGAAGCCGCTGCGAGCCAGCACCGCCGTCATCCCGGGGGACCTCCCAGAAGCATGATCGGGGACGGCCCGGAACCTGGCCGGGCGCCCGGTCGTCGCGTGTCGCGGGCAACGCTACGTCCGAGTTGTTCACCTGACAAGGTCGAACGGCCATTCACTTGTCACGAACCCGTCGCGTTCTCCTACGATCCTCCCGTGGCCCACGTGAGCGCAGCAGAACGCCGACAGCAGCTGATCCGCGCTGCCATCGACGTCATGATGCGCGACGGGGTCGCCGCCGCGAGCACGCGGGCGATCGCGTCCGAGCTCGGCATCGCCCAGGCGATGGTGCACTACGTGTACGGCAGCAAGGACGAGTTGTACCGCGCCGTGATCGAGCAGCTGACCACCGAGGTCACCGACCACGTCCGCGACGGCGACCTGCCGCCGGGCGTCTCGTTCCGCTCGGCGGTCGAGATGCTGGCCGAGCGGCTCTGGGACAGCGTGCTGACCCGCCCGGAGATCTACCAGCTGCTCACCGAGCTGGTCATCCTCGGCCTGAGGTCGAGGTCCCTGCACCCGACGATCACCGAGTACCAGCGCGAGCTCGACGACGCGTTCACGCACTGGCTGCGTCGCGCGGCGTCGCGGGCGGGGACGGTGCCGGCCCGGCCCATCGCCGACGTGTCACGGGTCTTCGCCGCAGGCCTCGACGGTCTCATCCTGCAGCGACTGGCCCGCCAGGACGACGAGGCGGACCTGCGCGCGCTCGCGGACCTCGTGGAGGCGACGGCCGCACTGGCCGAGGGCCGCCTGGTGCCGTCCGCCTGCTCCCCCACCGCTGGAGCACTGGGCACCCGGACGGCGTGACCCGGCGCTCGCCGGCCCGGCGGGCGTCGCGGGCCCGTCCGGCCCCGGACGTGCGACGGGTCCGGCCGGCGCCCCGGTGGGACGCCGACCGGACCCGGTCGGGAGAGGGCCGCGCCTACCGCGACGGCCCAGGGGGAATCAGGGGACGAGGACGCTCACCGAGTCGGCGACGCAGGCGGGCTTGCCGCCGCCGTCCACCTCGACGGTGACCCGCTCGACGACCTGGTAGCCGCCGGCCCCCGGCGTGACCGAGAGCAGCTCGACGCCGGCCCGCAGCCGCGAGTCCACCGGCACCGGCGCCGGGAAGCGGACCTTGTTCGCCCCGTAATTCACGCCCATCGAGATGCCCTTGATCGAGTAGACCTGCACCACGAGCAGCGGCAGCAGGCTCAGGGTGAGGTACCCGTGGGCGATCGTCGTGCCGAACGGGCCCTTGGCCGCGGCCTCGGGGTCGACGTGGATCCACTGGTGGTCACCCGTGGCCTCGGCGAAGAGGTCGATCTGCTTCTGGGTGACGGTGTGCCAGTCGGACCAGCCCAGGTGCTCCCCGACCGCCGCCTCCATGTCCGGGATGCCCTGGAAGACCCTCACGACAGGCGCTCCAGCACCAGGGCCATGCCCTGACCGCCACCGACGCACATGGTCTCGAGACCGAACTGCTTGTCGTGCCACTGCAGCGAGTTGATCAGCGTGCCGGTGATCCGGGCGCCGGTCATGCCGAAGGGGTGCCCGACGGCGATGGCGCCACCGTTGACGTTCAGCTTCTCCTCGTCGATGCCCAGCTCGCGGGCCGACGGGATCACCTGCGCGGCGAAGGCCTCGTTGATCTCGACCAGGTCGATGTCGTCGATCGTCAGGCCGGCGTTGGCCAGCGCCCGCCGGGACGCCTCGACCGGGCCGAGGCCCATGATCTCCGGCGACAGGCCGGACACGCCGGTGCTGACGATGCGGGCCAGCGGCGTCAGCCCCAGCTCGCGGGCCTTGACGTCGGACATGATCACGGCCACGGCCGCGCCGTCGTTGAGCGCGCAGCAGTTGCCGGCCGTGACGGTGCCGTCGGGGCGGAACACCGGCTGCAGCGAGGACACCGCCTCCAGGGTCACGCCCGCCCGCGGGCCGTCGTCGGTGCTGACCACGGTGCCGTCGGGCAGCGTGACCGGGGTGATCTCGCGGGCCCAGAAGCCGTTGGCGATGGCCTTCTCGGCGAGGTTCTGGCTGCGGACGCCGAAGGCGTCCTGCTCGGCGCGGGTCACGCCCTTGAGCTGCGCGACGTTCTCGGCGGTCTGGCCCATCGAGATGTAGACGTCGGGGAGCAGACCCTGCTCGCGCGGGTCGGACCAGGTGCGGCCACCGGCGGCGAACTCCTCGGTCCGGGCCTTCGCCTCGTCGAACAGCGGGTTGTCGGTGCCGGGCAGGCCGTCGGCGGACCCCTTGGCGTAGCGGCTGACCGCCTCGACGCCGGCGGAGAGGAACACGTTCCCCTCCCCCGCCTTGATGGCGTGGAAGGCCATGCGCGTGGTCTGCAGGCTGCTGGAGCAGTAGCGGTTGACCGTGACGCCGGCGACCTCGTCGAGCCCGGCGAGGACGGCGACCGAGCGCCCGAGGTTGTTCCCGTGCTCGCCGGCCGGGCTGCCGCAGCCCAGGATGAGGTCGTCGATCTCACGGGGGTCGAGCTCGGGGACCTTGGCGAGGGCGGCCTGCACCATCTGGACGGTCAGGTCGTCGGGGCGCATGCCCCTCAGCGACCCCTTGAAGGCCCGGCCGATGGGCGATCGGGCCACGGAGACGACGACGGCTTCGGGCATGGAGGACTCCTCGCGTTCGGACACTCACGTCTTCTCGGTCTGATGACCTGGTCAGATGACTTGGGCGAATGATATTTTCTCGCCGACCGTGACGACAAGGGGGCCTCGTGCCGATCGCCATCACCGATGACCACCGCGCGCTGGGCGACTCCGTCCGCAAGCTGGTGACCAACCGCGACGTCCTGGGCTCGGCCCGGGGGTTGCTCGAGGCCGAGACCGAGGAGTCGTCGGCCCTGTGGAAGGACCTGGTCGGCCTCGGGCTGCCCGGGCTGCACGTACCGGAGGACCTCGGCGGCGCCGACGGCACCCTCGAGGACCTCGTGATCGTCGTGGAGGAGCTGGGCGCGTCCGTGACCCCCGGCGCCTTCGTCCCGACCGTGATCGCGAGCGCCGTCCTGGCCGCGGCGGGCGACGACGAGGTGCGCCGGAGCCTGCTCCCCGACCTCGCCGAGGGCAACCGCACGGCCGCGATCGCGCTCGACGCGCGGGTCGAGGTCGCGGGCGGCACGGTGTCCGGCAAGGTCGCCGCCGCGCTCGGTGGCGGGGTCGCCGACGTCCTCCTCCTCCCGGCCGGTGACGACGTCGTCGTCGTCGACCTCACGGGCGAGGGCGTGACCGTCGTGGTCCCGCCGAACCTGGACGCCACGCGCCGCTCCGCTCGGGTGACCCTGGCCGGCGCACCGGCCACCGTGGTCACCGGGGCCCGCGCCGCCCTGCGCGACCTCTCCCGTCTCGTCTTCGCCGCCGAGGCGGTCGGCGTGGCCCGGCAGACCACCCACCTGGCGTCCGAGTACGCCAAGGTCCGCAAGCAGTTCGGCCGCACCATCGCCACCTTCCAGGCCGTGAAGCACCACTGCGCGAACATGCTCGTGGCCACCGAGCTGGCCACCGCGGCGGTGTGGGACGCGGCCCGGGCGGCCGCGGCCGACGACGCCGACCAGCGCGCGCTGACCGCCGCCGTGGCGGCGACCCTCGCCGGTGACGCCGCCTACGACTGCGCCAACCTGTGCATCCAGGTGCACGGCGGCATCGGTATCACGTGGGAGCACGACGCGCACCTGTACCTGCGCCGGGCGACCGCTCTGCGCACGCTGCTGACCCCGGACGCGGCGGCCGCCGACGCCACCGCCCTCTACCGGCGCGGGGTGCGGCCCTCCCGCACGATCGAGCTGCCGCCCGAGGCGGAGGCCATGCGCGGCGAGGTCCGCGAGTTCGCCCAGCGCGTCGCGGGGCTCGACCGCGACCAGCAGCGCACCGAGATGGTCGCGGCCGGCTACGCCATGCCGCACTGGCCGAAGCCCTGGGGCCGCGACGCGGGCGCCGTCGAGCAGCTCGTCATCGAGCAGGAGTTCGCGGCGGCCGGCCTCAAGCGGCCGTCCTACGGCATCACCGCGTGGATCCTGCTGACCCTGGTCCAGCACGGCAACGAGGACCAGGTCCAGCGCTGGGTGCCGCCGGCCCTGCGCCAGGACCTCATCTGGTGCCAGCTGTTCAGCGAGCCCGAGGCCGGCTCCGACGCGGCCGCGGTCAAGACCCGCGCGACCCGCGTCGAGGGTGGCTGGCTGCTCAACGGTCAGAAGATCTGGACCAGCGACGCGCACGAGTCGAAGATGGGCTTCGCGACGGTGCGCACCGACCCGGACGCGCCCAAGCACCAGGGGATCACCACCATGGCCGTCGACATGTCGGCCAAGGGCGTCGAGGTCCGGCCGCTGCGCCAGACCACCGGGAGCGCCGAGTTCAACGAGGTCTTCTTCGACGACGTGTTCGTGCCCGACGAGGACGTCGTCGGGCCGATCAACTCCGGCTGGACCGTCGCCCGCGCCACGCTCGGCAACGAGAGCGTCAGCATCGGTGACGGCACCGGAGCGATGGTCCTGCCGGTGGAGCGCATCATCGACGCCTACGACGCCCACCCGGAGCGTCTGGGCGGCGGAGCGGAGCGCATCGGCCGGTACGTGGCGGTGCAGCACGCGTCGAGCACCCTCAACCTGCGCAGCGCCCACCGCGCGGTCGCCGGCACGGGCCCCGGCCCCGAGGGCAACGTGACCAAGCTCGTCCTGTCGGAGCTGATGCACGAGGCCGCCGAGCTCCTCGTGGACCTGGGCGGTCCCTCTGCGGTGTACGCCGACGGGCCCGGCGCGTGGACCGCGCCGGTCGTCCTGATGAGCCGGGCCATGTCGATCTACGGCGGCACCTCGGAGATCAAGCGGAACCAGATCGCCGAGCGCATCCTGGGCATGCCGCGGGACCCGCTGCTCAACAACTGAGTCCCACGGACGGAGTTCCCATGACGACCGGTCGGGAGACCTCGACCGCGTCGACGGACGACGCCCGCCGTGCGGGACCGTCCGGCGAGGGCGGGGGTGCGCCAGGAGCCTGGCGCACCCTCGCCTTCGTCTGCCTGGCCTGTTTCTTCTCGGAGATCGGCTGGGCAGGCCTCGCCGTGGCGGTACCCGTCGTGGTCCGCGACCTCGACGCCACGTCGACCGCGGCGACGTGGCTCGTCCTCGCGCCCCAACTCGCCGCGACGGCCTTCATGATCAGTTTCGGCCGGCTCGCGGACATCTTCGGCAGGCGGACCCTGTTCCTCTGGGGCGTCGCCGTCTTCACGGTCGCCAGCGTGCTGTGCGCGCTCGCCACCGACGCGTGGTTCCTCGTCGGCTCCCAGGTGCTGGTGGCCATGGCGTGCGGCGCGATCGTGGCCAACGGTGCCGCCATCCTGGTGGACACCTTCCCGGCCGCGCGGCTCAACCACGCCCTCGGTGTCTACGTCGCGTCCTTCTCGCTGGCGGCGCTCCTCGGACCGGCCGCCGGGGGTCTGGTCGCGGACACCATCGGCTGGCAGTGGCTGTTCTGGTTCGGCGTGCCCGTCGGCGTGGCCTGCCTCCTCTGGGGCTCCCGCGCACTCCCGCGCGACGCCGGCGCCCGCTCCGGACGGCTGGACGTCCCCGGACTGGTCCTCGTGCCGGTCGCACTCCTGGGCCTGGTCTTCATCCTGACCCAGTCGGGTCAGTGGGACTGGCGCAGCCCCGGCGTGCTCGCGGGCGTGGCCGGCGTCGTGCTGGTCCTGGTGGTCTTCGTGGTCGCCGAGCGCCGGGCGGCCGACCCCATCATCGACTTCTCGTTGTTCGGCGACCGGCCCTTCGCCCTCGCGATGTTCTCGGCCTTCGTCAACGCGATGGCGCTCTACACCGTGCCGCTGATCGTGGCCCTGTTCTTCCAGGCGGCCCTGGGCGACTCCGCCTTCCTGGCCGGCCTGAAGATCACGCCGCTGTCCGCGATCGACGGGCTCATCGCGCTGGCCGCCGGGATGCTGGCGCGCTTCGGCAAGCCGCGCAGCCTCGCGCTCGTCGGGTCCGCCGTCGCGGCCGCGGGCATCGTCCTGCTGCGGTTCGGCATCCAGGAGTCCTACACGCTCACCGCCATCGCACTCGTCCTCACGGGTGCGGGCGTGGGCATCTTCCTGCCGGCCAACGCCAACGTCGTGATGACCGACGTCCCGAGCGACCGCGTCGGGGTGACCAACGCGGTCCGGCTGACGCTGCAGAGCGTGGGCGGCCTGTTGTGCACCGCCGTCTGCCTAGCCCTCATCACGGGCTCGCTGGACCCCTCCCTGAGGGGCGGCTTCTTCGCGGGCGAGGTGTCCGAGCTCGGCGAGGACGCCCTCCCCCGCCTGTACGGCGCCTACGACTCGGCACTCACCCTGCTGTCCGTGCTCGCGGTGCTCGGGACCCTCGCCGCCGGCGCGAGCTGGGCGTACGCCCGCCGGCACGTACGTGTGAGCAGCAACGACGTGGAATCAGGAGTTCCCCAGTGACGACAACCGACGTGCAGCCCGACCAGCGCCCCGTGCTGCTCGACCACGTGGCGATCGCGACGCGGCGCCTCGACGACGGCCGAGCGCTCTTCGGCGGCCTCCTCCAGGGCCTCGTCTCCCAGGGCGGCGACTCGCTGGGCTTCTACTGGCGGCAGACCTTCTTCCCCAGCGGCCCGCGGGTGGAGGTGCTGACGCCGACCGACCCGGTCAACGGGGCATTCCTCGAGCGCTTCCTCGACCGGACCGGACCGGGGTTCCACCACTACAACTTCGACGTCCCCGACCTGGCCGCGACCCTGGCGGAGGTCGAGGCGATGGGCATCACGCCGGTCCAGGTCCGCCTCGAGGAGGACCACTACAAGGAGGCGTTCCTGCGCCCCGGGGACGCCCATGGCGTCGTCATCCAGATCGTCCAGCACGCCGAGCGCCACGTGCACGCCGCGTCTGAGGAGGCGCTCGAAGCCGACCTGGCCCACGTCACCGACGTGGAGCACCACGTCGCCGACCTCGACGGCGCGCTGCGGCTGTTCACCGGTCCGCTGCGTGGCCGGATCGACCCGGCCGCCGACGACCGGCCGGACTCGGTCGTGGTGACCTGGCCGGACCAGGGGCGCATCCGCCTCGTCGCGAGCACCGGTACGGGCACGGGACACCCCGCCGGGTCCCTGCGCCACCTGGAGTTCGCGCGGACGCGGACCCCCTTCTCCCCCGCCGAGCGCGCCGCGATCGACGCGGCCGCCGCGCGGCTCGGCGTCACCCTGCGGCTCGCCGAGCCCGCCGCCGTCGCCGCCGGGACGTCCTCGGGGTCCTGACCCACCGTCACGCGGCCGGCCCGGAGACGGGCCGGCCGCGTCCGGGGCCTGCGCGCGACGCGCAGGCGCCGACTCACGCGGGCTGGGAGTCCACCGTCGCCGACGGCATCCGCGACATCGCCAGGAGGTCGAGCGCGCGCGACGCGTCGTCGAGTTCCGCCGCGAGCCGCTCCTCGTCCCGATGCAGGAACCACTGCAGCGCGAGCCCGTCCATGAGGACGACGGTCATCCGCGCCAGGGGACGGACCAGGGACGGGTCATCCACCGGGAGCAGTCCGCGCTGCAGCGTCGTCACGAGCCGGGTGTGGGTCCGCTCCACGGCGCGGTCGGCGAGCTCCCTGCTGCGGGGCAGCGCCCACAGGTACAGGTCGTAGGTCGACAGACCCAGCTCCGGCTCACGGAGCAGCCACTGAGCGTGCTGCTCCAGGACGGCGGCCGCGGTCGGACCCAGGCCGAGACCCGGCTCGACGACCGACATCTGCATCATGCTCGTGGAGGCGTGGTCCACGAGCTCCATGAAGAGCTCCTCCTTGGACCGGAAGCAGTAGTGCAGCGCCGCGAGCGGCGCATCGGCCTCCGCCGCGATCACCCGCGTCGTCGCACCGGCCACGCCGTGTCGCGCGATGGCACGGGCGGCGGCCGCGATGAAGTCGGCTCGCCGCTCCTCGGCTGGCATACGCGGCACGGCACTCACCTCTCGGCGCTCTGACACGCCGCTCTCCGGACGGCACGGGAGCGGGTCTCCGTGCCCGGGGTGTGTGCGGCGGCTCCAGCGCGGTCTGCCGAGCAGTCGTGCATCCCGGAGCAGCCGCGCCCCACAGCGAGACTAGGCACTCGCGGGCACGGACGCCAGGTTCCGTGATCTCCCCGAGTCCCACGTCCGCGCCGGCTCGTCGTCGGCGTCCCTCCGATGGGCGAGGCGCGACGTGATCCGGCCCACTGTCGGACGGGCGACGTGGTCAGGGGGAAGAGCCGCTGGTTACGTTCGTGTTACGCCGGTCACGGACTTGACGCGATTCACACGAACCTTTGACACCGTGTCCTGCGACACGCTTCACTGGCCGCCGTCAGGTCAAGCGACTGAGTCACTTGAACCTCACGCCGCGCCGAAACACATGACGGTTCGTGGCCTCAGAACCTGCACAGTCGCCGGAGGGCCGCTGGTGGATGCAACACAAGAAATCCCGGATCAGAAGGCGCCAGCCCAGGCACCCGAGGTGGATTCCCCACCCCGTCGCCGTCGGGGTGGGAACGGGACGGGCAAGCTCGTCCTGCAACGCCTCTTCTGGCTGGTCGTCACGCTGTGGGGGATCTCCGTCCTGATCTTCCTCGCCACGCACGCCCTGCCGGGTGACCCGGCCGAGGCGATCGTCGGCCGGGCGGGCAACGGCCAGCGGCTCGCCGCACTGCGCGAGCAGCTGGGCCTCAACGAGCCGCTCTCCGACCAGTACTTCTCCTGGCTGAGCGGCGTGCTGCACGGCGACTTCGGTACCGCGGTCAACGGCGCATCCGTGTGGTCCCTCATCGAACCGCGGATCCTCAACAGCTTCGCGCTGCTCGGAACGGCCGCGCTCATCGCCGTCCCCCTGTCGGTGCTCATCGCCCTGGTCGCCGCCGCCCGTCGCGGTGGTGCGTTCGACCGGGCGGTGGACGGTCTGTCGCTCGTCGTCGCCGCCCTGCCCGAGTTCGTCGTGGCGATCGCCCTCATCGCGCTCTTCGCCACCAGCGTCTTCAACTGGTTCCCCGCGGTGTCGATCGTCAGCGGCGGCGGGTCGGCACTGTCCTCGCCGGAGGTGCTCGTCCTGCCGGCGGTCACGCTGGCGATCCTCGTCATGCCCTACCTCGTCCGCCTCGCTCGCGCGTCGGCCGGCGAGGTGTACGACGCGGAGTACATCCGCGCCGCCCGCCTCCGCGGTGTCGGGGGACGTCGACTGCTGTGGCGTCACGTGCTGCCGAACGCGGCGCCCCCCACCGTGCAGGCCACCGTGCTGGTGCTCGTCTACCTGCTCGGCGGCTCGGTCATCGTCGAGACCGTCTTCGCCTTCCCGGGCATCGGCCTCCAGCTCGTGGAAGCCGTGCGTGGGCGCGACCTGCCGATCATCCAGTCGCTGGCCCTGCTCATCGCCGCCTTCTACCTCGTGCTGACGACGGTGGCGGACCTGCTGACCATCGCGCTCACCCCCCGACTGAGGAGCAGCCGCCGATGACCATCACCACCGTCGACGACCTCGCCTCCCCCGGCTCGGAGGGTGCGGCCACGCCCACGGCCGCTCCCTCCCCGAGCTCGGGTCGCGAGCTGCTGCGCAACTCGCTGCGCAACAAGCGCACGATCATCGGCCTGTCGATCCTCGTCCCCGTCGTCCTCCTCGTGCTGATCGGGCCGTGGCTGGCGCCGGAGGACCCGCTGGAGCCGGTCGGCGCCCCCTTCACCCCCTCGGGTGACGGGCACCTGCTCGGCACCGACGTCCTCGGCCGCGACGTCCTGAGCCGGCTGCTCGCCGGTGGACAGACGGCACTGCTGACCGCCCTGGCCGCCACGGTGCTGGGGGTCCTGGTGGGCAGCGTGCTCGGGTTCCTCGCCGCGCTGGCCAAGTCGTGGGGCGACGAGACGATCATGCGCATCCTCGACGTGCTGCTCGCCTTCCCGCAGTACGTGATGTTCCTCGTCGTCGTCTCGATGGTCGGCTCCAGCACGTGGCTGACGATCCTGCTGGTGGCCCTCGTCTGGGTCACGCCCGTGGCCAAGGTGATGCGGGGCGCCGCCCTCGGCATCACCAGCCAGGACTTCGTCCGCTACTCCCGCTCCCTGGGTGCGGGCCGCTGGCGGATCCTCAACGACGACATCCTCGGCAACGTCACGGCGCCGCTGAGCGTCGAGTTCGGTCTCCGCCTCACCTGGTCGATCTCGTTGGTCGCCGGGCTGAGCTTCCTCGGGTTCGGCGCCCAGGCCCCGACGCCCGACTGGGGACTCATGATCGCCGAGAACCAGGTCGGGCTGCCGCTGGCGCCGTTCGCCGCGCTGGCTCCGGTCATCTGCATCGCCATCCTCACCGTCGGGACCAACCTGGTGACCGAGGGCGTGGCGGAAGCTTCTGCAACTGGAGGGAACGCACTGTGACGTCGGCACTCGTCGTCGAGAACCTCACCGTCCGCGCCGGACAGGACGGACCAGCGATCGTCGAGGACGTCAGCTTCACCGTCGAAGCGGGTGAGATCCTCGGCGTGGTCGGCGAGTCCGGGAGCGGCAAGACCACTCTCGGCCTCGCGGTCCTCGGATACGGCCGCGACGGCGCCGTGATCACCGGGGGCGACATCCGGATCAACGACCGCTCGATCGTGCACAGCAAGGCGGAGGACCTCCGCCGGCTCCGCGGCGACATGGTCTCGTACATGCCGCAGGACCCGGGGTCCTCGCTCAACCCCGCGCGACGCATCGGGGCCCAGCTCCGCGAGGTGCTCGAGCTCAAGGCCGAGCGCGTCGACTCGATCCCGCAGCGGATCGCCTCGGCGATGGACGAGGTCCACCTGCCGACGAACCCGGACTTCCTCAAGCGCTACCCGCACGAGCTCTCCGGTGGTCAGCAGCAGCGCGTGCTGCTCGCCCTGGCCTTCCTCCGGGACCCGCGGGTCGTCGTCCTCGACGAGCCGACCACGGGTCTGGACGTGACGACGCAGGCCCGCGTGCTCGAGACGGTGCGCGAGATGTGTCACCACCGGAAGTCGGCGGCGGTCTACATCTCCCACGACCTCGACGTCGTGGCCGACCTCGCCTCGCAGATGCTGGTGCTCTACGGCGGACGCGTGGCCGAGCACGGGCGCAGCCAGGAGCTGTTCGCCCACCCCCGGCACCGCTACACGGCGGCCCTCCTGGCGTCCGCGCCGGCGCTGGAGGAACGGCGCCGGCTCGTCGGCATCCCCGGTCAGGCCCCGCGCCTGAGCGACCGGACCAGCGGCTGCCGCTTCTCCCCGCGCTGCGCCCACGCGACGGCCGCGTGCGACACCATGCCCGCGCCGACCGCGGTGTCGCCGACGCACACGGTGCTGTGCCACCACCCCGTGCTGGAGCAGCCCACGCTGCGCATCGAGGAGCCGCATGCCCGGGTGACCTCGTCGACGTCGACGTCGAGCCTCGCCGCCCGGGGCGTGCGGGCCGCCTACGGCAGCAACACCGTCCTGCACGGCATCGACCTCGAGGTGCAGCGCGGCGAGTGCCTCGCGATCGTCGGCGAGTCCGGCAGCGGCAAGACCACGCTCTCGCAGGTCATGAGTGGGCTGCACGCGCCCAGCGGTGGCTCGATCACCTTCGACGGCCGCGAGCTCGCCGGCCGGGCGCGCGACCGCTCGGCCGCCGACCGCCGGGCGATCCAGTACGTCTTCCAGAACCCGCACGGCTCGCTGAACCCGCGCAAGACGATCCGGGCCCTGCTGGAGCAGCCCGCCCGTGCCTTCCGCCTCCGCGACACCGACCCGACCAAGTGGCTGGAGCGCGTCCGGCTCGGGTCGCACGTGCTGCGGCAGCGGCCGCGCCAGCTGTCCGGCGGTGAGCGTCAGCGGGTCGCGATCGCCCGTGCCCTCATGACCGAACCGGACTTCCTGGTCTGCGACGAGATCACCTCCGCCTTGGACGTCTCCATCCAGGCGTCGGTGATCAACCTGCTCCAGGACCTCCAGCAGGAGACCGGGATCGGGATCGTCTTCGTGACGCACAACCTCCCGCTCGTGTCGGCACTCGCCGACCGCGTCGTCGTCATGCAGTACGGCCGGATCGTGGAGGAGGGCCCGACGGAGCAGGTCCTGCACGCCCCGCGGACCGAGTACACCCAGCAGCTCCTGTCCGCCGTGCCGGGCCACGCCGGACCGCTCCGAGTCAGCACCCCCGTCCCCGCTTCCCCCCGATCCGAGACCACACGAGAGGCATTCCATGTCGCGTCTGAGTAGGTACCCGGGTGTCACGCGGCGTCAGTTCGTCCTCGGCGGCGGAGCCGCCTTCGGGCTGGCGGCGCTCGCAGCGTGTACGGGGAACGGTGACTCGTCCTCGGGCAGCAACCCGAGCCCGACGGCGACGCCGCAGGCCGGTGGCACCATGCGTTTCGGGTACTACGGCGGCTCGGGCACCGACAGCCTGGACGTGCACTACGCGGTCTCCGACTTCGCCAACGCCGCCGGGGTCCAGCTGTGGTCCTCGCTCATGACCGGCTCGGCCACCACCGACGGTAACGTCACCACCGATGACGCGACGACCGCGCTGGCCGAGTCCGTCGAGGTGGAGAGCCCGACGTCGGTGGTGGTCCGGCTGAAGGAGGGTCTCACCTTCCACCAGGGGCAGCCCATCACCGCGGACGACGTCCTGGCCAGCTACGCCCGGTTCCTGGACCCCAACAACCCGGGCGCGCCCGCCCCCTCGCTCTCGCAGATCGACATCGCCTCGAGCCAGGTCCTCGACCCGCGCACGGTGCGGTTCGCGCTGTCCTCCCCGAACTCGTTCATCGTCGGCGGCCTCAGCAGCAACCTGGCCGCCATCTACCCGGGTGGGCAGTTCGATCCCAGCAACGGCTCGGGGCCCTTCACGTCGCAGGCCTTCCGGCCGGGCAACTCGGCCGAGTTCGCCCGCTTCGACAACTACCACTCGCCCGCGCTGATCGAGGGTCTGGTCATCCAGAACTTCACCGATGACACCTCGAAGCTCAACGCGCTGCGCAGCGGTGCGATCGACTTCGCCGGCAAGATCTCGCCCACCCTCGCTCCGACGCTGGGCAGCGGGTTCAACGTCTACCGCGAGGACACCGGCGGCTTCGGCGCGTTCGTCATGGACTCGCAGTCGGACATCTTCCGTGACCCGCGGGTGCGCCAGGCGTTCCGGCTGATGGTGGACCGCCCCGCGCTGATCGAACAGGTGCAGGGTGGTACGGGCAAGGTCGGCAACGACGTCTTCGCGCCCTTCGACCCGGCCTACATCGGCGACACCTTCCCGCAGCGCGAGCAGGACATCGACCAGGCCAGGTCGCTGCTCCGAGCGGCCGGCGCCGAGGGCCTGACCTTCGACATGGCCACCTCCGGGCTGGTTCCCAACCTCGAGGTCGCCTTCGCCCAGCAGGCGCGGGCCGCCGGCGTGACGATCAACGTCCAGCAGGTGGACTCGACGACGTTCTTCAGCCAGCACTACGGCGTCGACCCGTTCTACGTCTCGCTGTGGCCGAACACCACGCTGGCCACGCAGCTGGCGCTCTCCATCGCACCGGGCGCCTACTACCCCGAGGGCGGCTGGGACAACCCCGAGTTCCTCTCGCTGTGGGAGGCCGCGCTGGCCGACCAGGACGAGGACAGCCGCAACGACAAGCTCGGCGAGATCCAGCGGCTCTTCTACGAGGAGGGCACGTACATCATCTGGGGCTTCAACGAGAACGTCGACGCGACTGCGACCAACGTGGCCGGCGTCGTCGAGGACGAGTCGTCCTACCCGCTGTCGTTCTTCAACTTCACGCAGGTCGGCTTCGTCTGACCCCTCCGCCCGATCGCCTCTCGCAGGCGGCGGCTCGCCCCGGGCTCCCGGCGCGAGCCGCCGTCTCGTGCCCGCCGGAGCCAGTCCCCGAGGGGCGCGCCGGCGACACGAGGACGCCTGCGTGCGGACCGTCCGACCGACCCGTCGGGTCAGGTCGGCGGCTCTGCACCCGCCTGCGGCCCGCGGCAGTACCGCCACACCCGCACGTCCCCCGTCCGAGACCACACGAGAGGCCCTCCATGTCGCGTCTGCACAGGTTCCCGGGTGTCACACGTCGCCAGTTCGTCCTCGGCGGCGGCGCAGCTGTCGGGCTCGCGACACTGGCGGCCTGCACGGGGGACGGCGGTTCGTCGTCGAGCGGCTCGTCCAGCCCCACGGCGACGCCGCAGAGCGGGGGCACGTTCCGTTTCGGGTACTACGGCGGGTCCTCGTCCGACAGCCTCGACGCGCAGTACGCGGTGACCGACTTCGCCGTCGCCACGAGCGTGCAGCTGTGGGCTCCCCTGCTGACCGGCTCGGCCAAGTCCGAGGGCAACGTCACCACCGACGACTCGCCTGCTGCGCTGGCGGAGACGATCGAGGCCGAGAGCCCCACCTCGCTGGTCGTCCGGCTGAAGGAGGGCATCACCTTCCACAAGGGCGCCCCGATCACCGCCGACGACGTCCTGGCCAGCCTCGCGCGGATGCTGGACCCGAACAACCCGGGTGCCGCCTCGGCGCAGCTGATCAACATCGACATCGCCAACAGCGCGGTGGTCGACCCGCGCACCGTGCGGTTCGCCCTCTACGCGCCGAACGCGTTCACCGTCGACGGCTTCGCCAGCAACCTGGCCGCCATCTACCCCGGTGGGCAGTTCGACCCCACCAACGGGTCCGGCCCGTGGAAGCTCAAGAACTTCCAGCCCGGACAGGCGGCGGAGTTCACCCGCTTCGACGACTTCCTGAACGCCCCGCTCTGCGACGAGCTGGTCATGCAGAACTTCGCCGACGACACCGCCAAGCTCAACGCCCTCCGCTCGGGCGCCATCGACTTCGCCGGCAAGATCTCCCCCACCCTCGCCCCGACCCTGGGCAGCGGCTTCAACGTGTACCGCGCCGACACCGGCGGCTACCCCGGTCTGGTCATGGACGCGCAGTCCGAGATCTTCCGCGACCCCCGGGTGCGCCAGGCCTTCCGGCTCATGGTGGACCGCGAGGCACTGATCGAGCAGGTCCTCGGTGGTGCCGGCCGCGTGGGCAACGACGTGTTCTCCCCCTACGACGTCGCCTACGTCGGCGACGACCTCCCGCAGCGGGAGCAGGACATCGACCAGGCCAAGTCGCTGCTCAAGGCCGCCGGCATGGAGGGGCTGACGTTCGACATGTACGCCTCCGGCGCGGTGCCCAACCTCGAGGTGGCCTTCGCCCAGCAGGCCCGGGCCGCCGGCGTCACCATCAACGTCCAGACGGTCGACCCGACGACCTTCTTCAGCCAGCACTACGGCCAGGACCCGTTCTTCGTCTCGCAGTGGCCGAACGCGCCGATCGCCTCGCAGCTCGGCCTGTCGATCGCGCCGGGCGCCTTCTATCCCGAGGGGCACTGGGACAACCCGGACTTCCTCCCGCTGTGGGAGTCGGCCCAGGCCGACCAGGACCAGGACAGCCGGAACGACAAGCTGTCCGAGCTCCAGCGGATGTTCCACGAGGACGGCACCCACATCATCTGGGCGTTCAGCGAGCTCAACGACGCGGCCGCCGCCAACGTCGCCGGCGTCGTCGAGGACGAGTCGTCCTACCCGCTGTCGTTCTTCGACTTCACGAAGGTCGGCTTCGCGTGACGCCTGTCCGCTGACCCCCTCGCGCGGCCGGCCCGGCGGACCGGCCGCGCCAGGCCAGCCCCACGGTGGGCCGGTCCCGTGTCTCACGGGGCCGGACCCACCGACACCCCAGCCCCCGCACCATCGCAGTACCGCTCACAGGAAAGGCCTTCCATGTCACGACTGAACCGGTTCCCGGGCGTCTCCCGTCGTCAGTTCGTCCTCGGCGGTGGCGCCGCCGTCGGGCTCGCAACCCTGGCGGCCTGCACGGGGAACGGCGGCTCGTCCGCGAGCAGCTCGGCCAGCTCCACGGCGACGCCGCAGAGCGGCGGCACCATCCGCTTCGGGTACTACGGCGGGACGTCGTCCGACACCCTCGACGCGGCCTACGCCGTGACCGACTTCGCGGTCGCCACCAGCGTGCAGATCTCCGCCTCCCTCCTGACCGGGGGCGCGAAGACCGAGGGCACCGTCACGACGGACGACTCCCCCGCCGCCCTCGCGGAGTCGATCGAGGCCGAGGGCCTGACGTCCCTGGTGGTCCGGCTCAAGCCCGACCTCACCTTCCACTCGGGCCAGCCCATCACCGCCGAGGACGTCCTGGCCAGCTTCGCGCGCTTCCTGGACCCCAACAACCCGGGTGCCCCGGCCGCCTCGCTGCGCGAGATCGACATCGCCAACAGCGCGGTCGTCGACGCACGCACGGTGCGCTTCGCGCTCAGCGCTCCCAACGCGTTCCTCGTGGACGGGTTCACCAGCAACCTCGCGGCGGTCTACCCGGGCGGCCAGTACGACCAGAACAACGGGTCCGGTCCGTGGCGGGTGAAGAGCTTCCAGCCCGGACAGGCCGTGGAGTTCACGCGCTTCGACGGCTTCCCGAACCCTCCCCTCGCCGACGAGCTGGTCATGCAGAACTTCGCCGACGACACCGCCAAGCTCAACGCCCTCCGCTCGGGCGCCATCGACATCGTCGGCAAGATCTCCCCCACCCTCGCCCCGACCCTGGGCAGCGGGTTCAGCGTCTACCGCGCCGAGACCGGCGGCTTCCCGGGTCTTGTCATGGACGCGCAGTCCGAGATCTTCCGCGACCCCCGGGTCCGCCAGGCCTTCCGGCTCATGGTGGACCGCGAGGCGCTGATCGAGCAGGTCCTCGGTGGTGCCGGCCGCGTGGGCAACGACGTGTTCTCCCCCTACGACGATGCCTACGTCGGCGGGGACCTGCCCCAGCGGGAGCAGGACATCGACCAGGCCAAGTCGCTGCTCAAGGCCGCCGGCAAGGAGGGGCTGACGTTCGACATGTACGCCTCCGGCGCGGTGCCCAACCTCGAGGTGGCCTTCGCGCAGCAGGCCCGGGCCGCCGGCGTCACCATCAACGTCAAGACGACCGACCCGACGACCTTCTTCAGCCAGCACTACGGCCAGGACCCGTTCTACGTCACGCTGTGGCCGAACACCGACCTGGCCACGCAGATCGCGTACGCGATCGCGCCGGGCGGGTTCTACCCGGAGGGCAACTGGGACAACCCGGACTTCCTCCCGCTGTGGGAGTCGGCGAAGACCGACCTCGACAAGGCCAGCCGCGACGAGAAGATGGCCGAGATCCAGCGGATGTTCCACGAGGACGGCACCCACATCATCTGGGCGTTCAACGAGAACATCGACGCGGCCGCGTCCAACGTCGCCGGCATCGTCGAGGACGAGTCGTCCTACCCGCTGTCGTTCTTCGACTTCACCCCGGTCGGGTTCGCCTGACCTGACCCGCGTGGGACCCCGCGCCCACGTCGTCCCCGCCGCCGCCGGCGGGGACGACGTGGGCGCTCTCCGGTGGGTCCTCCGGACGTTCGATCAGGTCGCCTGACCCACAGGGGGCGACACCGGGAGCTGGGTGTGATCCACTCCCCTGGAAGCAGGGTCGTCACCGTCACCGGCGACCTCGCCCCGCACCGACGATCACGAGGAGTACACGATCCTGATGGTGGCCGCATCATGCCGATGACGTACGAGGACGCCGTCGCGGAGATCACCGCGCCCGGGCAGGACCTGGAACTGGTCCCCTGGACCCGCAGCGACGGCGCCACCTACACCGTGTTCCGACACGCACCCGCCACCCTGCGGGACCTGTTCGACGCCACCCGTGCCTACGGCGACCGGACCTTCCTCGTCTACCAGGACGAGCGTCGCACCTACGCCGAGACGCTGGCCGAGGCCGACGCCTTCGCGGCGGCCCTCGTCGAGCTCGGGGTCCGCCGCGGCGACCGGGTCGCGATCGCGATGCGCAACTACCCGGAGTGGGTCGTGGCGTTCATCGCCATCACCTCCATCGGGGCGATCAGCGTGTCGATGAACGCCTGGTGGCAGGAGCAGGAGACCGCCTACGCGCTGGAGAACTCCGGCGCGACGGTGCTCGTCGCCGACGTGGAGCGGTTCGCCCGGGCGCGCGAGGCCGCCGAGCGCCTCGGTTGCCGGACGATCGTCGTCCGCGCGAGCGGGCCGGTGGAGGGCGCCACGCGCTGGGAGGACCTCGTCGTCCCGGGCACGCCGCGTCCCGACGTGCCGATCGAGCCCGACGACGACGCCACGATCCTCTACACCTCCGGGACGACCGGCCGGGCCAAGGGCGCGGTGTCGACCCACCGGGCCGTCACCAACGCGCTCATCGCCTTCAGCGCCATCGACCGCGTCAAGACCCTGACCCGCGAGCCGGTGGAGCCGGCCGACCCGGATCAGGCGCCGGACCCGGCCGTGCTGCTGGTCGTCCCGCTGTTCCACGTCACCGGCTGCATCGGCGTCCTGCTGTCCTGCATGATCGGCGGCTACCGCATCGTGATCATGCAGAAGTGGGACCCGGAGGTCGCGCTGCAGCTGATCGAGCGGGAGCGGATCGTCGCGTTCGTCGGTGTGCCCAGCCAGAGCTACGACCTGCTGCAGCACCCGGACTTCGGCAAGTACGACACCTCCAGCCTCGCCAGCGTCGGCGGGGGCGGTGCCGCGCCGCCGCCGACCCTGATCAAGCAGATCGACTCGGAGTTCGCGTCGGCCGCCCCGGGCTTCACCTACGGGATGACCGAGACGAACGCGGTCGGCCCGAGCATCTCGGGACCGGACGTGCTCGGCCGGCCGAAGTCGATCGGGCGCGTCCCCCCGGGCATGCAGGTCGAGATCCACGACCCGTCGAGCCTGCAGGAGTGCCCGACCGGCGCCCGCGGTGAGATCTGGGTGCGGGGGCCGAGCCTCGTCCGCGGCTACTGGGGCGACGAGTCGGCGACGGCGGCGACGTTCGTCGACGGCTGGCTGCGGACCGGGGACATCGGCCACGTCGACGAGGACGGCTACATCTACGTCGACGACCGGCTGAAGGACATGGTGCTGCGGGGCGGCGAGAACGTGTACTGCGCCGAGGTCGAGGCCGCGATCTACGAGCACCCGAGCGTGCACGAGGCCGCCGTCTTCGGCGTGCCGCACGAGCGGCTGGGCGAGGAGGTGGCCGCCGTCGTCGTCCTCCGCGAGGGGCACGCCCTCACGTCGGAGGAGCTGCAGTCCTTCCTCAAGGAGCGACTCGCCGCGTTCAAGGTCCCCTCGCACCTGCAGGTCCGCAGCGAGCCCCTCCCCCGCAGCGCCTCGGGCAAGTTCCTGAAGCGCAACCTCCGCGAGGAGATGGCCGGCGGGTCCGCGACGCCGGCGCAGCCGGGCGACGGGGTCACCGTCGGCGGCTGACCGGCCCCACCACCGGCACGACGACGCCGGCCCGGCAGCTGCCGGGCCGGCGTCGTCGTGCCGTTCCCGGCGTTCCCGTGCGCGGTGGCGACCCGGTGCAGCACGACCCGGTGGCGTCCCCCCGAGGCGGACGCCACCGGCGCCCCCCTCAGTGCCGCGAGGCCGCCCAGCGTCGCTCCATCTCGTCGGCGTACCGGGCGAGGGCGGGCTCGGCGGCCAGCAGCGGCGCGAACCGCTCACGCGCGGCCGCCCGCTTGTGCGGCAGGAACTCGGTCGGCCAGAGGCCCTCGTGGGGCTCGTAGTCCTTGAGCACCCCGCGGGTGACCACCATCTTGTGGACCTCGTCCACGCCGTCCATGACCGACATCGCCGGGGCGTTCGTCCACTGGTCCAGCAGCGGCGTCAGGTCGGTCATGCCGAGCGAGCCGAAGACGTGCAGCGCGCGGTAGGTGACGTCGCGGAGCACCCGTGCGCAGGTGAACTTGCAGGCCGAGATCTGGGTGCGGGTCTCCTGCGTGGAGGAGTTGTCGATCGACCACGCGGTCCACAGCACCAGCAGCCGCAGCATCTGGATCTCGGCGTAGGAGTCGGCGATCGCCTCCTGCACCATCTGGTGCCGGGCGATGACCTTCCCGTGCGACTGCCGCGACAGCGCGCGCTCGCACATCATGTCGAAGGCCAGCTGGCACTCGGCGATCGCCCGCATCGCGTGGTGGATGCGGCCGCCGCCGAGGCGCCGCTGCGCCAGCACCTTCCCGCTGTTCTCGGGCCCGAGCAGGTGGTCCAGCGGCACCCGGACGTCGGTGTAGCGGATGTGCGGGTGGTCGGCCGGGCCCGTCTCCAGGAACGAGATCCCCGGGGTGTCGGTCGGGACCACGAAGATGCCGTTGGTGCACATGACGAACAGCAGGTCGGCCGAGCGCCCCGCGCTGGTGAACCACTTCTCACCGTTGATGACCCACTCGTCGCCGTCGCGGACCGCCGACGTCGTGAACTGGTCCGGGTCCGAGCCGCCCGCCGGCTCCGTCATCGAGAACCCGGAGAACAGCTCCTGGGCCAGCATCGGCTCGAGCCAGCGCTGCTTCTGGTCGGGCGTCCCGTAGGCGGCCAGCAGTTCCATGTTGCCGGTGTCGGGCGCCTGGCAGCCGAAGAACGCCGGCGCGCTGGGGTAGCGGCCGAGGATCTCGTTGAGCAGGGCCAGCTTCAGCTGGCCGTACCCGGGGCCGCCGAGCTCCTCGTCGAGGAACACCGCCCACAGGCCCTGCGCCTTGATCTGCGACTGGAGCTTCGCCACCTCGGCCCGGACGGCGGGCTCCTTGGACCAGACCGCGTACGGGAAGACGGCGTCGAACGGCGCGATCTCGTTCTCGCAGAACTCCCGGACCCAGTCCAGCTTCGCCTGGAACTCCGGCTCGGTCGAGAACTCCCACGCCATGACGCACTCCTCCAGCACTCGCTGACGCGCCGGTCCGCCCCGTGTGGACCAGGCGTCCTGGTCATCCGACCGGGCGACGGTCGCACCGCCGCCCACGGGTGTCAACGGCGGTGCGGACGCGGGGTCCCGCCTCCCGCCGACGACGCGGGGGCCCGTCCCCGGGGCCCGGACGTAGGCTGGGCGACCGGCGAGCCGCGGCGGCCGCAGATCCGGAGGGCCCGCATGGCGACGCAGGACAGTCCCCACGACCTGCCGGCCCGCCCGGTCCGCCGCTGGTCGCGGACGACGCACACGCGGGCCGCGATCCTCGACGCCGCCCGGGCGGTGTTCCTGGAGCACGGCTACACGGACGCGAACATGGCCGACGTCGTCGCCCTGTCCGGGTCCAGCACCGGCAGCATCTACCACCACTTCGGCGGCAAGGCGGAGCTCTACATCGCCCTCTGGGACGAGCACGACTCCGGGCTGCGCAGCGCGGCCCGGCACGCGGTGCAGGCGGCGCGCGCCGGAGGCGAGGACGGCTCGGGACCGCTGTTCCTCGTCGGCGCACGGGCCTACCTGGAGCAGGTGTGGCGGAGCCACGAGATGGCCCGGCTGTTCTCGGCCGGCGACAACCCGCCCGGGTTCGACTCGGTCCGCCGCAGGCGAGCGCACACCTGGATCCGGCAGAACAGCCAGCTGCTGCGTGCGCCGGACCAGCCGGCCGGGCGCGTGTTCGTGTCCGTGCTGTCCTCCGTCGTGGCCGACGGGGCGTGGGAGGTCGCGCGAGCCGACACGGCCGAGGACGCGACGGAGATCATCGAGGCGACCCTGGGGTTCCTGCACAAGCTCGCCAGCTAGGCAGCGACATCCCCCGTGACGAGGGTCACAGGGGTTCCCGGCTTCCATCTTGGAACTCGTTCTAGAACGATTCCGGTCATTGCCGTGCGTCCAGCCGGTGGTCCGCCGGCGCGGCCGTGTGGGCTCACGGGGAGCACCCGGCTCGCGGGACGGCCACCGTCCCCGCGGATCGGTCGCCCCGTGGACTCTCCTCCCACTGCGCCCTCGGTCCCCACGCTGCCGCCCACGGCATCGGCTCCCCCGCCGGACCGCACCCGCGGCCGTCGACACCCCGCTGTGCCCGCCCTCACGGGAGGGCCCGTGAACGGAGGAAACATGACCGACCTGACCGGCAGGGTCGCCGTCGTCACCGGCGCCGCCCGCGGGATCGGCGCCGCCACGGCACACCGTCTGGCGGCGGACGGCGCGACCGTCGCCGTGGTCGACCTGGACCGCGCCCAGATCCAGGAGACCGTCGACGCCATCACCGCCGCCGGCGGGAAGGCCCTCGCCGTCGCGTGCGACGTCGCCGACGAGGCCGCCGTGACGGCCGCGGCGCAGCAGGTCGTCTCCGAGGCCGGCTCGATCGACGTGCTGGTCAACAACGCCGGCGTGCTGCGGGACAACCTGCTGTTCAAGATGTCGCTGTCGGACTGGGACACCGTCATGGGCGTCCACCTGCGGGGCAGCTTCCTGTGGGCCCGCGCCGCGCAGACGTCGATGGTCGAGCGCCGCTGGGGCAAGATCGTCAACCTCTCCAGCACCTCGGCCCTGGGCAGCCGCGGCCAGGCCAACTACTCGGCGGCCAAGGCCGGCCTGCAGGGCCTGACGAAGACCCTCGCCATCGAGCTGGGCCCGTTCAACATCAACGTCAACGCGATCGCCCCGGGGTTCATCGCCACGGACATGACCCGGGCCACCGCCGAGCGCATCGGCGTCGACTTCGACGCCATGATCGCGGCCTCGGAGAAGGAGATCCCGCTGCGCCGCGTCGGCCGCCCCGAGGACGTCGCCGGGCTCGTGTCCGTCCTCTGCAGCGACGACACGTCCTACGTCACCGGCCAGATCGTCTACGTCTCCGGCGGACCGAACGCCTGAGCCGGTCCGCACAACCAGCACCGACAGAGGAACACATCATGATCGACTTCTCGCTCTCCGACGACCAGATCGCCATCCGGGACACCGTCCGCAGCTTCATCGAGCGCGAGGTCATCCCGCTCGAGGAGGAGGTGCTGCGCAACGAGCGTGCCGGCCTCCCCGGCCTGGACCCGGCCACGCACGCGGAGCTCCAGGCCAAGGCCAAGGCGTCCGGCCTGTGGGGCATCGACACCCCCGAGGAGTACGGCGGCGCCGCCCTGGGCCCGATCATGGCGGTGATCACCGAGATCGAGTCCGGGCGGACCTTCGTCCCGTTCCGCTTCGGCGGCAGCGCCGACAACATCCTGTACGCGGGCAACGACGCCCAGAAGCAGGAGTACCTCGTCCCCACCATCAACGGGGACCGCCGGAGCTGCTTCGCCATCACCGAGCCGGGTGCGGGCTCCGACGCCCGCAACATCCGCACCCGCGCCGTCCGCGACGGCGACGACTGGGTCATCAACGGCGAGAAGATCTTCATCACCGGCGGCAACGAGGCCGACTTCGTGATGGTCTTCGCGGTGACCGACCCGGAGAAGGGCGCCGACGGCGGCGTCACCTGCTTCCTGGTCGACCGGGACATGGGCTGGAAGTCCCAGCCCATCCCGACGATGGGCCAGTGGGCGCCGGCGTCGCTGGTGTTCGAGAACGTCCGCGTCCCGCACCGCAACATCCTCGGCGAGGAGGGCCACGGCTTCGCCCTGGCCATGCAGTGGATCGGCAGCGGCCGCTACCTCATCCCCGCCGGCGCGATCGGCGCGGCCGAGCGTCTGCTGGGGATGGCCATCGAGCACGCCAAGTCGCGGGTGTCCATGGGCCACCCGATCGCCGACTACCAGGCGATCCAGTGGCAGATCGCCGACTCCCACCTGGAGATCGAGTCGGTGAAGCTGCTGACGCTGCGCGCTGCCTGGCAGGCGGAGCAGGGCCGGGACAACCGGCACAGCTCGTCGCTGGCCAAGCTCTCCGGCGCCGTCATGGCCAACCAGGTCGTCGACCGGGTGCTGCAGATCCACGGCGGCATGGGCTACACCAAGGAGCTGCCGATCGAGCGGTGGTACCGCGAGCTGCGCCTGCTGCGCATCTACGAGGGCACCGACGAGATCCAGCGCCGCACGATCGCGCGCAACCTGCTCAAGGGGCACGTCAAGCTCGGCACCATCGGCTGACCTCGCAGCCGCCCACCGGTCACGGGGGGAGTTCCCGCTCGGGTTCTCCCTCCGTGACCGTGCTGCGCACCCACTGGCCGCGGGACACCGGCCGCCCACGGCGTCCGCCCGTCGGGAGCGGGTCCCCCGCCGAGGGCCGTGGGGCGCCCCCGGGCAGACCGCGGTACCCCGGGCCCGTGCGGCCGCCGGAGCCACGCGTGCGTGCCCGGCATCCCGGGTCCGCGCCTGCCGACGGCTGCGCGGCACCCACGACCGCCGGGCCCGTGAGATGGCCCCACGTCGACGCCGGCGGCTGAGTCGCCCCAGCGGGTCCCCGGCTGCCGTGCCGGTGACCCCCACTCCCCCGGTCCGGTTCCCACACCCGGGGGGCGGCGCGCGGACGACGCGCGCCGACCAGAACCACAGCAACACCGAGTCGCAGCGACCGTGCTGCCAGAGAGAGGTCAGCGTTGGAGAACGTCCAGAGAGCAGTGGAGCTGGAGCCGGACGAGCAGTCGGTCGCGGAGGAACTCGGCCTCGAGCCAGGGCACCTCACGGCGCCTCAGCTCGTGTCGCTGGCCGTCGCGTCGTTCGTCCCGGCCGTCGGGATGTCGTTCGCGCCCCTGCTGTTCTTCCAGTCCGCCGGGGCGCAGGCCTGGACCTCGGCCCTGCTGGCCATGATCATCACGATCTCCGTGGGCCTGTCGGTGATCGTCTTCGCCCGCCGGTTCGTGGTGACCGGCTCGCTGTTCTCCTACATCTCCGAGGTCTTCGGGCCGTGGGCGCGGCACATCACCGCGGCCGCGCTGCTCCTGGGCTTCGTGATGCAGCTCGGCGCCATGGGCAACCTCGTCGGGATCTACGTCGGCAGCGTCCTGATCGAGTCCGGCGTGGACAACGCCCTCGACCTCGAGGTCCAGGCCGTCGTCATGGCCGTGGCCATGGGCGTCGTCGGCATCATCGCCTCGCGCGGGCTGGACACCTCGTGGCGGGTCATCGTCGTCAGCGCGCTGGTGACCGTGCCCGTCATGCTGTACGTCAGCATCGGCAGCGCCGTGGAGACCGGCCTGCACCTGTCCGAGCAGTTCGACCTGACCGGTTTCAGCCCGGACGCCGTCTTCCAGGGCATGGCCGGGGGCGTCTCGTTCCTGGTCGCCTTCGAGAGCTGCAGCGCCCTGGCCTCGGAGACGAGCGCGCCGAAGCGGACCGTGCCGCTGGCCATCATGTCGGTCCCCGTCGTCATCGGGCTCATCTACCTGGTCACGACCGTGCTCCAGGTGCCCGGGCTCGCGAGCTCGATGTCGGAGCTCGCCGAGGGGGCGTCACCGGTTGCGGCGCTCGCCGGGGTCGCCGGCCTGCCCGAGTGGGCGGGCAGCATCGGCGACCTGCTGATCGGCCTCACCGTCTTCGCCAGCCTGCTCGGGTTCGTCAACTTCGGGTCCCGCTACCTGGTGACGCTCGGGGAGTTGTCCCTGCTGCCCAGGCCGATCACGTCCGTCCACCGGCGACGCAACACCCCGGTCGTGGCGATCGTGGCGCTGCTCGTGCTGGCCTACTCGTTCATGGTCGGGATGATCTACTACTCCGGTGACCTGACGAGCGCCTACACGGCCCTGGTCAGCGCCGTCGTCATCTGCTGGGCGCCGATGTACATGCTCGTCACCGTCGGCGCCGTCGTCCTGATGGTGCGCAACCGCGAGCTGCGGATCGTGCCCCTCGTGGGCTCGGTCGTCGGCTTCTCGGGGATGGCGTTCCTGTACGTGAACGGGTGGATCTCCCCGCCGGCGACGCCGGCGGACCAGATGAGCTGGCTCATCCCGATCGCCATCGCGGTCATCGCGGTCAGCTTCGCCCTCGCCGCCCGCCGCCGGGCCCGGTCGGAGGTCTGATCCCGGCCGGCACCGGCACACCCGTCGAGACCCGGGTTGCGCGTCGTGATCCCCGCGACGCGCGACCCGGGTCTCGTCCGTTCGCCGGCCGGACGACGAGGGGCCCGTCCCCGGTCGGCACCACGAGGCGGTGCCGACCGGGGACGGGCCCCTGGCTGCGACCGGACAGCGCCGGTCGGGTCTCTCAGAAGAGCGCCCCCGTCGGGAGCCCGGTCCCCCGCAGGTGGGGCGTCTCGTTGACGGTGACGATCATGCGGTGCGTCTTCGGACCGGCCTGCCAGCCCTGGATGCGGCTGATCGAGGTGTACAGCGGGTAGAAGAAGCCCGTCTGCTCCCAGGGCAGCCGCAGCACCGCGGCGGTGTACCGGGCGATGACGCCGCTGTGGCAGAAGACGGCGACGACCTCGTCGCCCTGATGGCGTTGGATGATCCCGTCGATGCCGGTGACCACGCGCTCGTGGAACGTGTCCAGCGGCTCGTAGTAGTCCGGCCAGTCCGTCGAGGACAGGCCGTCCCGCCACCGCGGGTCGCCGGCGGCCTTGAGCTCCTCCGCCGGGACGTAGTGCCGCGCGCGCGTGTCGTTCTCGGTGACCGCCGGCTCGATGACCGGCTCGATGCCGAGCGCCTTCGCGAGCGGCTCCGCGGTCTGCTGGGCGCGGCGCATCGAGCTGGCGTAGATGGCCGTGATCGGCTCCGAGCGCAGGTACGCGCCCACGGCCTCCGCCTGGGCCACCCCCCGCGGGTCGAGGTCCGGGTCGGCGAACCCCTCGGTCACGGTGACCGCCAGGGGCATGGCGTGACGGATCAGGAGCAGTTCCATGTGTCCTCTTCCTCGACCCTCACGACCGCCGGTCGGCCGCGTAGCTCGACGTCGGGGTCAGGAGGGATTCGTAGCGGCGGCCGGTCCGCTGCAGCCAGAACCGCTGCAGCTTACGGAGGGCGTGGGTGACCGGGTAGAACCGGGCGTCGCTGGCGAAGTTCTTCGCGGCCCGCTCCAGGTCGATGTCGATGCCGTGCAGTCGTGCGATCACCTCGGCGAAGGGCCGGCACCAGGCCTGCAGCCCCTCCCGGTGGAGCAGGGCGACCAGGTCGTACAGGACGAACTCGAGCTCGGTGTAGTGCGGCAGCCACTTCTTCGTCTCCCGCGCCAGCACCGGCCGCACGAACCAGGGGTACTCCAGCTCGAAGCCGTCGAAGGGGAACTGCAGGTCGTCGGACTCGTCGAGGAGGAACGGCGTCGACAGGTCCAGGTACCAGACCTGCCCCTCGTGCCACGCCCAGTTCGAGACCTGCGCGTCGAACGCGACATGGGGACGGACGACCTTGCCGACGGCCTCCACGACGGCGGTCACCACGGGGTGGTCGGCCGACGGCGTGGCCGACCGCAGCACGTTGCTCACCAGCTGGTCCGGCGACAGCAGCGGCTGGCAGTGGTAGACCACCGCGCCGCCCTCGGGACGCTCGTACTGCACGACCTCGGTCTTCAGGCACGCGACCCCGGAGGCCTCGATGACGGCGATGTACTCGCGGGTGACCCGGCGGTACTGCTCGGCGCCCTCCACGGTGAAGAAGGGCGGGATCCGCTTCACGACGATCTGTCCGCCAGGGACCGCCCACCGCATCGCGAGGCTGAACTCGCCGTTGCCGACCACGTCCACGAGGTCGTTGCGACGCTCGTCGATGGCCCGGCGGACGACCGCCTCCACCTCGTCGAGCGCGGGCAGACCGATCAGCTCGTCGGGCCGCACGGACCCCTCGGGGCGGGTCACGGCCGGGGTCCCGGTCGCGTGGCGAGATGGGACGACCGGCTGTGCTTCACGGGGACCGCCTTCCGCTCGGGAGGTGCTGGGATCGAAGTCGATACAGGGTGCCGTCCCGAGCCGGCCTGTGCATTGGGTCACCGTGCCAACTTGGTCATGTGACTGGATCAGGCGTATCACTTTTGCGGCACCGGCCAGGACCGATGGCGCCGTCGCGCGTGCCCCGAGCTGCCGGCGGCCCGGTGACGGACGGCGCACGGCAGGGGGGCCGTCGACCCGGAGGGCCCGGTCGATCCCCGCCAGGGGCCAGGCCGAGCCCCGGGTGACGCTGGACGATCCCGTCGATGCGACAGACCACGCGCCCGAGGACCGCCTCCAGCGGCTCGTGGCGGTCGGTCGTGCGTGCCGGCCGAGGACCCGTCGCGCCGGCGGGCTCGCCGGCCCCCTCGAAGGCCTCGGCGGGTGCGTCGTGTCCCGCCCGCGCGTCGATCCGTCACAGCCGCTCGACCACGGGCGCCAGCCCGAGCAGCGCGACGGTCGGCTCGGCCGTCCGGTGGGCCCGCCGCATCGCGCTGGCGTGGGTCGTCGTGATCGGCACGCCGGGCGCCACCGCTCCCCGAGGGCCTCCGCCTGGTCCCACCCGCAGGGGCCCGGTCGGGCCCGACGAGACCCTCGCTGCTGGTGGCCGGCAGGGTCAGCGCGTGACGGATGAGCGGCACGCGGCACGCGGCCCGCAGCCGTCGGTCCGACCGCGAAGCCGCCCGGTGAGACGGCGACGGCCGCGTGCGGGCGGTGGGACGGCGCCCCGGGCGGCCGGCCGCCCGGCATCGCTCGACCGGTGCCCGGACGTGCCGCCGGGGCGGTCGTGCGGCAGGGGCGTCCCGCCGCGCCGGGTCAGAGGATGGCGCCGGTCGGCAGCCCGGTCCCCCGCAGGTGGGGCGTCTCGTTGAGGGTCTCGATCATGGTGCCGGTCGGCCAGCCGACCAGCCGGGTGATCGAGGTGTACAGGGGGTAGAAGAAGTACACCTGCTCCCAGGGCAGACCGAGCTTGGTGGCGGTGTAACGCCCGATGACCCCGCCG
Source organism: Blastococcus sp. SYSU D00695 (assembly GCF_054050555.1). Classification (NCBI taxonomy): domain Bacteria; kingdom Bacillati; phylum Actinomycetota; class Actinomycetes; order Geodermatophilales; family Geodermatophilaceae; genus Blastococcus; species Blastococcus sp. SYSU D00695. Next base: position 9,936 of record NZ_JBJGZP010000019.1, on the reverse strand, counting down.
TGGCAGAAGACCGCCACGACCTCGTCGTCCCCCGGGTGGCGCGCGATGATCCCGTCGATCCCGGTGATCACGCGCTCGTGGAACTGCTCGAACGGCTCGTAGTAGTCGGGCCACGTGCTGGCCGAGGACCCCATGTGCCAGCCGGGGTCGCCGGCCGCCTTGAGCTCCTCGGCGGGCACGTAGTGGCTGGCCCGCACGTCGCTCTCGGCCACCGCGGGCTCGATCACCGGCGCCAGCCCGAGCAGCGTGGCCAGCGGCTCGGCCGTCTGCTGGGCCCGGCGCATCGAGCTGGCGTAGATCGCCGTGATCGGCTCCTGGCGCAGGTACTCGGCCAGCACCTCCGCCTGGGCCCACCCGCGCGGGTCCAGGTCGGGATCGGCGGGGCCGTCGCTGCTGGTGACCCGCAACGGGAGGCCGTGCCGGATGAGCAGGAGTCGCATGCTGGTCCCTCTCGACGTGGGCTCGACGGACGCACGGCCGGCGGCCCGGCGGCGTCCGCCCGGCGCGACGGCCACCGGACGGCGCCGCAGGCCTCCCGCGGTCCGGGATCTGGGCAGCGGGCACGCCGACGGTTCCCCGCCGCGTCCCGCGCGCCGGCGGTCAGCCCGCCGGGGAGGTGGCGCGCTCCAGGGCGTCGTCGGCCACGGGCTGCCCCAGGACGGCCCGCATGAGGGCGGGCACCGGCGTCTTCCCGGACCCGTCGCGGCCGATCGCGACGTAGACGATCCGCGCGGTCACGATCTCCACGCCGGCGCGACGCGCGGCGTAGGTCACCTCGAAGCTGGTGTTCCCGATCCGGCCCGGACGGACGACGAGCTCGACGTCCTCACCCCAGCGGGCGCCCGACTTCCAGTCGAGCTCGGCGTGGACCAGCTGGAACTCGATGCCGGTGGCGGCCATGGCCGCGGCGTCCAGGCCGCGGTCGGCGAGGAAGGCCGACATGGCCTCGTCGAACCAGGCGAGGTACCAGGCGTTGAAGACCACGCCCTGCTGGTCCACCTCGTAGTACCGGGCCCGCCACGGCAGGACGAACTCATCGACGGACGTCGACGTCACGCTGCTCCCTCCACACAGACGCCGCTGCGGTGCCGGGCCCCAGGGACCCGGCACCGCAGCGGCGTCGATCGACCGACTCTCCTGGATCAGGAGCCGGGCTTGAGCTCTCCCACGCGCTCGGTGAGGCGCGGAGCGACCTCGGTGCCGAGCAGCTCCAGGTGCCGGCGGAAACCGTCGGGCTCGGAGTGGAAGTCGTAGTTGTAGACGAGCAGCGTGCCGAAGCCGCCGGCCCGCTCGTACTCGCCCGCGAGCCGCTCGACGACGGTGTCGACCGACCCGACGATCCAGCTGTAGCGGGCCATGAACTCGCCGTTGATGTCCGAGGCCTCGATGCCCTCGGGCAGGCTGGCGGCGATGGCCTTGAGGTTCTGCGGGATGACCCACTCGTCCTGCTGGCGGCGCAGCGGGGTGGAGAGGGCCAGCTCCATGGCCTCCTCGTCGGTGTCGGCGACGATCACGTCGCGCACCACGCGCCAGTCGCGGCGGTCGGGGGTGACGCCGGTGCTCGCGGCGCCCTCCTCGTAGACCTCCCAGTGACCGGCCAGGTACTCGTCGTTGAAGGCGATGCTCAGCGGGATGTCACCGCGGGTGCCGGCCTTCTTCACCGTCGACGAACGCGGGGAGAACGCGGCCATCGCCACGCGCGGCCCGCCCTCCTGGTAGGGACGCCAGTGGTTGCCCAGCAGCAGCGGGTTGTCCACCGAGGGGATGTCGGCACCGAAGTACTTGCCCTCGATGACCTCGGCCTCGCCGGTGTTGGCCCAGATGCGACGGATGAGGTCCGACGCCTCCTCCAGCATCTCGTGGTTCTGCGCCGGCAGCTCGGTGCGGAACAGCTGGGCGTCGGTCGGGTAGGCACCGGCGCCGAAGCCGACCATCAGGCGACCGCGGGTGATGTGGTCCAGCGCCATGAGGCGGTAGGCCAGCGCCACCGGGTTGTGGTAGGGCAGCAGGTTCGCGGCCGTGCCGAGCTTGAGGCGCTTGGTCTCACGGGAGACGGCGGCGATGTGCAGCTCGGGCGAGTTCCAGCGCTCGTAGCCCTCGGTGAAGTGCTCGGAGAACCAGGCCTCGCTGAGGCCGTACTCCTCGGCCCAGCGCGCGACCTGGAGGTCCCACTCGAAGCCCTCGGCGGGCGGGGTGTCAGGCAGCTGGTGGGCGTAGAACAGACCGATATCCATCGGACCTCCAGGAACTCGGAGAGGGGTGGGACAGCTGGTGTGCCGCCGGCGGGCCGTGCCGCGTCGTCCCCCAGCCAAGCAGACTGCGGGCACGCTGCATCGAGGCGGGGTGCCAGACGCTTGGGATCAGGCGCCAGCCGCGCCGGGGTCGGTCCCGTGCCCGGGCCGGGGCGCGAGATCCTCACCACCGCGATCAGACCATGCCGGCCCGGCCGCGGACAACGGCCCCCGTCCGAGCGCCTGCGGTCAGACCACGACGGACAGGTCGTGGCCCATGCGGTCGCGCTTGGTCTGCAGGTACCGCCAGTTGTGCCGGGTCACCGCCACCGGGGAGGCCACGCGGCCGACGACCTCCAGCCCGTAGCCGTCCAGCCCGCCGTACTTCGCCGGGTTGTTGGTGATCAGGCGCAGCCGCCGGATGCCGAGCTCGCCGAGGATCTGCGCGCCCACCCCGTAGTGGCGGGAGTCCACGGGCAGCCCCTGCGCGGTGTTCGCGTCGAGGGTGTCCAGACCCTCCTCCTGCAGGGCGTACGCGCGGATCTTGTGCGCCAGGCCGATCCCCCGGCCCTCGTGCCCGCGCAGGTAGACGACGGCGCCGCAGCCCTCCTCGGCGACCGTGCGCAGCGCCTGCTCCAGCTGGGCCCCGCAGTCGCAGCGCAGCGACCCGAGGATGTCGCCGGTGAGGCACTCGCTGTGCACGCGCACGAGCGCACCCTCCGCCGAGGCGCCCGCGGCGGCCACGTCACCCATGACCAGGGCCAGGTGCTCGGTGCCGTCCAGGGTCGACCGGAAGGCCACGGCGCGGAACTCGCCGAACGCCGTGGGCATGGCCGAGGTCGCGGCCAGTTCCACCAGCCGCTCGGTGCCGCGCCGGTAGCGGACGAGGTCGGCGATCGCCAGGACGGGCAGGTCGTGCTCGGCCGCGAAGCGGTGCAGGGCCTCGCCCCGCATCATCGCGCCGTCCTCGCCCACGATCTCCCCGATGAGACCGACCGGCTCCTGCCCGGCCAGCACCAGCAGGTCCACCGCCGCCTCCGTGTGGCCCGCCCGGACCAGGACGCCGCCGTCCCGGGCGCGGAGGGGGAACACGTGCCCGGGACGGCGCAGGGACTCCGGGCGCGTCGCCGGGTCGGCGAGTGCGCGGAATGTCCGCGCCCGGTCCGCGGCCGACACGCCCGTGCCGCAGCCGGCGGCGTCGACCGTCACCGTGAAGGCGGTGCCGTGGGCGTCGGTGTTGTCGGCGACCATCTGCGGCAACCGCAGCCGCTCGACCCGGTCGGCGGTCATCGGGGCGCAGAGGATGCCGGTGCTGTGCCGGACCACGAAGGCCACCTGCTCCGGGGTCGCCGTCGCCGCCCCGAGGACGAGGTCGCCCTCGTCCTCGCGGTCGGCGTCGTCGACCACCACGACCATCCGGCCGGCGGCCAGGGCGGCGACGGCCCGCTGGACGGCCGCCGTCGAGGGCAGGGCGGCGACGGTCCGCTCGTCCGGGTGGACCGGGTCAGCGGGTCCGTGGAGGTTGCTCATGGGAGGGGCTCCTCACCGGTAGGCGTCCTCCCACCATCCGCCCCTCCCCCGCGGGTCCCATTGGCGTGGCGCGCCAGCGAGTCCCGCCTGGGAGCCGTGTTCTCAGCGCGTCTGCTCGAGCTCTCCCGGCTCGACCGACAGCCCGCGGAAGCGGCTGGCGTGGAAGACCAGCGGCGGGTGCCCGGGGTCGCCGACCATGGCGCGCACGCGGAGCAGCACCAGGACGTGGTCGCCGGCCTGGTGCTGCGCGTCGATGTCGCAGTCCAGCCAGGCGGCCGCCTCGTCGAGCAGCACGGCGCCCTCGTCGGTCGCCGTCCAGGCCAGGTCGGCGAAGCGGTCGACGCCCTTGGCGGCGAGCGCGCGGGCGGCGGCCTCCTGCCCCTCGGCGAGCACGCTGACGCCCAGCCGCGGGGCCTGGCTCAGCACGGGCCACGTCGTGGACGTGTCCTGCACGCAGATGGAGACCAGCGGCGGGTCCATGGAGACCGAGGTGAACGAGCTGACGGCCATGCCGTTGGGCCGCCCGTCGGCGTCCAGGCTGCAGATCGCGGCGATGCCGCTGGGGAAGCAGCCGAAGACCCGGCGCAGCTCTCCGGCGTCGGTCCGGTCGTGCAGGTCGGTGACCGAGTGCACCGCACTCTCCTCTCGTCGGGGGCTGCGGCTCAGGGGACGGCCGCGGGCCCGGTGGCGTCGACGACGGACTCGACGGCGAGGACGCGCCCCCGGAGGGTACGGCCCCGTCCGGACCCGTTCGCCGAGGGCCGGGACCACCCGCGGTCGCGCCACGGGCGGGGCCGGCCGGCCGCGCACGCTGGTCATGGTCGCCGACGCGGCGCGCGGCGACGCCGGATCCGACGCTGGCAGGCCATCACCCGGCACCCAGGGGCAATGCGTCCCGCTCCGGCGTCGTCGACGATGGCCGGGATGTCGAGCGGAGCGAGGCCGGGTCCGGACCCGGCGCGCGAGGTCCCCCGGCCGCCGACCGGCACCCCGCCGCCCGCCGGGGACGGCCCGTCCGGCCCCACCGGACGGCGGGGCGGCACCTCCCCCGGGCTGCTCGGTTCGCGGTCCTTCCTCGTCCTCCTGCTGACCGCCCTGCTGTACTTCACGGCCTCGGGCGTGCTCAGCCTCGCGCTGCCGCTCTACGTCACCGACGAGCTGCACGGCAGCGCCTTCGCGGTCGGGCTCGTCGTCGGCGCCGTCACGATCACCGCCATCTTCCTGCGCCCGGCGGCGGGCCGGCTCACCACCGCACACGGCAGCAAGGTGGTCGCCCTGGGCGGGCTGCTGCTGGTCAGCGCGTCGTGGATCGGCTACGGCCTCACCGACTCCGTGCCGGTGCTCGTGGTGCTGCGCATGCTGACCGGCGTCGGCCAGGCCGCCGCCTACCTGGCGCTGGCCCGGCTGGCCTACGACCTGGCACCGGCCGACCGCAAGACGCAGGCGACGTCCTACTTCTCCGTCGCCCTGTACGGCGGGTTCGCCGTCGGCCCGGTCGTCGGCGACCGGCTGGTCGACGGGGCCGGCTACGGGCTGACCTGGCTGCTGGCCGGCGCGACGGGGCTGGTCGCCCTCCTCGTCGGCCTGTTCCTGGAGGACCCGCCCCCGGCGGTCGGGACGGCGGCCGAGGAGGATCCCCCGCGCCGGCGGACGGTCCTCCAGCGCGAGTCGGTCGGACCCGCGCTGGTGCTGTTCCTGTCGCTGTCGGGCTACGCCGCGTTCGCGACGTCGGTCCCGCTGTACGTGCGGTCCCTGCTGGACGTGGCGCCGGGCGTCGCGCTCGCCGAGAGCGCGACCATCGTGCTCGTCGTCCGCATCCTGTTCGGCCGGCTGCCGGACCGGCTCGGCCCCGTGCTCAGCGCCTCGCTGTCCCTGGTGATCCAGGCCGCCGGCTGGGGGGTCGTGGCGGCCCTGCCGACCGCGCTCGGCGTCTACGGCGGGATCGGCCTGATGTCGCTGGGCGTGGCCCTGCTCTACCCGGCGCTGTTCACCTTCGCGATGCACCGGGCCCCGGTCGCCGAGCACGGCAGCGCGGTCGCGACCGTGACGATGGGCTTCGACGCCTCCAGCGGGCTCGGGCCGCTCCTGCTGGGCGGGGTGGTCGCGCTGACCGGCACCCACCGCAGCGCCTTCGTCGTCGCGGCCGTGCTGAACGTCGTCGCCCTGCTGGTGGTGCTGTCCCGGTCGCGGGCGTGGCGGGCCGCCGCGCCGCCCCGGGTGGGCCGGCCCGCGCGGCAGGTCTGAGACCGCCGCTCAGGCCGCGGCCGGTCCCCCGTCGGCGGCGGGCCGCTCCGCCGCGGACCGGACCGGGGCGAGCCGGGCGATCAGCGGCCCCGACCCCAGCCCGTGCAGCAGCACGCTGCCCAGGACGCACAGCACGGTGGTGACGAGGATCGTCTCGGAGGGGACGCCGTCGGGCAGGCCGTTGAAGGCCAGCAGACCGAAGACGATCGTGGTGGTCCCGCGGGGCCCGAGCAGCCCGGCCAGCACCCGTTCGCGGGGCCGCAGCCGCGACCCGATCAGCGCCAGCTGCACCGGCACCTGGCGCAGCACGGTGAGGGCGAGGACGCAGAAGACCGCGACCCGCAGGTCGATGAAGGTCACGAGGTAGACCCCGGCGATGCCGAGGACGAACCACATCGCCGTCGTCAGCAGGGAGGTGACGTCCTCCAGCAGCGCGTAGTCCCGGTGGGGCTCGGGGACGGCGGGAGCCCCGTCCGGACCTCCCCGCCGGCGCCGACCGGCGGCGAGCACCCCGTGCACGAAGCGGAAGGCGATGCCGCACACGAAGGTGGCGACGAAGCCGTTGCCACCGAGGGCCAGCGCGGCGGTGTAGGACACCAGCGGGGCGAGGACCACGACGATCCGGTGGGCCTGCTCGGAGGTCCAGTTCCGCTCCTCGGCGATGTCGATGGCCGCGCTGAGCAGGGCACCGGCGAGCAGGCCGACGACGATCGCGATGAGGGCCTGGGGCAGCGCGGCCGCCAGCGCGGAGAACGCGCCCGTCTCCCCCTCCCCGTGGCTGCCACCGGCCAGCGCCAGCGCGAACACGAACAGCGGCGAGACGATCCCGTCGTTGTAGCCGCCCTCGACGTTGAGGGCCATGCGCAGCCGCACCGGCAGCCGCGAGTCCCGCACCACCGACTCGCTGGTGGCGAAGTCGATCGGCATCACCACGCAGGCGAGCACCAGCAGGACCGGCAGGGACAGCTGCGGCAGCAGCAGGACCCCCGCCCCGACCGCGGCCACCAGGCTCAGCGGCAGGGCGACCAGCAGCAGCCGGGCGGCCAGGCCGGGCGAGCGGCCCCACAGCCGGCCCCCGCGGACCTCGGTGGCGTCCACGAACAGGAGGATCGCGAGGATCAGCTCGGCCGCCCGCTGGGCGGCGGTGGTGTTGAGGACCGCCGCGACCGAGCCCTCGACCGTCAGGCCGACCGCGGCGCCCGCGACGACCATGGCCAGCGGCGCGCCGATGTTCCACCGCTGCAGCAGCCGCACCGTCAGCGAGCGGAGGACGACGGCCACCGTCGCCGCCAGCAGCAGGGGGACCATCGGGGCACAGACTCCGTCTCGGGACCGGGCGACGCGGCCGCCCGCCGGGCCGGACCGGCGCTTCCGCCGGCGCGGCCGGCCCCCTCCGGGGGGACCCCGGTACGCGCAGGACCGGGGCGCAGCCTACCGAGCGCGGACCGCGGGCCCGGGGACGCCGGCGCTCAGGGCAGGTCGACGCCCGTGGTGAGGGCCGGCCCGGGGCGGGCCCCGCCGGCGAGGGGCGCCACGTCGCCGAACACGGCGCGGGTGTCGAGCACGTCCCGCTCGATCGCGGCCACCAGCGCCTCGACGTCGGGGAACCGCACCATGCCGCGCAGCCGCCGCACCGACCGGACCCGCAGGCGCCGGCCGTAGAGGTCGCCCTCGAAGTCGAGCAGGTGCGCCTCGAGAGTGCGCTCGGGCCCGTCGAAGGTGGGGTTGGTGCCGACCGAGATGGCGGCGACACGGCGGAGGACCGGGCCGTCGAGGGCCTCCGCGACGCCGGCGTAGACGCCGTCGCCGGGCAGCGTCACCGGAGGGACCAGCTGGAGGTTGGCGGTCGGGTAGCCCAGCAGCCGCCCGCGCTGCTCGCCCCGGACCACGAGGCCGCTGACGTCCCAGCGGTCCTCCTGCGCCCTCGGGTTCGTCTCTCGTGCCCGCCACGCGCGCATGCGGTCACCCCTCTCCCGGCCGTCGCGGCGACCCTCCCGGCGTGCGAGGGGTCGCCTCCATCGGGCACAACACTCCCCCGCCGGGGCCCGCCGGCATTGGCGTCCCGTGCCGCGCGATGGGGCCGGGAGAGCCACCGGGGCCCCGGTCCCACCCTCCGGGGGGATGCAGGCGGCGCCCGTGTTCCCCAGGTCACAGTGCACGCGGTGCCAAACACCTGGCGCTGATCACCTATGCGGCACCGGGACCGGGCGCGACCATCGGGCGGACGCGCGGGGGGCCCGCAGCCGGCTCCGCAGGGTGCCGGGACGGGCCGCAGGACCGCGAGCACGTCGACGTGCCGGGGCCGGCGCCCGGGCCGGGTGGCCCGGCGGCACCGCGCCCCGGGCACCGAGCACCGAGCACCGAGCACCACCGAGCACGACCGAGCACGACCGAGCACCACGAGCACCGAGCACGCGCACCGAGCCCCGCATCCCCGGACAGAGGAGAGAGAGATGGCATCCGTCTACGCGGTGACCGACCCGGCGACCGGCGAGCAGATCGCGACCTACCCCCGGTGCACCGACGAGGAGGTCACGGCCGCCATCGACGCGGCGGACCGCGCCCACGACCAGTGGTCGACCACACCGCTGGAGGAGCGCGTCGCCGTCCTCGCCCGGGTGGCCGAGCTGCACTCCGAGCGCCGCGAGGAGCTCGCCGGGCTGATCGTGAAGGAGATGGGCAAGCCCCTCGCCCAGGCCCTCGGCGAGGTCGACTTCAGCGCGATGATCTACGGGTACTACGCGGAGAACGCCGCGCAGTTCCTCGCCGACGAGCCGATCACGCTGCCGTCGTGGTCGACGGGCACCGCCCTGGTCCGGCAGAGCTCGCTGGGCCCGCTGCTCGGGATCATGCCGTGGAACTTCCCCTACTACCAGGTCGCCCGCTTCGCGGGGCCGAACGTGGTCGCGGGCAACACGGTGCTGCTCAAGCACGCCTCGCAGTGCCCGACCTCCGCCGCGGCGATCGAGCAGATCTTCCTCGACGCCGGCGCCCCGGCCGGGGTCTACCGCAACCTGTACGCCAGCACCGACCAGGTGGCGCAGATCATCGCCGACCCGCGCGTGCAGGGCGTCTCCCTCACCGGGTCCGAGGGCGCCGGCCGCACCGTGGGCGCCCTGGCCGGCCAGCACCTGAAGAAGGTCGTGCTGGAGCTCGGCGGGTCCGACCCGTTCGTCGTCCTGTCCACCGACGACCTGGACGCCACCGTCGCGGCGGCCGCCTCGGCCCGGCTGTCCAACAGCGGGCAGGCCTGCAACGCGGCCAAGCGCTTCATCGTCGCCGACGAGTACTACGAGGACTTCCTCACCAAGATGAGCGAGATCTTCGCCGTCACCAAGCCGATGCCGCCCGCGGACCCGGACGCCGGCCTGGGCCCGCTGTCGTCCGCCCGCGCCGCCAGCGACCTCTACGAGCAGGTCGAGGGTGCGGTCGCCGACGGCGCCCGGCTCGTCGTCGGGGGCGCCCCCGACGGCGCGTTCTTCTCGCCGACCGTCCTCACCGACGTGACCCCGGCCAACCGGGCGCACCACGAGGAGTTCTTCGGGCCGGTGGCCCTGGTCTACCGGGCCGGCTCGGAGGACGAGGCCGTGGAGCTGGCCAACGACACCCCGTTCGGGCTGGGGGCCTACGTCTTCTCCACCGACCGGGAGCAGGCGCTGCGCGTGGCCGACCGGCTCGACGCCGGGATGGTCTTCGTCAACGGCGTGCACCTCGAGAGCCCCGAGCTGCCCTTCGGCGGCGTCAAGGCCTCCGGCTTCGGTCGTGAGCTCGGCCGCTACGGCATGACCGAGTTCCTCAACCGCAAGCTCATCCGCGTCAAGGAGTGACACCTGCCGCGGGGGGGGGGGGGGGGGGGGGGGGGGGGGGGGGGGGGGGGGGGGGGGGGGGGGGGGGGGGGGGGGGGGGGGGGGGGGGGGGGGGGGGGGGGGGG